>JBFMEN010000019.1:0-12207 GCA_040753435.1 Candidatus Omnitrophota bacterium | reverse complement strand
CAAAGGCGCCAGATGAGTCCCATCGGGAAGAAGCGAATCAAAATCGCGCCAAATCCCACGATCTTCAAACCGGAGCGGCAATTTCTTTTTAACTTTTTCGTCCGTTTCTTTATTTTTTACATCAACAATTTTGTATCCAACCATCGGATCTATCAGCGACGAATCCACATATCCAATTCCCGAGGCAAGCGCAAGCTTACTGATTCCACCGAAAGTTTTTTCTTTGAATCTAATGGATCGACTCCTCCATGTATAAAGATCTGCATAGCCCGTTTCCGAACGTTCAACTCCATTCTTCAAGAACTCAACACCTTCTGAATCGCGTTCCCAAAGAGGAATATCCGTCTCCGTTAATTCATAATTTTGAGGTACAAGACAAAAAATCAATGTGTCCTGTAAATTTTTCCCTATAGGAATTGCCATCGCAGAGCTAGAACTTGGAGCGTCTTTGGTATACTTAAAATCACTGTTACCGCCTCCGAGGACAAAAGTATTACACGCAAACAGCCACCTTGCTGTTTGTTTTAAAGGCATCTCTCCCGAGGCAGAAACATCCACATGATCAAACAACACCTTAGCATTATCCGCATTATGCTCTGCTGCTAAAGCCGTCCAAGAACGCCAATTTTGTTTGCCATTTTTTACCATTGGTTCATATTCTGGAACTTGTCCAAACGGATATTTCTCATCAAACAAAAAGAAACGAGAACGCCATTTTTCTAAATACGCTGTTATCTTCTGCCCTGGGAAACCTTCACGAAATAATTTTTTAGCCTCATCGATATCACAAGGTCCTTTAAGGGCACGATATAGCACGGCCAGAAGAAATCGATACAATGAAGCTGTTACTAAAGGAGACTGATCTTCTATCGAAGCAAGATTGTTCGCTGATAAAAGAACTTCCTTAATCCCTAATTCTTTTAAATTCCCGCCTAAATCTCTGACCGGGATCCATGGTTCATCAATCAAGTTATAACTACTCATCATCCCTCCTTCATCTTATACAATATGCCAAGTTCTCTATCTAATTTCACCATATCGTTTTCAGTCCAATTCCCGTTATTATCAAAAAGCATAGGATAATAATTCCGCAGTAATGGTTGTTTTTTCCATCCCGCTGGAACGCCCTTGCTCCGCAATTTCTTAATAACCCAAAGACGCGAAAGTGAAATTGAACGTATCGACCATTGTTTCGCTATTGCAAAATCAGGTTCGATTAACGGGTCATAATTATCGGAAAGAAATAAAGGGATTGCTGTCACTGAATCTTCCCCTAATCGTGTCATGGCTTTTAATGTATGGTGTACTCCTGGCTCATCTTCATCATAAAGATAAAATCGGTTAGCATCCTTCCAGCTCCCATCGTCAGGCAATCCAATAACAGCTCGATGTGCCATTGACCTTTGGGCGAAACAGTTCCCTTCACCATCGATTTCAGCCTTTTCAAGTTTTTCAACCATTTCTTTATCCGTCGGCATAACGAAATCGTCATACACGTTCCGAACAAGTGAATCTATTTCGTTCGGTAATACAATCTTGGACCCATGAGCCTTAAGGACGCTCCACGTACGCAGCAAAATATCTTCTCGATACACTTTATTCCACCAAAGCGGAGAACCAAATGAACCGACTGAATCACCAGCCACTCCAGCGACGCATAATATTGGATGAAGAAATGGCCGTTCTTTTCTTTGATGCCGCCACAAGCGTCCTGCTCGTTGGAGAATCAAATCAATCGGTGCCAAATCAGAAATAAGAAAATCGAAATCAAGATCGAGGCTTTGTTCTACAACCTGTGTCGCAATAAGAATATGCTGTCCGTTGCGTTTTTTTAATTGACCACCGTTTCCTTGATTTTTCCCATATACAGACAAGACATAATCCTCGCGCCTCTGCCGCTCACCCGCTGGATAGCGAGCATGAAAAAGATTCACTTCCGTTCCGTCAGGAAGTCGTTTACCAACAATATTGGCATCAACTTCAATAATATCCCCGTCACCTAAAAGCGTATAAAGTTCTTGCGCCCTTTGAACAGTATTCACGACAACACCTGTAAATATATTTTCAGATTTCTTCTCTCTGAGACATATTTCAATTGTAGTTAAAACTGAATCAATCGGTTCAATTGCTATCGTCTGACATCTACTTCCTTCGGTTGTAAATCCAATTTGTTTACATTCATCTCCTGTAAATACTGTTAAACGTGGATAAGCTTCTTCCTGTTTTGGTAGGGTTGTTCCCAGGGCCTCCGCAAGACGCCGACGAAATTCGGGCGAAAGCGTAGCAGAAAGCAAAATTACGCTCGCGCCGAGCGCACGAAGCCAACGAACACAGTGAAATAGCAATGTTCCCGTATAGGCATCATATGCGTGTATTTCATCGAAAATCACAACCCGGTTTGCCAAACCCCACAGACGAACAAAATAATGCCGCACCGGTAAAATTGTAACCAATGCCTGGTCAATCGTTCCCACCCCATATTCAGAAAGCAAGGCTCTCTTTTTATGTGTAAACCACTCACTGGCACAAATGCCTCCGCCGCCATCATCAGAACAAATCTGATTAATACGCAACTTTTGAAAAGCATCATTAAGTTGAGAGGCTCCATGGATTAACTGCAGATCAAGAGTTCTTCTCGAAGAAAAAAAACGTAAAAATTTCAAGACTCGTTTGAACATTGCATTACCAGTTGCTTTCGTCGGTAAGGCCATATACATTCCACGATGACCAAACTGACGCTGCAATTCCATATAAGCATAAAAAGCTGCTTCCGTTTTCCCCTCGCCCATGGGCGCTTCAATGAGAAATACCCCCGGCGTTTTTGTCTCTGACATAGCTTTTACAACCGTTTCCTGCAGCGGGCGTGGCGGTACGCATTCTGGGAATATCTCTGTAAAATTTCGATATTCAATAGCCAGTGGACTTCTATTCTCCCATCCAATAGAATCGAGTGCTCGTTTTGCTTTTTCTTGGCTCTTCTTGAACCATCCGGATAAATCATCGCAATGATCTATGTTTCCGAAAGGAAACCACTCCTCATTTGACCCTATCCAGTCAGCAAAACTGGTGAGTCCGGCAAGAAGCATAAATTCAGCCCCAGATAAAGTTGATTTAGACGGAACATTTTTTATTGCAAAAAGGGTACAAAGGGATTTAAAAATATTTTGCCAAATAGGGCTCCAGTTCCTGTCATCTACACCATGACGATTACCCTCCAGATCATTTAGAACTGTCGATGTTGCTCGAGCACCATGGTGACAACCAACAGCATCGGCACAATACATCGCAAGATTTTCAGACCATCCTAATTCTTTAAGGAACCTTTCAATTGCCAGTTGAGTAATAAAGGCATGATTAATAGAAATGTCCGGTAGCTTAGGCAGCTTAATGCCTAAATTTTCAAGGACAGTTCTTTTCTCTTTCCATTTAAGCTGAAATCCCGGGCTCGCCTTCCCAATATCATGGCATGCTACAAGAAAAAGAATCAGCGGTTTCGCTTCATGCCATGACAGGTTGAAAGCATTAGCAAACATACTTCGTGTTGATGCTGGTTCCCGACTCAATATTTTTTCCGCCACGGCAGCAACATCTATTAAATGAAGAACGAGAGGATGCCATAATTCGCCATCGTTTGTTTTTTTCGCCCACAAATATTCAGGAATCATTTGTATTACCTTTTAAAATATTATGACGTACTCTTTTGTTTGACTTGTTAGACAAATATTTTTAAATGCACCTCCAGCCCCTGCCACTCTTCCGGCGGCTTTCCTTCAATGCTGTGGGCATAAAATTTTTTATCGCTCATCATACTTGGAAGAATGGTTGAAAGATGGTGCAAAAGGGAAACGGCATGACAATCAATCGGAAGGCGGCATGAAGTTAAGTAACTAAATTTTCGAGGAAAAGATGTTAGTATTATATTTCCAATTTGATGTTTGTCTATGACAGAAGTCCGCTTTAACTGACATTTTTCGCTAATTTCCCTGAATTTTTTTAAAATTTCCCGGTTTTCCTCTTCCGGTCATGGCAAATTCGGCGCAGCGTGTCCCGACGTCCCAACCTACTATTTGCAAATTCCGCTTATTTCAGTATAATCGCTACCGATGAAGATTGGACACCTACAATTTGGATCACACCCCCTTTTTCTCGCGCCCATGCATGAGGTCACGGACATTCCATTCCGTTCTGTCTGCAAAAAAATGGGCGCAGACGCAGTAATTACTGAATTTGTCTGCGTGGAAGCAATCATCAGGGATGTTGAAAAAGCAAAATTCAAGAGCTTGATTCATGATGATGAACGGCCTGCGGGCATTCAAATCTACGGTAAAAATCCGGACGCTTTTAAAAAATCAATCGGCATAATCGCCTCCAAATTCAAACCGGACTTTATTGATATCAACGCGGGATGTTCGGCCGGAAAACACGCAACGCGGGGGGAGTGCGCAGGCCTTCTTCGCGACCTTCCTCTTTTCGAAAAAATCGTCACGGCGTGCGTCAAAGAAACGGATATTCCTGTAACGGTAAAAACACGGCTTGGATGGGATAACAACAATATTGTCATTCCGGAAGTGGCGAAAATGGTCGAACAGGCCGGAGCCAAAGCCCTGACCGTTCATTGCCGCACGCGTTCTCAAAAATACCAATCTCCGGCAGACTGGTCCTGGCTTGAAAAAATCAAAAAAATCATTTCAATTCCCCTGATTGGCAATGGCGATGTCATGACAGGCCCGGATGCCGGGAGGATGTTTGCTACCGGATGCGATGCCGTGATGATTGGTCGCGGCGCTCTCCATAATCCATGGATTTTCAATGAAATCAAATGTTTTTTAAACGGGCAATCTTTTGAACTGCCCTCATTAAAGGAACGCGTTGCCTTGTGCCTGGATCATTTGCAATACTACGCCCGTCATCATAACCTTGATAACAGGCTTTACGCCTTCCGTAAATTTTATTCAGGTTATTTTAAAGGAATACCCGGCTCTGCACGACTGAAAGGAGAGTTAATGACGCTAGTTTCACTGGATGAAATCGAAAGTTATTTAAGGAATCTTAGGTCTGATGTTGCGGTACAGGTATGAGCATTAATTCTTCTAATCAACCAGTTCCCGGGAGCTTCCTTCTTGATGCTCTTGAAGCACGGCAATATGCCGCCCTCAAATGGCTGCATAGTCAGGAAGATGCCACTAGACTCCCCTTGTATTCTTCTGTTGATATCCGTGATGCCGGTTTTAAAGCTGCCGTTGTAGATACCAACCTGTTCCCGGCCGGTTTTAATAATTTATGTGACCATGGGCTGAAAGACGCCGCCCTCTTTTTCAGGTTTGCCATTCAACGAAGGGTGCCTGATGCAAAAAATATCCTGATTATCACGGAAGAACATACAAGGAACACCTGGTATCTTGAAAATGTTCGCGTCCTTCAGAGCATCATTGAAGAAGCGGGGTTCAGGGCCGATATCGCAACCTTTCTCACGATCCAGCCGGCTTTTTGCGAAACAATAAAATTCGCCGAATTCGAGACGGCGACCGCCCAACATGTCCGGATCCATTGTTTAAAAAACATTCTTTATGAAATTGAAAATGACCAGCGCCAGGTTGATTTGGTCATTTTAAACAACGACCTGACAAAGGGGATCCCCGATATCCTTAAGCATTCATCCATTCCCGTTTATCCGTCCGCCTATGCAGGCTGGCACTCGCGGTTAAAGTCGGAACATTTTTATCATCTCAATATTCTCACAGAGCAGTTTGCAGGTATCATCGGCGTCGATCCATGGTTTTTTTCAACACGCTACCGGACGATTGACAACGTAAATTTGAATGAAGAAAAAGACCGGCGTTATATCCGCGACGTTACCCATGATTTATTTGCTGAAGTCGAACGGAAATACCATGAACATTCAATCGATGAGAAACCGTATTTCATCATGAAACCCGATTACGGGACCTATGGAATGGGCGTTCTTGCCATTGAGGAGCCCGACGATATTCTTAAACTAAACAGCAAGCAGCGATCAAAACTGTATTCGGGAAAAGGTTCGCGGGTTAATGATCGCTGGATGATCCAGGAAGGAATACCAACGATTTGTACTGTTGACGGAAAAGCCGGCGAAGTCTGTATGTATCAGATCGAAAATCATTTGATCGGCGGATTTTACCGTTTCAATGTTGAAAAGGGCAGCCGCGATAATCTCAATACCAAGGGAATGAATTTCAAAAAGATGTGTCCTCATGACGACGAATGCAAAGAATGTGATTATCCCGGAAGAGGCGCGGAACATTCTTTTCGGGTTTTTGACTTTTACCGCATATTAGCGCGCATTGCCGCCGTTGCTGCCCAGCGGGAGATCATTCGACTGGAGGAATGCAAGGCATGAACATCGTATTTTTAATGGATCCGTTAGAAGAAGTTATATTTGAAAAAGACACCTCCCTCGCCTTGATGTGGGGAGCTCAGCGGAAGGGGCATAAAGTTTTTTATCTTCCGAACCATGGTCTTTCCCTTACACCCGACGGTCCCGTTGCCCATGTGACTGAGATCGAGGCCTCAACGGAAAAGGGAGAATCTCTTTTTAAAAGAAAACGACCCCGATCGTTTTATCCTGATGATATCGATGTTATGTTTATTCGCACGGATCCGCCTTTTGATCAGAGATATTTGTTAAATTCATGGATCCTTGATCATATGCCTGAATCTGTTGTAATCATCAATCGCCCCGAGGGCATCAGGACAGTTAACGAAAAGTTGTGGGCCATGAAATTTTCCGATATTATTCCGCCGGCAATCGTAACGCAGGACAAGCAGGAGATGCTTGAATTTATCGAAAAATACAAAAAGTTTATTGTAAAACCGACGAATGGTTATGGCGGCCGGCAGATTTTTGTCGTCAGTCCGGGCGATGTAAACCAGATGGTTATCCTTGAGACGGTCAGCCGGAGTTTTACCGAAAAGATCATTATCCAGAGTTATATCGATGCCGCGCAGACGGGTGATAAAAGAATCCTTTTGCTTAACGGCGAGCCGTTAGGGGCCATTTTACGCGTCCATTCTTCCGGCGACCACCGTAACAATATATTTGCAGGAGGACAATGTTTTCCTGCATCAGTTACCGGCAACGACTGGAAAATCATTCAATGGCTTCGCCCCGGGCTCATTGAACTCGGTCTTTTCTTTGTGGGCATCGATATTATCGGGGACTATCTCATTGAGATCAATGTTACTTCGCCAACCTGTTTGCAGGAAATCAACCGGGCCGGTAATGGCCTGGCTCTGGAGGATCGGGTGATAGAATTCGCCGAACGTTTAGCTATGGAAAGGAGAAAACAATGAAACTTGAACTTTACTACAAACCCGCGTGTCCTTACTGCAAAAAAGTTCTGCAGTATATCGACCGCAATCATATTCAGGGAATTGAACTTAAAGATAAATCCGCTCATCCGGAATTTGAAAAAGAACTTATTACAATCGGCGGCAAGCCGCAGGTTCCATGTTTGATGATTGACGGAGAGCCGTTATATGAATCGGACGACATTATTCAGTGGCTGGGGGAGCATTGTCTTGAGAATTGACGAATTTGTTTTGAGCACCCTGAATGTCATACAGATAAAGAGTCGCATCACGATCGGATTTCATAACCAAAAGCCTCTCTCCGTTCTTTTCCAGGAAATCAAATAAGACTTTCTTGCACGGTTTCGTGTGCGCCATCAAAAACCAGTTTCGTCCCCGCCGAATGATATTGTCTGGGTTTTCCAGAGGAGCATAGAAATCCCCGCTATCACTTATGAAACCCGGAGATTGCCCGGGGGCAAACGGCGTAAAATCAAGAAAAATGCCTTTCTTGCCTTCATGGGTTCTCAAATCTGATCCAATCAATCCTCTAATTTTTTTCAGGTAAGAATCTCCCGGTTTGAATAATTTGTGATAGAAAATGAACAGGGAAATAGCCATATCGTTGACATAAATGGGCTCTCCTTCTTTTCTATTTTCATTCAGAAAACAGACCAAGGGACGAATGTCTTCACCAAAAGAAAACTTCGAAGCAAAAGGCGTAATTTTAATAAACGAGGTCCAAAGGAGAATCCCGATCACGGGAACGGCAATAAATAACCGGACTGGAAATTTCTGGATAAAGAGGCTTTGACATCCGGATACGGTTAAAATCACGAAAAACGGCATTAAAAATAAAATTGTCCGGGGAGCGATTGGATAAAAGTGTAACCCTGCTGCGCTCAGGACCGCAATCATGGGGATTAGACAAATCAACATTAAATCCGGACGCCTCCTAAGGGAAAAAATGCCGATAAGCATCAAAACCGGCCAAATGATTGACGGAAACAGATTTTGAATATTCTGCCAAACAAGCTGCAATGAAGAAGAAAGACTGTTGTTGATGTTAATAAAACCGGATTCCCAAAACTTCATCAAACGCGGATATTCTAAAAAGTGGCGCAATGAATACTGAAAATAGATTATTTGGCTCGACAGGAATACCAGAAAGACAAACAAGCGGGCAATTAATGCGCTGGAATTTTTTTGCCAAAATGCCTGGAAAATCCACAGCACAAGCAACGGAAATATGATGAACACCGATGTGAACGAAACGAGCAGTGAAACAATGCCGGCTAGACTTAACAGCAGAATGTCAAACCGGCGAGGCTTTTCAATCACAGTAAGCGCGATCAGGAAAAGGATGACCGCGACAAGCACGTCGCTTGAATATGGCTTTAATTCAACGGAATGGTGAATAAGCGGATAACTGAAGCCAAACAAGACCAAAGCCAAAAGATCCCACGGCGGACGAAATAAACGCTGAGCAAGACGCCCGAAAATGATCAGCGACAGAATTCCGCTGAGAAACGGGATCAGTCTTAAAGAGGTTTCGGATACTCCTAGAACACGGATAACCGCTTTGGAAAGCGCCAAAAATCCAACAGGATAAAACTGCATCAGTTCATAGGAATCTCCATCCGGCCGGATGATCAGCCGCAGAGGCAGAAAAATTAATTTATTTGCTGTTAATCCTTCATCAATCCATAGCGCTGGCCCCTGAAAGAATACATAAGCCCGAAGCGCTGCGGCGCTGATGAAAATTAACGCCCATATCCAGAAATACCATTTTGTATCGCGAAGTAGCATGTTTTTATGATAACGATCCGGTTAAAAAATTCAATTCAAATGACAAAGTTTTATCCTTTAATAAAGGCCACCAACAAAAGCGGCTTATGAAAAAAGAACTACGGCGATGACTGAAAGATATCCCTGAACTGAGGCACATGTTGACCGATGTCATATAAATAAAGAGCCGCGTCCCTGTCCGTTTTCATGACCAACAATTTTTGGCCAATCCGGTCAAGGTAATTAAAGAGAATTTGACTGGCCGCCGTCTTGCTATGAGCTATCAAGAACCAGTTGCGGCCCGGCCGGATTAAATTTCCCGGTGTTTCCGGATCTATATAGAACTCACCCGTTTCCGTTAAAAAACTGAGGTGGGCATTGTCCAAAGGTTCAAATCCGAACAGGATTCCGGTTTTATCGTTGATTTTTTCAATCATCGAGCCAAATATTCCTGAATAATTTTTTATTCCAAAGCCGAAGACATGGCCATAAAAACGATAGTTTTGTTCACCCAACTCATTCATGTACAGGCCCTCCCCCTCTTTTCGATTGTTATGCAAAAAATAAACCAGGGGGCGGATGTCTTCGCCAAACGAAAAATCCGTCAGAAAAACCGGAAGCTTGTTCAGAGACGGCCATAGAAGGGCGGCAATCAGAAAAGCAACTACGATTGAACTGGCTTGTGGGAATTTCCGCATGAAAAAAGTTTTGATGCCGAATGTGGCAAGGATTATAAAAAATGGTATCAAAAAAAGGACCGTTCGGGAGGCGATCGGATAAAGATGCAACGAGCTGGCAACCAGCACCGCGATCAAGGGAGTGAGACAAACCAGTGCCATTCGACGTCTGTTTTTTATAAGCCAGGCCGCGCCTGCTATCGATAAAATGGTCCAAAAAAGCAATGGAAATGTTTGAATTCCATTTGCCCAGATTTCGGGCAATTTGCTGATCGACAAAAAACCGGATCTCCAAAAGTGACCCAACTGCGGGTCTTTTAAATAGAAACGCAATGAAAATAAAAAATACATGAGTTCAAAGGCAAATAAGAAAATAAAGATTTTCAGACGAAAGAAGATTTCTTTGCCTTCTTTCTTTAGAACCGATTCAAGGATCCATAAACCAAGAAACGGAAAAATAATAAACACCGCAGGGAAAGAAAACAAAAGTCCATACATCCCGATGGCACAGAATTGAACCGGCGTAATTTGACGGGAACGTTTCAATGTGAGGATCGTTACAAACAAAAGGATGACTGCTATAAGTACGTCGCTGGAGTAAGGCTTTAGTTCCACAGAGTGATAAATTAAGGGATAACTGAACGCAAACATGGCCAGGGCCAGGAGCCCCCACTCCGGGCGGAACAAATAACGCGTTACCCGTCCAAACAGAAAAAGGGATAAAAGCCCGCTCAGGAACGGGATCAGACGCAGAGAGAATTCCGAGGCGCCGAGAATTTTGATCAAGGCCTTGGTTAAAGCCATAAAACCCAGAGGATAGGCATGCATGATCCCATAATTGGATCCTTTTGGCTGAATTAACCGGTTCAAGGGAACCCAAATGAGTTTATTCGCGGTCAGGGCTTCATCACTCCACAAGGCAGGGCTTTGAACAAAAACAGACAAGCGGATCCAGACGGCTGCGGCAATAATGCCGGCAGATAACCAGAAATGCCATTTTGAATAGCGGGCAATCATGATACCATGATAACAACCGGAAGGAAAATTTCAAATTAAATAGGGATTTTTATCCTTTGACGACACCCATCGGTTTTAATTCGATCACGATCTCAACGAGATCGCTTTGTTCACGCATCACTGTCTGGATATTTTTATATGCGGAAGAAGCTTCATCCAAATCCCGCCGCCCCCGGATTGAATGAAGGATGCCTTGTTCATCAAGGCGCTGCTGTTCTGATTTCAGGTCGAGAATTTTTCGGGCCTGGCCCCGGCTTAAAGTCCGTCCGGCGCCATGGGAGCAGGATTCAAAACTCTCGGGGTTCCCCAGCCCCCTGACAATATAAGACGCCGTTCCCTGTGATCCGGGAACGATGCCGATTTCCCCTTTTTTCGCCGAAGTCGCACCCTTGCGATGAACCCATACCTTTTCGCCGAAATGAATTTCTTCAGCCGCATAATTGTGATGGATATTAATGATCCCGCCAAATTCACACGGAATCACTTCCCTGAATGACTCTTCGATCCGCTCGATCATCAGCTCCCGGTTTCGATAAGCGAATTTCAGGGCATAAGTCATCCCTTCAATATACTGGGAAAACTCTAAAGAACCTTTCGGTAAAAAAGCCAGCCCCCCTTCTCCCTGGTACTGTTTCATAAAAGGATACCGCTCGCGGTTAAGTTTCTGCGCCTTCCGGTTAAAGTCCCTGGCGATTTTGTAACCAAAGTTCCGGCTCCCGGAGTGGACCATAATCCAGATAAAGCCATCCGATCCTTTTTGTATTTCCATAAAATGATTGCCGCCACCCAATGTCCCCAACTGCCGGCGCGCGGATGAAAGTTCTTCCCGGACTACGGGAATATCAGGGGCTTTTGCAAAAAGTTCCCAGGGCTGGTCTTTTTTGTGATGGTCGAATCCCACCGGAATCCGTTTTCGAATCATTGACATTATTGACTTTAGTGTTTTGGTATCGAGATCCCGAAGTGAAGTCCGGGCACAGCTCATACCGCAGCCGATATCGACACCAACTGCATTCGGGATTACAACGTCTTTTAAAGCGGCCACTCCTCCGATCGGCATCCCGTAACCGGAATGGGCATCCGGCATAAGACAGACATGTTTAAAAACAAACGGCAGCGCCGCAAGATCGCGAGCCTGCGCCAATACCTCTTCTTCCGGTTCCTGACACCAGGACTTGATGGAAACCTTATCACCTTGAAATATCCTCATCTCAAACACCTCCGGTGATATTTTATCCTAAACGCAGCATGCTGCAAGGGCGTTATTACTTTCCCGAACTCCGATTTAGAAGCGCGTCAGAAAGACAAAAAAGAGGTATAAAAGAAAAGCCTCCGACGGTAAAATGTTTTTGCAAGGAAAACATTAACCATCACCCAATGGGTGAAAAACGGAGGCAAG
>JBFMEN010000018.1:0-31017 GCA_040753435.1 Candidatus Omnitrophota bacterium | reverse complement strand
TTTGGACTCATAGTGTTACCCCTTTCGTAGAGTGAAAGGGTAACATGAATTATGAGTCAACGAATCCGCAGTTTGGATTCCACGGGTAACATTTTTTATGAGTCAATTCGTAGTATAGGAAAAATTTGACAAAATCGAAAAAATAATATAGATTTATATAGAGTTAAAAGGAAAAGTTTCATCGCAAGGTGTAAACGTGCCTTGCGTTTTTTTATGAAATTTCCTTTAATAAGAAAAAGTAATAACGTTTTAAGAGGAGCAAAGAGGTGGAACAAGCAACAGTCAAATGGTTTAATGACAAAAAGGGTTATGGTTTTATCGCACTTGAATCAGGTAAAGAAGCTTTCGTGCATTTTAGCGCAGTTGAAGGCTCAGGATTCAAGAGTTTGAAAGAAGGCGATAGGGTCCAGGTTGAGGTCGAAAACGGCCCCAAAGGACTTCAGGCCAAAAAAGTCGTTAAGCAGGGATAAGAATTCGACATCAGTAGTTGACTGATTTCTTATCAATAAAAAGGCATGCACTTAAGGGCATGCCTTTTTCTTTTGTTATCTATGGACTATCGTTAAAATCGGCAATAAGATGAAAAGGTCCTGGTGCAGAGACTTCAAATGCCTCGATGAAAACTAAAAAATTATGGCAGTTGTAACTCAGAACCAATTTCAGTTTAAATTCAATTATCTAAATTATTGAAAGACAAATTTGCTGGTATGCAAATCATCAGCGCCAGCAGGCGCACAGATATTCCGGCATTTTACAGCGAATGGTTCATGAACCGTATCCGTGCCGGGTTTTGTCGCGTTAGAAATCCTTTATATCCCCAGCAGCAAACCCATCCCGTCAGCCTTGCCCCCAATGATGTCGAATGTATTGTCTTTTGGACAAGAAATCCAGGCCCGTTGATCGCCCATCTTGATGAGCTCGACTCTCTGGGATTTACGTATTATTTTCTTTTTACCGTGATAGGTTATCCGCGGCTGTACGATCCAGCCTCGCCCGATCTTGATCGCTCTCTGAATTTGTTCGAAAAATTAAGTGCGCGGCTTGGGCCAGAACGGGTGATCTGGAGATACGATCCTATTATTTTAACGAACAAAACTCCTGTTGAATGGCATCAGGAGCGGATGTCATTAATTGCCGGAAGGTTACAGGGGCTGACGAAGCGAATGGTCTTTAGTTTTTTGATTGATTATCCTCATGCCAAAGAGAGATATAAAAAAGTTTGTCAGCACGGGGTGGTCTTTAACGACAAACTTTATATTTTTGAACAAAGAGGAATGGCTGAGTGGATCGGAATAAATTTGTTAAAGTCTGGAATCAGTCCGGGAGTTTGTGCTGACAGCCGGGATTTTCCAAATATTGAAAAGTCGAGTTGTATCGATCGCATGTTGATTAATCAATTGACGGGAAACCGCAAACAATACCGGAAAGATCCTGCTCAGCGAACTCATTGCCGTTGCGCCGCCGCAAGAGATATTGGCGCCAATGATTCCTGCCTGGCGCGTTGTTTTTATTGTTATGCAACCAAAGATTTTGAAAAGGCCAGAAAAAATTATGAGCGGCATGACCCGACCGGCGAGTATTTAGTTTGTTTATAAAAGCCGGAGTCAATCGGAGAGCCCGGGTTTGATTTTAAAAAGGAGAAGGGATGAGCTTGAAATTAAGAGTGATGACTTACAATGTCCATAGTTGTATCGGTATGGACGGCAAGATATGTCCTCAGCGGATTGCTGAGGTGATTGATATTTATGAGCCGGATATCATTGCTCTTCAGGAACTGGATGTTGAATGTCACCGGACGCGGTATTTACACCAGCCGGAAGTGATTGCGCAATATTTGAATTATCATTATAAATTTTATTCTCATATGGAGATTGAAGGGGGACGCTATGGCAATGCGGTTTTGAGCCGTTACCCGATGACGTTAATTAAAGAAGATAAGCTGCCGCGTATTGAGGATCGTTCCAGAATCGGTTTTGAGCGGCTGATTAGGGCAACGTTTGAACCGCGGGGGGCTTTATGGGTTAAAATTAATTTTAAGGAAGGGGATCTGCAGGTACTTGCAACGCATTTGGGTGTGCATAGAGGAGAGGGAACTCTTCAGGCAAAAACCATTCTTGGCCCCCAATGGTTGAATGACATTCCCCCTGAACCAATGGTTTTATGCGGCGATATGAACGCGGGGCATCATTCCGATGTCTACCATTTATTCAGCGGGAAGTTTAAGGATGCCCAGTTGCTTAACGGCAAGAAACGGCCTTTAAAAACGTATCCTTCATTTTGTCCCATGCGTCGTATCGATCATATTTTTGTTAATGGAAAATGCGATGTCCTGAAATGCTGGAGCCCGAAGACGCGTGAAACCAAGAAAGTTTCCGACCATCTGCCGCTGATCGCGGACTTGCAAATTTCTTTTGATAATAAGAATGGATCGGATTTGGGCTTTCAAAAAGGAGCCGTTGCAGGATAAATTATTTTCTAACTTGTTGAAAGAAGCCGGGTCTAATGCCCGGCTTTTTTATTTGCAAGGCTGTTCAATATCATGGGACTTGACAAAAGTATTTAGCCTGGCATATATTTAGTATAGCTAAACAATGTCGATAAAGGGAAAGAAAGCGCCCGTCCCATATAATAAAAAATATGACAAAACGATTGGATGAAATTACAGAAGAAGTAATGCGGATCTTGCCGGTTTTTCTACGGAAGGTTCACGCAGGAACTCTTCAATTCATGTCCATGACTCCTGCGCAAATTTTTATACTGATGCTTGTTCAGGAAAAGGGACACTGTTGCCTTAGCGATATCGGCCGGGAATTGTCTATTGCCCCTCCGACAGCAACAGGGATTATTGATCGGCTCGAACGTGATAATTATATTAAACGCGTGCACAGTCAAGAAGACCGCAGGGTCGTTAATGTTTGTTTGACCAAAAAGGGCAGCACTTATCTTGAACAGATGCGGAATGAAAAATACGAGCGGGTGAAACAGGTTATCGGCCTGCTGACCACCGAAGACCAGGAAAATTATTTAAGAATTTTGAAAACTTTTATTGAAGGATTGAAGGATGTTTAGAAAGAAACGTTTCCTTATTTTGATTATTTGGATTGTTTTGTTTTCTCCTTGTGTTTTCGCCCAGGAGGATATATCGACCAGGACTGTGTCTTTACAGGAGATCACCGATCTGGCGCTTCAGAATAATTTTGATATTCAGTTAACGAAATATGATATTTTGATTTCACGATTCAATGTCGATATCGCAGAATCGATCTACGACACAATGCTGGACGCGGAGGCCAGTTATTCGGATGACCAATCCGCCAATAACTCGACACTGCTGTCCGACCGTACCACTACCAAAGAGATCAAGGCCGGGTTGTCAAAAATTTTTCCGACCGGCACAGAGGTATCTCTTGACCAGACTGTCCAGCGGGTCTGGAGTAAGGACGGCTTTGTTACTCTGAATCCCGCATACGATTCAACGACCGCTTTGACAGTGGAACAGGATTTGGGGAGAGATTTCTTCGGCAGGCAGAGCCGGGCTTCAGTTAAGATTGCCGTGAAAGATGTTCAGAACACTGATTTACTTTCACTTTTAGAAATCGAAACAACGCTGGCTGAGGTTCAAAAAAATTATTGGAATCTGGTTTATCTTTACGAGGCGTTGACGATTCGTCGGGAAATACTGGAGCAGGCGAAACGGCTTTATGATCTCGATCAGGAGAGGGTCCAGCATGGATTGGTCGAGGTCCCTCAATTATTTGGTTCACAAGCGAATTACCAAACACGTCAGGCTGAAATGGTTTTGGCTCAAAGCGCGCTAAACACCGGCATGAATTTGTTGAAGCTTAGTGTTAATATCGAAGAGGATCCGGTTATCATTACCCCCGCGGATAAAACGTTCCAGATGCCGGAACACCAGGTCTCTTTGCTGGATTCCATGAAAAAAGCTTTGGAGCATCGGCGGGACTATCTGCAGGCTTTGAATGAAATTGAGCGGCGCGATCTTCTTTTGGAGTTTGCGCGGAACAATGAGTGGCCGGAGATCAATTTAAGCGGGTCATTCGCCCTCAATGGAATCGGCAGTGATTTTAATGATTCCATTAACCGCATCAGCGATGAGAATAATCCCGAGTTTTTTGCGTCACTCGCTTTTTCTCTGCCCTTAGAAAACACCGAAGCCAGGGCTGGAAAAAAGCAGGCGGAATTGCAGAAAGCCAGTGCCCTGCTTAACGTAAAATATTTGGAACGGAAGATCGCTGTCCAGATTAAGAACCAGGTTACAACAACCGATGCCGCTTTTGAAAGATTAAGGTATCTCAGGGAGGCGGCAGAGTTGCAGCAGAAAAAGGCCCTTGAACAGGAACGGATTTTCCGCCAGGGGCGCTCCGATTCGGACACGGTGATCCGTTTCCAGGAGGATGCTTTACTGGCAAGGATTTCCGTTATTCGGGCTTTTTATGATTATTATTCGGCCCTCGTAGAACTGAAACGTCTCGAGGGAACGCTGCTGGAAAGATATTGGGACGGGGAGATTTAATTATTACCTCGTGGATTTATAAAAGGAGCTTTTATGCGTCTCGCCGATTTTTCAGTTAAAAATTCACTACTCGTTAACATCATTTCTGTTTTTGTTATCGTTTTCGGTTTTTTCGCTATGTTAAACATCAAGAAAGAGGCCTTTCCTTCCGTCAAGTTTGACGAAATGATCATTACCACCGTTTATCCAGGAGCTCCCGCAGAAGATGTAGAGAAGCTTGTTACCAATCCCATAGAAAAAGAAATTAAAGGCGTGAGCGGGATTAAGGAAATGATCTCAAGGTCGGAAGAAAATCTGTCGACGATTAATGTCGTGATCGAACCGGGCGCCTCCGATAAACAGAAAGTCATTGATGATATCAGGCAGGCGGTCGATCGGGTGAACAATCTGCCGGATGAAATCGAGGAAGATCCCCAAGTCATCGAGCTTCGGTCAGATGAATTTCCAGTGTTTGAACTGTCAATTGGCGGCGATGTGTCCGAAGAAACCTTACGGGCTTATGCGGAAGATCTGGAAGATATTATTCTGGATATCGATGAAGTTTCATCGGTCACCCGTTATGGCTGGAGGGATCCGGAATTCTGGGTCGAAGTAGATCCTTCCAGGACGGCGGCCCTTCATGTGTCTATGAATGAGGTTATGCGCGCCCTGGCATCCAGAAACATCACCCTTCCCGGCGGACTGATACGAATGGATCAGTATGAATATAATGTAAGGACGACAGCGGAATTCGAGACGGCTGAAGAGATTGCCGACGTGATTATCCGGGCCAATGAATCAGGCAACTGGATCCGCATTAAGGATGTTGGTTCTGTTCGCGCTGCTTTTGAAGATGCCACCAGTATCGTTCGCACAAATTCCAAACCCACGTTAACAATGGTTGTTATTAAGACAGGGGAGGCGGATATTATCCGACTGGTCAAACGTCTTAAGGGCGTTCTGGAGGAATACAAGAGATCCTTGCCTGAGGGGATGGAGATTACCGTTACTAACGATTTTTCTTATTATGTGAACAGACGACTTAATGTTTTAAAAGGTAACGGGATCTTTGGTTTATTTTTGGTTGTGCTGGTTCTCTTTATTTTTCTCGATCCGATTCCGGCGTTAACTACGGCGCTCGGTATTCCGTTTGCGCTTTTTTCAACTTTTGCCATCATGATATTTTTTGATATCAGCATTAATCTTGTATCAATGCTTGGATTGATTATTGTGCTCGGAATGCTTGTGGACGACGGGATTATTGTTTCCGAAAATGTTTATAGATATGTTGAGGAAGGTATGTCGCCCAAAGAAGCGGCTATCAAGGGGACGAATGAGGTTATCGCTCCGGTAACGGCGACGGTTGTAACGACGATGGCCGCCTTTGCCCCGTTGTTATTCATGAAAGATATTATGGGGAAATTCATTAAAGAAGTTCCCCTCGTGGTCATTATTGCGCTTTTGGCGTCTCTGTTCGAGGCGTTTATCATGCTGCCATCCCATCTTTCCGATCTCATGCGGTATCAAAAGACGAGAAAGAAAAAGGAGACAAGGAAGTGGTTTGTCAATTTTCAGGGTTTCTACCGGAAAATTCTTAATCTTTGCCTTGAGTACCGCTATATATTTTTAGCCGGTTTCGTTTTTTTTGCCGCCGTTGTTTTCTTTATCGCAGGCAAGACCATGAAGTATATCGGCTTCAAGGATGACGGGATCGAGGTTTTTTATGTTAAGGCAGAGGCGCCGGAGGGAACGTCCTTGTTTAAGAGCAGCGAGCTGGCAAAGTCGCTGGAAGAGGTTATCGCCGCTCTCCCTGAGGATGAACTGGATGCCTATCAGACATATGTTGGAGCGATCCAGGAAGATCAGATGTTTGATCCAAGCGCAAAAAAGGCTTCCAATCTGGTGACTGTGACCGTTTATCTTACGGCCTCCCAGGGAAGGGAACGGGACGTCACCAAAATCGCAGGCGAGATCCGGCAAAATATGCAGGACGTCAAAGGTTTTGATAAAATCACTGTGGATCTGCCTCAGGCCGGCCCACCGACCGGTAAGGCGGTTGAGGTAGGGGTTAAGGGAGAAGAATTTGAACGCCTCAATTCAATAGCAGCCAGGCTTCAGGAATATTTACAGACGATAGCGGGAGTTTCTGATGTTACCAATACTTATCAATCCGGGAAAAAACAGATCCGGGTGGTTGTGGATAAGGAAAGGGCGCGGCAACTGTATATTGACATTCAGGATGTCGCTTCCGCGGTTCGCTACGCGTTTGACGGCGTTGTCGCTACTACTGTTAAACCAAAAAGGGCGGAAGAGGAGATTGATGTTGTGGTACGTTTTGTGGAAGATAAACGCGAAGACTTTAAAACATTTAAAGAGATTCTCGTTGAAAATGATCGCGGGAATCTCGTGCCTCTTTCATCTTTAGCCGCAATTGAAGAAGAGACAGGGCTTTACAGCATTCAGCATCAGGATGGAAAACGGGTGGTTTACGTGACCGCTAATGTCGACAGGCAAAAGGCAACGTCCCTCAGCGTGAATCAGCTGCTGCGAAAGAAGTTCGGACAGCTTTCAGGGAAGGAAAACATGGGTTATTCCCTGGATTACGGCGGAGAGTTTGAAGATCAGATGGAATCGATTGGAAATCTGGCAAAATCTTTTCTGGTCGCATTCTTTGTTATCTTTATTATTCTGACCGCCACATTTAATTCTTTGGTCCAGCCGCTGATTGTTATGCTGTCTATTCCGTTCGGGCTTCTTGGGGTTATCATCGCTTTCTTTTTCCATGGCGAACCTTTAAGTTTTTTCTCATTGATGGGGTTGGTTGGTTTGACGGGGATTGTGGTTAATGATTCGGTAGTTTTAATTGATTTTGTCAATAAATTACGTCTCGAAGGACACAACCGGAGAGAATCGTTAATAACGGCAGGCACCATGCGTTTACGTTCTGTGATGATGACGACGATCACGACAATCGGAGGTCTCGTTTCTGTGGCTTATGGTTTGGGGGGAAGCGATCCCTTTATTAAACCAATGGGCTTGGCGATTATATGGGGTTTGGCATTTTCAACAACGTTAACATTGATATTGATCCCCTGCGTGTATGCCGTTGTTGATGACGTTACAATAAAAGTGTTGCATCGTTCGACGGTAAAAGGAGCTAATGAAACTTCATGAGAGATATCAGAAAATATTGGCTGACTGCGATCGCGGTGATTGCAGCGGCAGCCTTTTTATCATGTGAACAAAACATTCCCAGAGAGATTGAGGTTCATATTGATGGAAAAACAGTACAAATCAAGTCGGGGCAGCATTGTCTGAATGCCGAACTGACAGGGGAAGAAGACACTGAAACGTTTGTTCTGGTTGGCGGTTCAGGGCGAGGGTTTTTCCCTTTTACGGCCCATTTTTCGGTCCTTTCCATATCAACGATTCAGCGCTTGAAACGGGAGTTCGGAGACTCTGTTAATTTAGATATGAGGGGCTCTCTTGAATCAAAGGCCAGGCCGGTTTCCATGTTTTTATATGCTTCAAACCCGACAGTCGCTCAAACTCTGGATGATGCCGATGATCTTGCCATGTCCTGGAATTATCCGGTTATTAAGATAAGATATGCTGAGATAAAAATATTGGAGCACTCCGCCGTTTTTTTCGGGCATGATGTTCCTGTCCGGGGGTCCTATGATTATAAACCCAACTTTTTAGTCACATCTGCCGTCTTGATCTCACCGCAATTTTCCGAAGAGGGGAAGTATTAGAATAAGGAGGAGTTGGTTTGTTCTGGATGAAGTGAGGGCGTTTAAGGCACGAAGTCATAAATTATCAATCTTAAGATTTGACATGAAATTCAGAAAATTTTTATTTCGGACGGTTGTCTTTCTGGCAATAGTTTTATCCGTCGGTTATTATTTCTTTTTTACTACAGAAGGCTCCCGGGTTTTGACAGAGTTTTTGCTGAATCGCTTTCTTCGTGGAGGACAGTTTCATATTGAATCTGTTGAGGGAAGCCTGGCTGAAACAATCGAATTCAAAGGAATTTCAATCGATAGTCCCAAAGTCTTTCCTTTTGAAAGTAGTTTGAGGGTTGACAGATTAAGCGCTTCTTTTCGTGCATTTTCATTAAGCGGACTTGATCTTCAGATTTTTAATGCCAGGATCGATATCCCCGGCCTGGAAGTTTTGATGATTAACGGATACTATCGGAACGGCCTGCTGGATATCAACGTTTATTCAAGAAATATTGAGGCGGGGCATGTATTACAAATGTTCCCTTCAAAAAATCCTTTGCCGGATCTCTCGGGTTATATCAAACGCTTTGACGTTGATGTCACTGGCGCCCTTCAAAGGCCGCACATCCGGGGGTCATTTTTCATTGATCAGCTTAATCATCAACGGTTCTCTTTAGCCAATAGTTTTGGGAAGCTGGATTTACAGACGACATTAAGAAGGCGGCCTCAGTTAAAAGGCAGTATTACTTTTCTTCGCGGAACGGTTTCGGGCCCCAAGACGGCTGTCATCAATCTTTCCAAAAGTAAAATTTTATTTGAAGGGGATCCTGTTAAGCCCGGTTTGAACTTGCACGGTTCGGCAAAGGTTGAAAAAGTCGACATTCAAATCATTGTCAGGGGAAAAGCAGCAGATCCCCAGATTAATTTGACGTCAACGCCGTCTTTACCAAAAGAACGTCTCCTGCTGATGGTCGCAACAAACAAGGGGTGGTCGGGCTTTGACACGGTTTTGGATCAGGGGCAGGTTTCTCCGTCTTTGGCAAAAGATTTTATTGATTATTTCTTTTTTTCAGGTTCTGGCAGCAAGCTCGCTGATTATTTCGGCATTGAAGACTTCTCCTTCACCTTTGAAGAGGGGAAGAAAGGCGTTGGGGTCAAGAAAGCTTTTACCGAGCAGTTGAAAGGAATCTATCAGGTGGAACAAATAATCCAGCAAGACGGCCAGACCCCGGATGTCAAACAAAAGATCGGCGGTGAATATAAAATTACCGACAGCCTTTCAATCCAGGCGGAAAAAGAAATTCTTCAGAGAAATCCGGAAGAAATCTCTCCCACAGAGTCTGCGCCTCCCGATGACAGGGTGCTCTTTAAATTTGAAAAAGAGTTTTAAAATAAATATACTTTATTTTATTGAGTATTGAATAAAGAATAAAGGTATGATAGAATCCGCACAAATCGATAAAAATTTAAGCAGGAACAAAAATGATTGATATTCAAAGCTTTGCCAAGATGGAGCTCATTGTGGCTCAGATCAAGGATGTCCAGGAACATCCCGATGCGGACAAGTTATATATCCTCAAAGTGGATAACGGGAAGGAAGAGAAACAACTGGTGGCCGGAATCAGGAAGGCGTATACCAAAGACGAGCTCGTCGGAAAGAAGATTATTATTATCAATAATCTTGAACCGGCAGTGATTCGGGGACAGGAGTCGCAGGGGATGCTATTGGCGGCAAGTTCGGAACAGGGTCCGGTTTTGTTAGTGCCTGAAAAAGATGCGCCGGTGGGGGCGAAAGTGAAATAAACAGATGGTAAATGCCGGGCGTATAAATTTACCATCTGTCCGATAAATTAAGCGTTCAATTATGCCAGTCGTTACTGAGAATCTTGATTTTTCGACGCATGGACATGCTCAGGTGTTTGATGTGACCGATTCTGTCCAGGCGAAGATTGATGCATCAAAAATAACGGATGGTATTGTGACAGTGAGTGTGCTCGGCTCTACAGGAGCCGTGACAACATGCGAGTATGAACCGGGGTTGGTCAGGGATATCGCGGAATTGATGGATAAGATTATACCCCCTGGACGATATCATCACGACCAAACATGGAACGACGGGAACGGTCACTCCCATTTAAGGGCTTCTTTGTTTGGACCGTCAGTCACGATTCCTTTTGTCAAGAAAGAACTGCAGCTGGGTACTTGGCAGCAAATTATCTTTATTGATTTCGATGTCCGCAGCCGGCAGAGAAAACTTGTGGTACAGATTATTGGAGAATAGCTCCCACTAATTTTGTTAATAATGGAGTGTTGATAATGTTTACAGAGTTCAAGCAATTCGTTCCATCGGAATATTGTTTCCAGTGCAAGAATTGTTGCGTCTTTGAATCGTCGGTGACTCCATGGCGGCCGTTGATGGGACAGGAAGAGAAGCTGAGATCTTGTCTGCATAATTCATCAGACTGTTTTAATGGCGACAGGGTTCATCCTGATGGATATGTAAAGACAGAGGTTGAAAAGAATATTGGACGCTGCGATGTGTTGACTGATCAGTATATGTGCCAATGCTATCAAAGCCGTCCGTTTGAATGCAAATTATATCCTTTTGTCGTTGTCGAAAAGGATGCCCGCTCGTATCTCGCGGCCCATCTAAGCTGCCCCTATGTCCGTGACCATTTGCATGACCAGGACTACCATGAATACGTCGATTACCTGATCAGGAATTTTCAGACATCCGAGCTCCGTTTGTTTTTAAATAGAAACAGGTCGATTGCGCGGACTTATGGCGACGACAGTTCGGATCTTGATATCGTTTATGAGCTGGAAGACGATTTATCGGGGATCACAGTTTCAAAAAAAATGAAAAACGTCGAAGATCAGCTCAGAGAGACTCTCAAGAGTTTTAATATCCAGCTTTCCGCCTACGCCTTTCCGGGGATTGCTGTCTGGGAGGCATTTTTTAGCCTTGATGTTAAGACGATTGAGGATGTCTTGTGCATTTTCGCCAGCAACGCCACGGGAACCTTCTTATACACCGTCCCGTTAACAAATAATCTTTCCCCAAAACTTGTGGACAAGGTTTTTGATATTATGGAAAACGTGAACGTTTCTCCAGGGATATCCCGTATCGAGAATGTTCCTGAAAAGGCCCTGCCGTTTTTTTCTGAAGAGAAGTATCGTATCGCCTATAAAACCCGTGAATTTATTTACCGGCGGGATGATATCGCAAATTATCGCGGCAATGCGTATAAATCCAAGCGGTCCGACTATAATCACTTTGTCAAGCATCAGAACGCGCAGTTTGTTCCTTATCGACGTGAAATGGCCGGGGGGTGTTTGAAATTATTTGAACGATGGGTCGGGCAGAAAGGGGAGGAATTTGACACGGAGGCTCAGCAAATGATCGATGACGCGCGGGAGTCTCACCACATGATTTTTAACGACTATGAGGCGCTCGGAATGATCGGAAGGGTTGTTGTCGTTGATGGGAACATCATTGCTTATACGTTTGGATATCCGATCTCCAATACCGACTTTTGTATCTTTGCTGAAATCACCGACAGGGATTATAAAGGGCTTCCTTGTTTTATTTTCCGTGAATTTTGCAAGGATAAAGAAGTGCTTCCTTTTGACAGGGTCAATGTCATGGATGCTTTCGGATTGCCCAGCCTGGAAGCGACGAAGATTTCATTCCGGCCGCTGGAAGCGCTGGATGTTTATTCGGTTTATAAAAAGTAATTCAAGCTGGATTTTTTAAGACAGAAAAACAACTTTATGATTGCCAGTTAAAAACTCTCCCTCTATAATAAATTCATGAAAATAATTCCATTTCTTTTTTTTATCCTTACCGTATTTTTTGGTCTTTTTCTGACATCGCCTGTTTCTCTCGCTCAAGAAGATTCCGCCATCGAGAAGGTTTTTCAAGTTGAGACTCTGGGTTCGGCGGAATGGCAGAGAACGATCGATGAAGCCAGGCAGGAAATCAAAGAACTTCAAGAGCAGAACGAACGGCTAAATGCCGAATACGACATGCTTAAAGAAAAATTATCTTCTCTTCAGTCCAACACCCTTGAAATTAAGCAGGAGATGAAAAAAAGAGAGAAGGCCAACGAAGCTCTCGTGCGTTTTCAGCAGGATCAGGTTGAGATCCGTGAAAAAATTAAAAAGGATATAAACGCGTTAAAATCAGAGATCGCTGATATTTCAAATGAAAAAGAAAATCAGGCAAATCAGTTAAAAGAAGAAGAAAAGAAAAACGAACTATGGCAGGCCAAACTTTCGGATTTACAATTGCAGAAAAGAGAGCTGTCGCTTGAGCTGAAGCTGCAGGAAATTTCACGACAGGAACTGGAGCAGGGACAGGATGATGAGCTGGAACAATTGAAAGCGGAGTTGAATGAGCAGCAGGAGCAGGAAAAACGTCTGGATAATGCTTTGCGTTCCTTGCAGAGCAAGGAAAAGAAAATTCAGCCGGAAATCGAGCAAATTCTGACCAGAAACGGGGAGCTTGAGATCCGAATCGCCCAGCTTAAGAAGGAGCAGGAGGAACAGAAAAAAGCCAATGACGCCCTCGTGCAGAAGAATGAAGATCTCCAGCTTAAAAACAGCGAACCTCCTAAAGAACTCGTCAGGGAAAAGGAATCATTGGAGAAACAGATTGAGGTCCTTGAAGGGGAATTGGCCAGCGTAAAAAAGTCGATCGAAGGTTCCGCCGATTTGATCCAAAAGAAACGGCAGTTAATAAACGAGATTATGCAACTGGATATGCAGAATCAGGAAATGCGACAGAAGATCGATCAGCTGATGAATGCCGATGAGGCCACGGATGAGCCGGCACCGGAGGAATAGTTAGCAAACATTTGATTTACAAGTGTTTTCTTTTATAATAGATGGACAAAACGATCCTGATGACTGATGTTTAAGAGATCATCGTCAGAAATCTTGAGTTTTGTCCATTATTTTTGTCTGCCATAAAAAGGGGGGAGCGATGGATGAAATCTTGGAAGTCCTTTCCAGTGATGCCAGGTTAAGCGTTGAAGAGATCGCAAAATTGACCGGGAAGACGGCCGCTGCCGTCGATAAAGAAATAAAAAATTACGAAAAGAACGGCGTCATCGTTAAGTATAAAACGGTCATTAACCGTTCAGCTTTGCCAGACAACGGGTCATTCGTGTTGGCCTTGATCGAGGTCGGGGTTACCCCCCAAAAGGATGTCGGTTTTGATTACATCGCTGAAAGGATTTACAGCTTTCCTGAAGTAAAAAGCTGCTATCTGTTATCTGGTGGCTACGATCTTCTTGTTATGGTCGAGGGCGAGAATATTCAGACAGTCGCTGATTTCGTCGCTTCAAAACTTTCTTCTTTGCCGCATGTTCGCAGTACAGCCACTCATTTTCTTTTGAAAAAATACAAAGAAGACGGTATTATTTTTAAAAAAGGCAAGAAGTCAAAAAGGCTGAATATAAGCTATTAATGTAACGGGTAACAATGTTTTTCCCGCTACTCTTTACCAGGCATTTGTCACTTTAAAAAAATGGAAAAACGAGTCGCAAAAAAAGTTGAAAATCTTCCTCCGTCAGGGATAAGGGCTTTCTTCGAACTTGTTATCGGGATGAAAGATGTTATTTCCCTAGGCGTGGGGGAGCCGGACTTTGTCACTCCCTGGCATATTCGTGAAAAAGCGATTTATTGCCTGGAACAGGGATATACAACCTATACATCCAATAAAGGGTTGATAGAGCTCCGCCAGCAGATCGTCCGGTTTCTCGAGCAGCATTACGGCTTGTCTTATGAACCGGAGAATGAGGTTCTGATCACAGTAGGGGTAAGTGAGGCCATTGACCTGGCCATGCGCGCTATTCTTAATCCCGGAGACAAAATTCTGATTCATGAACCTTCTTACGTGTCTTATGGTCCGATGGCAACACTGGCTGGCGGCATTCCGATAGGGCTTCCTACAAATATTGAAAACGGTTTTAAAATCACTCCCGAGCAAATCGACCATTATTGCAAGAAGCATAAAAATATTAAAGCCATGCTTATCAATTATCCATGCAATCCAACCGGAGCGTCTTACCATAAGGAAGAGCTGCGGGCATTGTCAAAAGTGATGATCAATAATGATCTCATTATTATTTCTGATGAGGTTTATGATGAGCTTTCTTACGATTTTGATCATGTCCCGCTTTCGTCATTGCCTGGAATGAAAAACAGAGTGATTTATTTAAACGGATTTTCCAAAGGGTATGCCATGACCGGCTCCCGGCTTGGATGGGCGTGCGGCCCGGAGGATATATTGGCGGCCATGACCAAGATACATCAATATACGATTATGTGCGCGCCTATCATCAGCCAAATGGCTGGGATTGAGGCGCTTCGTCATGGCAGCAAGGCCGTCAGTGAAATGAAAAGAGAATATATGCGGCGCCGAAGGTATATTGTTGAGTCTCTCAACGAAATAGGACTTCAATGCCATATGCCCCAGGGAACCTTTTATGTCTTTCCTTCAGTCAAGTCAACAGGGAAAGATGGCATGACATTTGCTCAAGAATTATTGAAATATAAGAAAGTGGCTTTGGTCCCTGGTGTCGCTTTCGGCAAAGCGTTTCAAGATAATGTCCGTATCGCTTATGCTGCCAGTTATGAAGATTTAAAGGAATCCGTGAAACGGATTAAAGAATACATTTCGGAGCGGATCGTTAAATAAAGAGTGGACAATGAAAACCTGTCGAGAAGATTATTTTAAGTTTGAAATCGGATTCTATGAACGCATTCTGGAAAAATCCCCTAAATTTCCGCAAGCCTTGATGGCACTTGGAGATTTATATACGAAAACCGGCCGGTTCCAGGAAGGATTGGAGGTGGACCAGCGTCTGGCGCGCCTTTATCCAACCAATGCTGAAATTTTCTATAATCTGGCCTGCAGTTATTCTTTAATGAATGAGGTCGAAAAGTCTTTTGCATGCATTAAACGTGCCGTGGCCCTGGGCTATTATGATTTTGAGTATCTTCAGAAGGATGATGATCTTAAAAATTTGCGATGCACAGAAGAGTTTCAACGGTATTTCGATGAACTGTGGCTCAAACAACGCGGGCAACAAAAGCGACCAACAGAATCATTGAGGATTTTTAAAGATCAATGAACGGGGTGAGAAGAAAAGAGTTCCCTGGGAAAACATATTTGAAAAGTTTTTTTATTTTTACCGGTATTCTTTTCTGCCTTTCCAGCGTTTTCGCCCATGCTGAAGATTCCTTCCCTGAATATGATATCGATGCTTTTGTGAATGTGCCGGAAAAAAGGATTGAGGCACGCCAGAGAATAATCTTTACCAATCAAACCTCCGCCGATTTAAACGAAGTCTATTTTCATATTTATCCTAACCGTAAATATTCTCCTCGTGAAATTCGAACTCTTTTCAGATATGCCGGATACTTTAAAGTCGATCCATATCCGTCTGATTTTCAGCAGGGGAACCTGAAGATCAACAAAGTCGAGTGGAACGGTCAGCAACTGCCTTATCAGATAGAGGGAGAAGATCAAACGCTCTTAATGATTCCGCTCAAGGAATCATTAAGATCAGGAGAAACAATAGTACTTTCGCTTGATTTTGCGGTCGATATTCCCAATGCCTTCGGGCGTTTCGGCTGGCATGACGGGATTATTAAAGCGGCTTACTGGTATCCGATCCTTTCGGTTCAAACTGAAGAGGGGTGGGATAAGACATTATTTTATCCTTTTCATCGGCCGTTTTTCTCTGAAGCCGCTTATTATCATGTCCGTGTTAGCGTTCCTGAAGAATATGTCGTGATTCACTCGGGGGAGCGCGCATCGGAAGAGGTCTCGGACGGACATAAAACCGTGACGATCAATACAAGTTTGCCGATTCGTTCTTTTTCGTTTGCCACAAGTCCCGATTACAGGCTAAAGGAAGATCAATATAACGGCATTACCCTGAAATCATATTATCTTCCCGGGAATGATGAGAGGGCGAAACAGGCGCTTGAAAATCTGAAACATTTTTTCGCCTTTTATGAAAAACTTTTCGGCCCTTACCCGTATTCCCAATTTTCTATCGCTCCGGTTCATCTTGGATATGGCGGAGAGCAGATGGCCAATATGGTTTTTATCGATACCAGGGTGTATGAGTTGCCTGAACTGCTGGATCGCGAGTTCGATTTACTCCTCGCCCACGAGTCCGGACATCAATGGTTTTACAACATGCTTGGTGTGGATACATATCAGGAAATGTGGCTTGAGGAGGGAGTTAATGCGTATTTTATTTTGCAGTATATTGAACATAAATATGGGTATGACGCCGACATCCTTGAATATCCGGAATGGTTTGAACCTTACGCCTGGATGCTTCCCAAGGCGAGTTTCCGGCGAATGCGGGATTATCGGTATCAAATGGAATCACGCATGGGCTATGATGAGCCTTTGATCGGCCCCTTGAATACTTATGGCGAACCAAGCAGGATATTTTCCCTTGTTTATGGAAAAGGCGTCAGGCTGATGGAGGCCATCCGGACCCAGATCGGAGATGAAAATTTCCGGGAGGTATTTCAAGAAGCCGTTGAGCGTTATCGTTATCAGAACTGGGGAATCAAGGATTTTATCAAACTTGTCGAAGATAAAGCGGGTGCCTCGAAAGCGCGCATTATAAAGGAATGGCTCTATAGCGACGATCTGACGGATTATGCCGTTTATGTTGATGGAAACGGGATGACCGTAAAACATTTGGCCGGTAAAAGCGGGTCGTTCAAGATCAACGTTTTTTTCCAAGATGGCCAATCCGAGCAGATCGTGTGGGATGGTCAGGGCGAACGAAAGGAGTTTGTTTTTGACCGTAACATTGAGAAGGCAGAGATCGATCCTCAAGGCGGCTTGTTTGAGATCGAACGTTTGAATAATGTGTGGCCTCGTCAATTGAATATCAAGGCAGTCCCGGTATACGTTGGGCTTTATGATATGCCCTTATTCCTTCCGGAAAATTCTTATAATATTGTCGTTGGACCTGAAATCAGTAACGGCATCGGTGTCAAGGCCTCTGTCCAGGAGCCGTATCAGCAGGTGATGTATGCCGCAACCGATTATCGTTTTGGCGAGGACATCTGGACTTCCAGGACAGGTTATATCAAAAAAAATATCTTTAAATCTCCATTATCCGCCGGTTTTGAGATTTCTGATGTGGAAGATTTTGACGGCGGGGAGGAGGATCTGGTCAGCGGCAAAATATTTTTACGCAAAGATTTCAATGTGTGGCCTTACGGTTTGGTTGACATCCAGGATCACGCCGCCTTCTACATGATCAGAAATCAGCGGTTGAACGATTTCAGCGAGCTCGCCAGTTTAGAGGATGAGCGGAACCTGGAATACCGACGGAATGAAGAAACCATTCTCGGTTTCTCCTGTCATTTGAACCGCAGCGCGCCGTATCCTGATCCTGTTCAGGGATGGCGGACTAACTTTAGTGCCGAGCATGGTGCGCACTTGTTAGGAGCCCAACAGTATTTCTATCGTTTAGGGACCGACACCGCAAAATATTTTCGCGTGACGCCTCAGAGCAAGATTGCCGCGCGGATTAAGTTAGGGTTGGGATTTCCAGACGATAAAGATCTCTTTCAATTAGGCGGAATTGACGGATTGCGCGGTTATGGGCGGAAAGAATTGAGAGGGGCAAACTTGTTGCTTGGCATTCTTGAGTATCGTTTCCCCCTGGTCGGAGATTTAAAGTATCCCATTCTGGGACGAATGTTCACACTCACCCGCATCGACGGGTCCGTCTTTGCAGAAACCGGCCGCACCTGGTTCAGCTCTTATCAAACATCGGACTGGAAAAAGGATGTTGGAGCGGGGCTGAGATTCCATTTGAATATTGCGGGATTTCTGGAGAAAACCATTGTCCGTTTAGAGTCGGCAAAGGCTGTTGATGATCCCCGGGAAAATGATCTCCACTTTTGGCTCAGCATTAATACGTTATTCTGATGGTACAATATTCAGGTTTCAATAACGATACATGACTCGACATTTTCGCAGGAGCAAGAGGAGGATGATATGAAAAGTTTCCGTAAAGAGTTATGGTTTAATACGCCGCATAGAAGGGATTATATTAATATTACCGGCGATGTTCAGGACTGTATTAATGAAAGCGGCATCAAGGAAGGTATTTGCCTCGTGAATGCCATGCACATCACGGCCAGTGTTTATATTAATGATGATGAACAGGGCTTGATTGATGACTACGATGAATGGCTGGAAAAGCTTGCCCCGCACGAACCGGTTTCCAAATATCGGCATAATGTCGGTGAAGATAATGCGGATGCGCATATGAAGCGGCAGATCATGGGAAGGGAAGTCGTGTGTGCCGTGACGGCAGGCCGACTGGATTTTGGTCCCTGGGAACAAATTTTTTACGGTGAATTCGATGGGCGAAGAAAAAAACGAGTGCTGGTCAAGGTGATCGGGGAATAGCGGCCGGGGCTGCCGGCAGAGAAAAATAAAAAAGCTTTCAATCTGCGGAAGAATCAATTAATATCAAATATTCATAAATTTATTCTGATTTATCTTAACAGACAATAAAGGGGAGAGAGAATGTCGTTGCTGGTCTTAGGAACAGTTGCCCTGGATGATATCCAGACTTCGAACGGCGTTAAGCAAGATCTTCTGGGAGGATCGGCGTCACATTTCGCCATGAGCGCCAGTTTGTTCTCGGAAGTTCATCTTGTCGGTGTGGTGGGAAAGGATTTTCCCAAGCGGCACTTCAAGTTGTTTGATCTCAAAAGAATTAATGTTGAATCCGTTCAGATTAAGGAAGGCAAGACGTTTCATTGGGTGGGGCAATATGACGCGCGTGACTGGAACCGGGCTGTAACGCTCGAGACCCAACTAGGCGTACTTGACGGATATGAACCATGCATCACGGAGGAGCAGGCCAGGATGAAATATGTTTTTTTGGCCAATGATGATCCTGAGGTACAGATGACGCTTCTTAAAAAAATGAAAAAGCCCAGGTTTGTCGGGATGGACAGCATGAATTTATGGATTGAACTCAAAAAGGATGCCTTGTTGCGGCTTATTAAATGTGTGGACCTTTTTGTGGCGAACGATAGCGAAGCGAAAATGCTGACAGGGGAACTCAATCTTATCAAAGCCGCAAGGGAACTGCGTAAACTCGGCCCGAGATTTGTTGTGATCAAAAAGGGAGAACATGGAGTCATCTTTTTCTGCGACCGGTTCTTGTTTTCTTTTCCCGCGTATCCCATCGATCGGGTGATTGACCCTACGGGAGCCGGTGATACTTTCGCGGGAGGTCTGATGGGATATCTGGCCAGGACTGGAACATTGACTTGCGATAATTTCAAGAGGGCGTGTTTGTACGGGACAACATGTTCTTCATTTAATGTCGAAGGGTATGGGGTTTCCAAAACAGCGCCGCTGACCCTGGCGGATGTTCATGCCCGGTTGAGGAAGCTGGATAAATTTATTAAACCTGTATAAGGAATCGCGATGGACATTATTCAATTATTAGGAATTATCGGCGGAGTGACGATGCCGCTTTGGAATATACCGCTGATTATGCGGATCGTTAAAAGAAAATCGTCGGAGGATATAAGTTTGTGGTGGGCCCTTGGCGTATGGGCATGCATTGTTATCATGGCCCCGGCCGGGTTTGTTTCAGTGGATATCGTCCTGAAAATGTTCAGCATCGTTAATCTTGTTCTATTTTCAGGGGTCGCTGTTACCGTCATTATTTATCGGAAAAAATCATGAGCAGTCATAATAAAAAAATAATAACCAAGAGCGGAATGGTTTCTATTGTCGGGCGTCCAAACGTCGGGAAGTCGACTTTGCTGAATCGACTTGTCGGAGAAAAGGTCACGATTGTCTCCAAAGTGCCGCAGACTACCCGCAATCAGATTCGAGGGATTTATACCGATGAACGCGGCCAAATCGTTTTCATCGACACGCCGGGGCTTCATATCAGCAAAGACAAACTCGATCAGTTTATGAATGAATCGGCCGACGCTTGCGCAAGGGACGCGGATTGTATTATTCATCTGGTTGACACAATGGATCGGGTAGGAGTAGAAGAGGAGGAAATCGTTCGTCGTCTGGCCCATCTGGATATTCCCATTATTTTAGGTCTTAATAAAGTCGATCTTAATGCAAAGCATATGGATGAATACATCAAGCTTTGGGAGCAGGTCAAGGGAAAACCGGTAACCGGGATGAAAAATTTTACGCTCTTGCCTGTATCAGGGAAGACTGGCGTCAATGTCGGGCAACTTTACGACATAATTTTCGGTTATCTGCCTGAAGGTCCGGCGCTCTACCCTGAAGAGATGGTTTGTGATGTGCCCCAGCGGATGGCCATTGCCGACATTATCAGGGAAAAACTTTTTTTGATCCTTCGTGAAGAGATCCCGCATTCGTTAGGAGTCGTTGTTGATAGCCAACGACCGGTGAAGGGAAATACATTGCGCATTGAAGCGACAGTCTGGGTTGAGAAAGAATCGCAAAAAAAGATTGTGGTCGGAAAAGGCGGTGATATCTTGAAACGGGCGGGGACCCTGGCCAGAGAGGAGCTTCAGTTGCTGCTTGAAAAGAAAATTTTTCTGGACCTGTTTGTGAAAGTCAGGAAGAATTGGCGCGATAATAATGACACGCTTACCATGATGGGTTATCAGCTCATGTAAATGAGCTTCTTTCCAAGTTAAAGCGGGTACAACTCCTATTAAATGATAGGGAACTATTAATGAGGTCATTAACTGCTTTTCAAATGCAGGAGATTGATAAGGCAGCCGTTAAGGTTCTGGGTGTTCCCGCCATTATTTTAATGGAGAATGCCGGGCGGGGAGCTGCTGAAGAGATCCTTTCGACAGCCGGGAAAAAGAAGGGGCTGAAGGTTTTTATCGTTTGCGGTCCTGGAAATAATGGGGGAGATGGCTTTGTTGTCGCCCGTCATTTGCTTATTCATGGAATCAAGCCCAGGGTTTTTTCTTTGGTCAAATCTTTAAAAGGAGATGCCGCGGTTAATGCCGCAATCTTGGAACGCATGAAACTCAGCATCAATTTTCGGCAACCGACGAGACAAGAATTGAAACACGCAGATATTCTCGTTGATGCGATTTTTGGAATTGGATTGAACCGTGAAGTTGTGGGAGAGTTCGCGAATCTGATTAACGATATTAATGCTTATGCGCGCAATGTCATTTCGCTGGATGTTCCATCAGGGCTTGACGCGACAACAGGAGAAATCCATGGCGTTTGTATCAGGGCGAAACGCACGGTTACTTTCCATCGGGTCAAATCCGGTATGGTAAGGCGAAACGGCCGGCTTCATACTGGAAAAATAATTGTGAAACAAATCGGAATTGTTTAGCACCCTCCCGGGTCCAGTTTATGGTTGTCAATAATTCTAATATCCATGAAGTCATCCGTCGGATAAGCAGGGCTGTTGAGAATTTCGAAACGCCTTCGGTTACCCTGGTTGGTAAAAGATGGAGAAATCCTTTTTTGATCCTTATTTCCTGCCTGCTGAGTTTGCGGACAAAAGACCAGACAACTTTATCCGCTTCAGAACGGTTGTTTAAATTAGCCGATACGCCTGAAGACATGTTAAAGCTGGAAAATTCCCGGATTGAACAGGCGATTTATCCGGCAGGGTTTTACCGGACAAAAGCGGCGCGCATTAAAGAGGTTTGCCGGGATTTGGTTGAGCGTTTTGAAGGGCGTGTGCCGGATGACCTCGATCAATTATTATCAATGAAGGGAGTTGGACGTAAAACCGCGAATCTGGTGATTACCGAGGCGTTCGGAAAACCAGGAATCTGTGTAGACACCCATGTTCACCGCATATCAAACAGGTTCGGCTATGTCAAGACTTCAACTCCTAATGAGACGGAACAGGTTTTACGAAAAAAATTGCCAAAGGAGTATTGGCTGAATTATAATTTACTTCTTGTAATGTGGGGGCAGAATATTTGCAAACCTGTTTCCCCATTATGTTCACAATGCGCCGTTCTTGATTTTTGTGCCCAGGCGGGAGTAACACAACATCGGTGAATTTGCTTGTGTGCTGGCAAGCGCTCCTGGATTGTCCGGCAAAACAAATGAAATGAAATTATTCTTCTTCTTATCCGAGATCCTGGAACGCAAGGTGCTCGATTGTAAGGGCAATCCGGCGGGGAGACTGTGCGATATCACTATGGGGATCACGACAGAGGTTTACCCGCGCGCGTCGGGGTTTGTGATTAAAAGAGGATGGTTTATTAAAGAATATGCCTTTGTTGAGTTTGATAAAGTTGAAATTCCGGAAAAATATTTAAAGTTAAAGGTTGCATCGGAAGAGCTTTCTTTTAGCAGAAAACGGTGGAAGGATGAGTTCACTCTCTGCAGTGATGTTCTGGACCAGCAGGTTGTTGATACGGATAACCAGAAGGTGGTCCGTGTTAATGACATTCATTTACTGCGTGTCGATAACCGCCTCTATCTGGCCCATGTCGATGTCGGCTTGCGCGGGATCATCCGAAGGCTTGAATGGGATTGGTTGATTGATGCCATTGTCCGTCTCATCCGGCCAGACTCACCTTATTTGAAAAATGAGGATTTTATTTCCTGGAAAAATACGCAGGTCCTGACTGCGGGGAGATTCAGAAATGTCCTTAGGCTTGATGTGTCCCGGCAGAAGCTTTCGCAGATTCCTGCTGCAGATTTGGCCGAGATTATGGAAGACCTTGATATTTTTGAAAGGCTCTCTCTGTTTAAATCACTGGACACATCGACCCAAAGACGGGTATTCACGGATCTGGCCACTCAGGAAAAACTGGATTTAATTGAACAAATGTCCGACCCGGAAGCTGCCGGCCTGCTTGAAAACATTCCCGCAGACGAGGCGACAGACGTGTTATCGACCCTGCCAAAAGAACAGATGCTGAGGTTGACGCGGAGGATGGAAACCGGAACGGCCAAGGAACTCAGGAAACTTCTGGGATTTGCCAAGGATTCCGCGGGCGGGCTGATGACCACAGAGTATTTATCGTTGTCAAAGGATTCGGTTGTCGAAGATGCGATGAGGTTGATCAGGGACAATGTGAACTTTGAGGGGAACATCTATTATATTTATGTCGTTGATCAGGACCGCAAACTGGTTGGTTCGACATCTTTGAGACGGTTTATCGATAAAGATCCACGCCTTCCCATAATGGAAGTATGTCTTCCCAAAAATGTTTACGTTCGTACCAACGACGGGATGGAGGAGATCGCGCTGCTTTTGGAAAAGTACAAATTTTCATCGATCCCGGTCGTTGATGAGCAGGAAGTCCTGCAAGGCGTTATTACAACGGATGACGTTTTGGAAGAGCTTATTCCTTTGGCTTGGAGTAAATACAAGGAGAAACTTATTTAGTCCTGAGAGCCGGGAACGGGAAGGCCAGAGCGGTTTAAGACAATAGATTTTCGGATTTTTGATTTCTTAAGGAATTATGTGATGCAGAAAATCGTTGCTTTTTTCAAAGAACATCCTTTATTCAGGAATGTTTGGATTTTTTTGGCAATCATGGGACCGGGAATCATTACGGCCAATGTTGATAACGATGCCGGCGGGATTGCTACGTATTCGCTGGCCGGGGCTCATTTTGGATACTCGTTGTTGTGGTCGCTGATCCCAACGGCCCTGGCATTGATTGTCGTCCAGGAAATGTGCGCGCGCATGGCGGTGGCGACCGGAAAAGGTCTCGCGGATTTGATCAGGGAAAATTTCGGTGTCAAAGTCACGTTCTATTTGATGCTGGTCCTTTTCCTGGTTAATATCATGAATGTCATGGCCGAATTTGCGGGAGTGGCTGCGAGTCTTGAGATTTTTAATATCCACCGTTTTATTTCTGTGCCGCTGGCGGCGATGGCGGTGGCCATGCTTGTTTTAAGAGGAACGTATAAATCGGTCGAACGTATTTTTCTATGGGCCTGTTTATTCTATGTTTCCTATATTATCTCCGGGCTTCTGGCCAAACCCGACTGGAATGAGGTAGTGCGACAGACTTTTTTGCCGCAATTTGATTTTAATTTGAGATATTCTGTCATGCTTGTTGGTATCATTGGTACGACGATCGCCCCCTGGATGCAGTTTTATCTGCAGTCTTCCATTGTTGAAAAAGGGATCGTTCCTGAAGACTACAACCTTCTTCGCCTGGACGTTATCGTCGGGTGTATTATTGCCCCGCTGGTTGCTTTTTTTATTGTCGTGGCCTGTGCGGCTACGCTATTTAAAGCGGGAATTCAGATCGAAGATGCCAAACAGGCCGCCCTGGCGCTGCAGCCGTTGGCGGGAAACTATGCTTCGTGGTTGTTTTCGTTCGGATTGTTTATAGCTTCCATTTTTGCCGCATCGATCCTGCCTTTATCGACCGCCTACTCTATTTGCGAAGGGATGGGATGGGAGGCCGGTGTCGACAAAAGATATGAGGAGGCGCCGCAGTTTTTCGTTCTGTATTTAGGGATGATCTTTATCGGCGCCTTTGCTGTCCTGTTACCGGGCTTTCCGATTCTCGGGATCATGTATTTTTCCCAAGTCGGAAACGGAATACTCCTTCCGTTTATCTTGATTTACATGCTTATTTTGATAAATAACAAGGATATGATGGGTAAGTTCGCCAATGGGCATGTTTTTAATATAATTGCCATATTAACGGTCATCGTTGTTATTTCTTTAACATTACTGATGGTTTGGTTTTCTGTTTTTTATAGAAACTGAAAGCAACAGAAAGACTGACGGGATTGATATAATGACTCGGATTTTGGAAGAGGCAGGAGAGGCAGAATAAGCTTTACAATTCAGAGATGTGTAATATAATAGGGTCTCTAAATTTTTATAAAAATGTTTATTGATTCTTTAATCTTTATAGAAATTAAATGGAAGGCGGGTGAAACAGTTTTATGATAGAAGTTAAAGTCACAGATAAGGGCGGTTTTGAAAAAGCCATGCGACAGTTTAAGAAACAGTGTCAGAAGGAGGGGTTTTTAGTTGAGCTGAAAGAGCGCCGGTATTACAGCAAACCATCGGAGAAAAAACGCAAAAAGCGATAAAACTGTTTTTTGAAAAATTCTGAAAATCGAGATCGATGTCCCCTTTTCTAACGAAGAGGGGACTTATTATTTGGAAATCTGAAAACCGAACAGCTAAATCCGGAGGAAGTTTAAGCTTTTGCTACTGCCAGTCTTGCCTTGTAATTAGAATTTCGAGAATTGATCTTTGTTCCTGGATTTCATGCTTCTGATTTTAAAATTATAAGATTATAAAATAGGGGTAAGATGATGATACAGGTCAAGAGGGCACTCATCAGCGTTTCGGACAAAACAGGGATCGTTGAATTTTCAAAAGGGCTCCGCGAGATGGGAGTCGAGTTGTTGTCGACCGGCGGAACGGCGAAAGCCCTGAAGCAGGCCGGCCTCGACGTGATCGAAGTCGCTGATTATACAGGGTCTCCCGAGATTCTAAGCGGGCGGGTCAAAACCCTTCATCCCAAAATCCATGGCGGTATACTTGCGCTTCGCAGTGATCCCGATCATATGCGGCAGGTCCGGGAACATCAGATTGGCCTCATCGACATGGTTGTGGTCAATCTTTATCCTTTTGAAAAAGTCATTAGCAGGAAAAACGCTGCCTTTGAAGACGCCATTGAAAATATCGATATCGGCGGCCCATCCATGCTGCGTGCGGGAGCAAAAAATTTTCTTAACGTGGCAGTCGTGTCAAATCCCGAGCGATACGCTGAAATTCTTAAAGAATTAAAAAAGAATAACGGTATGCTGCCGGATACCGTGCTTTTCAATCTCGCTACCGAAACCTTCGAACATACAGCCCGCTATGATAGTGCGATCTTTGGATATTTGAGAACGAGGAGGAGCGACGGTGGATTTTCCGGCCTGCCCCAGGCGTTCGAGTTTCGCCTGATAAAGGAGCGCGATCTGCGTTATGGGGAGAATCCTCATCAGCGTGCAGCTTTTTACCGTTATGCAGACCGTGCTTATTCCGGTTTGGCCAAGATGAAGCAATTGAATGGCAAGGAACTTTCCTTTAATAATCTGCTCGATCTGCACGCTGCTTATGAAGTCGTCAGGGACTTTAAACGTCCGGCTGCTGTCATTATCAAACACAATAATCCAAGCGGGGTTGCAGAATCGGATAATCTTGCTCTGGCTTATGCCGATGCCCATCGTTGCGATCCGTTGTCTGCTTTCGGGGGTATTATCGGTTTAAACAAAAGAGTGGATGGGGAGACTGCCAGGCTTATTGATAAAAGCGGGTTTATGGAATGTGTGATCGCGCCGGCTTACGGACGTGAGGCGTTGAAAATATTAACATCGAAAAAAAATTTACGCGTGATTGAACTTAAATTTTCTGATCTGGAGCATTTTGAATATGCTGTGAAGCAGGTAGACGGCGGTTTGTTATTGCAAGACAAGGATCGAAAGAAAATAGGCTCAAAGGATTTAAATGTTGTTTCGAAAAAGAAACTTGCTCCAGCGCAGATTACGACAGCGCTTTTTGGGTGGAACGTGATTCGCCACATCCGGTCCAATGCCGTTATTCTGGTTAAAGGCACCCGTGTTATTGGCGTTGGTTGCGGTCAAACAAGCCGGGTCGGCAGCGCCCGGATCGCGATCGAAAAAGCGGGGAAAGAGGCCAAGGGATCGATGATGATATCAGATGCCTTTCTTCCTCATGTCGACAATGTTCAGGTTGCCGCTGCGGCAGGGGTGAAGGCGATCATTCAAACCGGAGGCTCGGTCTCCGATGAAGCGGTGATACGTGAAGCGGATCAACATAAAATGGTTATGGTCATGACCGGAGTTCGTCATTTTAAACATTAAGCGGTATTGAAATGCCATTTTTGTTTTGAAACAGTGAGTCTGGACGATGAGTTATAAGGAAGCCCTCCAGTACCTTGATTCCTTTGTTGATTTCGAAAAATTTCTGCATCAAGTTAATGGAAGAGATTTTTCACTCGATGCCCTCAAGAGAGTTCTTGCGAGGTTAGGAAATCCCGAAAAGAAAATCAGAAGCATCCACATAGCCGGCAGCAAAGGGAAGGGTTCAACCTCAGCCTGCACTGCCGAGATTCTTGCGGCAGGCGGATATCGTGTCGGCCTGTATACGTCACCCCATTTATATGATGTTCGAGAGCGGATCCGCATTCTTTCTCCGGATCGAAATGATGGGCAGCATGAATTATTTACAGGATGCATTTCCACGGAGGATTTTGCTGATACCATCGAGGCGGTTAAAGATGCTCTGGAAGAAAGCCACGAGAAAATTACTTATTTTGAGCTGTTAACCGCGGCGGCTTTTGTTTATTTTGCTGAAAATAAACTGGATTGTGTGGTTCTTGAGACAGGATTGGGTGGAAGGCTGGATGCAACTAATGTAGTCGAATCCCTGGTTTGCGCCATTACCCGCATCGATCTCGAACACACATCCATTCTTGGCGACACAGTCGAAAAGATCGCCGAGGAAAAAGCGGCTATCATAAAGGAGTGTTGCAGCAGAGTTGTTTCAGTTCCGCAATTGCCAGAAGCCCGCTCTGTTATTATCAAAAAGAGCGATTGTTGCCAAGTGCCCTGCATCTGGGTTGGAGAGGATTTGATGATTGAAAAGATTTTTCATGCGGGAGGAAAAACGGCGTTTACGCTTGTTTCAAAAATGCAGAAGTATGAGTTTGAGCTGGTGGAGACCTCAGATTACCAGCTTGTCAATATCGCTGCCGCCGTAGGCATTGTTGAATCCATGCGAGAATATGGGCTGGTTGTTAGCTGTACTGATATTCAAAAAGGCGTGCGTAAGTTTTTTTGGCCCGCGCGCATGGAATTTATTTCCCGGGAACCTTTGGTTATTGTCGACGGGGCGCATACGGCGTTTTCGGTTGAACGGCTTTGTGATACTGTCCGGACACGTTTTGAAGGACAGGATTTGACGCTGATTTTTGGGGCTTGTCTTGGAAAAGACAAACGCGGTATGATGGAGGCATTCGCCAATCACGCTAAAAATGTTATATTGACGCAAGCTTGCCATGAGCGGGCGGATCCATTGGGTGATCAGTGGATTGAACCTTTTCTGGCCGGGCGTGGCGTATCGATTTACAGGGCGTCTGATGTGAAAGAAGCTGTGGAAACCGGGTTGTCGTTAACCGGGTTAGAGGGGATCCTGCTTGTGACAGGGTCATTATTTGTTGCCGCCGAAGCGCGCGCTGTTTTATCAAAAATATTATTAAGAAAATCATGAGAAAGAATTATGGATTAGGCGATACCATTGCAGCGATTTCCACCCCGCCTGGAGTCGGGGGGATCGGGATCGTCCGTATCAGTGGTCCGGAGGCTCTTGCGATCGCAGACAAGATGTTTATTGCGAGGAAAGGCGGCAAACCATCTTCCTTCGAATCGTTCACGGTCCATTATGGACATGTGGCAGACGGAGACGGCAAGGTTATCGATGAAGGATTGATGTCAGTGATGAGAGGCCCGAGAAGTTATACCTGTGAAGATATCGTCGAGATCAGTTGTCATGGAGGGGGTGCGGTTATACGAATCGTGCTGCAGACAACATTGCAGTTTGGGGCGAGGCTTGCCGAAGCCGGAGAGTTTACTAAACGCGCGTTCCTGAATGGCCGTATCGATTTAACACAGGCGGAAGCGGTCCTGGATGTGATCCGTGCCAAAACGGCTTCCGGTGTCATTGTGTCTGAATCGCAGCTAAAAGGAGAGTTGACCAAACGCATCGAGGCGATAAGGGCCCTTCTTTTAAACGCCTATGTTCGTTTGGAAGGACAGCTTAATTTTCCTGAAGAGATGGTCGAGGAAGAAATTCCGCCCCAGGTGCCTGTGGAACTAACCAGGGCAGTTGACATGATAACGACATTGTTGAAAACGGCCGATCAGGGCAGGATATTAAGAGAGGGGATCAAGATCGTGTTGTGCGGCCGAACGAATGTGGGGAAGTCCTCTCTTTTGAACTCTTTGTTGCGCGAGCCCCGTGCTATCGTCTCTTCAATTGAGGGGACTACCAGAGACGCGATTGAAGAACACGCCCAGATAGAAGGAATTCCTTTCCATATCGTCGATACCGCCGGTATTATTAATCCAAGAAATGAGATTGAGGAAGAGGCGGTGAAACGCAGTCATATTCATATTCAGGAAGCTGATCTTGTTTTATTTCTGGTTGAAGCGCATGTTGCCTTGTCTCCGGCCGATCTCTTACTGGCTGAAAAACTCAAGGACCAAAAGGTTCTCGTTGTGATCAACAAAATTGACATCGGGAAGAAAATCAATCAGAAAGAGCTGCGTAAATTTTTTCCGATGATGATGTGTCAGCCGGTCTCGGCTCTTAAAAACGAAGGGATCGATGAGCTTAGACAAAAGATCCTTGAAACTGTTTTCGGAGGAAAGGATTTTGAGCCGAAAGACATTTTGTTATCAAATATCCGGCACATCGATTCGTTAAAGAAGGCGTTAACGGAACTTGAGACCGCCGTCGAAGAAGCCGGGAAAAACATTTCGATGGAATTCATATCGGAACAAATAAAATACGCCATGGATGAGCTTGATAGGATTACCGGAAGAAGTGTCGACAGCGATTTGGTGGAAAGGATTTTTTCAGAATTCTGTGTCGGGAAATAATAATCTACCCGGACGTTTCCCTTGTCTGTTCGCGATAAACAAGCCTTCCCAATTCCGAAACCTTCATCATCAACTTCTCGTCTTTCAGAAGCGCCTGGATCTGCGGTGTCTGCAGCAGAGTGATGGCATCCTTACTATAAATTTTGTCCATAATGGATGGGTTGTTAATAACGTTTTGGATTTTGGGATCCGAAAAAACATTCTGGTATTGGGGGCTGTCTTTGAAACGGTCCAATTGGTTGTAATCACTAAGGACGGCCATCGTCATCTGGATGTCTTTAACCAATGGAAATGGATTAATTAGGTAGCGGTAAAAAAGAATGTACGATCGGGATTGCTGGATTTGTTGCTGGGTTTGTTCCAGGCCAAGAAAACTTCTTGGGGTTAATGACAGCAGGGTCGCAAGAACAGCGACCAAAAGTCCGTTCCAGAAAAGATTCGCTGCTGCCCCGAGAAGACGGCTTCCCAAAAATACATAATGCCTGTGCTGTTTGTGAACTTGAGTTCGCCCCAACAAGAAAATAAACAGGATAACGGTTGTACTGATAACGCTTCCGAAGATCGTGACCATGACCGAAGAGATGATATTGTCCCCAAGATCGTAATGCATAATCCCTATGATGGACCAGAAGGCAAGGCAAACAGGCCCGACCATGGAACGAAGGAACCCTTTGGTGAATCCCCGGTACAAGAAGAAAAAGAGAAGAGCAATAAAGATGAAATCGAAATTATTCATAACAGTTTCTCCATGTATAGTATAAACGTGAAAAAAATGAAGAAAACTTTTATTTTAAATTATTGAGCTTTAAGTGATTATTCAAAAAAAGCCTGAATAAACAAGAATATCATATAAGGAATAAAGACTATCCCGACGCAAAAAAGAAGAATAAAGGGGGTGTTGGACAAAACTTTAAGGTAGACCGGTATTTTTTTATTTTTCCTTTTCGCCTCCTGTCGTTTAAAATTGAGATAATCGGTTAGATGCTGCTGCTGGTAGCCGCGTTTTTTATAAATTTCCTCCAGGGCCTTTTTTTCTTCAAGCTCTCTATTTCGAATAGTTTTTAAAACCTCTTCATCCATAAAAATTCCGCTCTCCTTTCTATTAGAAT
>JBFMEN010000017.1:0-31811 GCA_040753435.1 Candidatus Omnitrophota bacterium | reverse complement strand
TTGGAATGAGATTCAAGGAGAGGATGAAGAATAGAAATTATGGAGGTTGTTAAGGGAAGAACATTTATCGGCCGTTTACCGGCCCGAAACGATCTTTATGGATCATTGACGGAAGTCTGTCATCGATACCAAATCCGTCTTGGAGTTTTTTCGGTAATCGGCGCTGTTAAAAATCTGGTCTTGGGATATTACGATCAGACCCGGCAGAAATACATTCAGAACGTCGATTTAAAAGGTGATTTCGAAATCTTAAGCTGTCTTGGAAATATTTCTTTAAAAGATAATAATATTTTCGTCCATGCTCATATTGCTGCAGGCGCCAGAGATGGCAGTGCATTCGGAGGCCATTTGATGCCCGGCACCACGATCTTCGCCGCAGAATATCATATTCAAGAATTGGCCGGTGGGGAACTTCATCGGCAGCCAGATTCTGAAACTGGATTGAGCTTATGGCAAAAGGAGAACTAGAAGTACGAAGATGATGAAACGAGCACTAGCCGGAGGGTTCTTTCTTTTCCTTTTATTAAATCCGTTGGCTGTATTTGCCGAAGAAATCATTTTTACCAACGGTGACCGTTTGACCGCCTCCATTTTAAACGATTCCCCGGAACGCATAACAATTTCTTCCCAGGCCATCGGGACAGTGACTGTCGATCGGTCCTTTGTTTCGAGCCCTGTTTATGAGAATACGGCAGGCAAAGAAAAAGAGGAAGGGGAAAAACATGCGGAGTGGACACGAAAGATTGCATTGGGGTACGGTCAAACCGGAGGAAACACTTTTCGAAAGCGGGCGAACGGCTCCTTCGCCATGAACAGAAAGACACCTGCAAATGAAACAACATTCAATCTCTCGGGGTTATATTCTTCCTCTAACAATAAAATGGACGTTCAGCAGTATTCCGGATTGGCGCGCCATGCATTTTCTTTCGGCCCCAATTTAAAATGGTATAATTTTTATAAATTTGAATTCAACCATGATTATTCTGCCAATATCGATTACCGCTTGATTCCATCTCTTGGATTGGGTTACTGGTTTTCAGACAGGGAAGATTTTAAACTGCAGTTTGAGACGGCGGGCGGGCTTGAGCACACGCATTACCGTAATTCCAACGGTCCTTCGACTGAATTTGTCCTGGTCCCCCGGGGATATTTTAAAAAGAAACTTTCCGGCCGTTTCTGGGCGGAGCAAAATCTTGTTTTCTATCTGGTCGCTGAAGATTTGAGAAGGTTTCGGCTGCGCTCGGAAAGCGCGTTGATCCAGCAGATCACAAAAAGTTTCTTCTGGAAACTCAGTTTAATTGATGATTATAATGCGGCTCCGTCCGGAGATGCCGAAGAAAACGATTACCGGATTATTTACGCAATCGAATATGTGTTTTAAATGGTGTCTGAAAAGGATTGACGGGTGAATAAAGAAAACAAGATTGTTTTTATTCTCGGTCCTACTGCCGTCGGGAAGACCGCCGTAGGCATCGCTCTTGCCAAAAAGTTAAACGGTGAGATTATTTCATGCGATGCCATGCAGGTTTATGACAAAATTTTTATTGCCAGTAACAAACCCGGCTTGGAGGAAATGAATGGCGTGCCGCATCATCTTGTCGGGGGGATTTCGATGGATGAAAATTTTGATGTTGCCAGGTTTCTTAAAGTCGCAAATCCTTTAATCGATGACATATTGAAGCGAAACCGGTCTGTTATTGTCTCAGGCGGTACAGGAATGTATGCCAGGGCTTTACTTGACGGGATATTTGAAATCGATGATATCCCTCAGGAAATCGGAGAACAACTGGAAAAGGAGGCGCGTGAGAAAGGGCTTGATTATTTATATCAGGAGTTGTCTTCAGTCGATCAACGTTCGGCCGCCCGCATTCATCCTCATGATGAACGGCGCATACTGAGGGCACTGGAAGTTTATCGTGCTGCAGGGGTTCCAATATCCTCTTTGCAGGAGACGTCTTCGGGGTTGTGGGGAAAACGGCCGGTCATGATCTTTGGACTGGATATGGATCGGGACTGGCTTTATGAGCGGATTAATGCTCGCGTTGAAAAAATGTTTGAAGATGGCTTGATTGAAGAGGTCGCAAAGATTCAAGGGGTTGAGGTTAGCCGAACGGCCTGTGCTATAATCGGATTGAAGGAAGTCGGTGGTTATCTTGCGGGTAAATGCACTTTGCAGGAAGCCAAGGAGGAAATGAAAAAGAATACCCGGCGTCTGGCCAAAAGGCAGTTAACATGGTTCAGGGCAGATCAAAGAATCAAATGGGTTTTAATCGGGAGAGATCAGACGGTTGAACAGATAACAAACCAAATAATCCGAGAGGTCATGAATGCGGGATGAACGGATGAAGCAACGGGAACGGGTATTGATCGTGGTGACGACCCTTAAAATTAAAAGTGAATGGTCGCCGGAAGACATAGCCGATGAAATGGTGGAATTGGTCAAGGCTTGCGATGGGGAAACAGCGGATGTTATTTTTGCCCCGGTCGAAAAATTTTCTCCTTCTCATTTAATCGGTGAGGGGAAAGTGAATGAGCTTTATGTGCGTTGCCAGGCGGGAGACGTGGACACGATTGTCTTTAATCAGGACCTGAAGGGTGTCCAGCAGAGGAATCTGGAGGATGATCTCAAGGTGAAGGTGCTGGATCGAACCCAGATTATTTTACATATTTTTGCCAGGCACGCCAAAAGCCTGGAAGGCAAAATTCAGGTTGAACTGGCACAGCTTGAATATTCTTTGCCTCGCCTTGTGGGACGAGGGCGGGAAATGTCGCGATTGGGAGGCGGTATCGGGACGCTGGGACCTGGGGAAACCCGACTGGAAACGGATCGGCGAAAAATCGACAGCCGGATCAGTCATTTAAAAAAACGAACCCGGGAAATTCAGGACAATCGTGCCGTAAACCGTAAACGCAGGAAAGAGCACGCTATTCCGGTCATCGCCCTTGTCGGGTATACGAATGCCGGAAAATCATCGCTGCTCAATGTCTTGACTGATGCAAAACAGGAAACCAGAGATGGCTTGTTTACTACGCTTGATTCGATCTCGCGCCAGTACATTCTTCCCAATCATCAGGCAGTTATTCTTATCGATACAGTCGGTTTTATGCGGGAACTTCCGCATAATCTTATTGATGCCTTTAAGGCAACCCTTGAAGAGGTAGTGGAAGCGGATATCCTTCTCCACGTCACCGACATCAGCGACCCGAAATTTCGTCTTTTATATCAATCAGTGAATGAAGTGCTTCAAGAGCTGAACGTGAAGAATAAACCCACGATGACCATTTTGAATAAAATCGACAAATTGGAGGATCGTTCCTGGTTTTCAACCGTTTGTTCGGCTGTTGAGAATCCAATCGCGGTTTCCGCCAAAACGGGTGAAAATCTGGATGTGCTGGCCCATAAGATTCTTGAGGATCTTTCCGGAATCGTTGAGGAGGTTGATATCAATATCCCGATCACAAGAATGGATTTGATCAATCTTGCCCATAGTCAAGGAGAAGTGTATTCGGTGAAATATTATAATGACTTGATTAATCTTCGGGCATCTCTTCCCAAACGCATCGCCGGTATTCTTGAGAAAGCACAAATACCTTCTAAGTAAGCAAAAACATGATAAAAATGTTTCCATGACAAGTTTTTTAAGTGTAATATAAAAAAAATAAATTAAGGAACACGAATGAGTCCATTAATTATTGGAATTGTCATTGTCCTGATTTTCGGCATCATTTACTTAAGCAGTGATAATGAAAAGAATGATGAACGCCAACGGCATCTAAAGGCTTTGGTGAAATTGCTTGAGGCCGAAATGGAAGAAATTCCCGGGAGGAAGAATTCTTTTGTATTGCAGTTTACATACAGAAAGGTTCCTTTTTTCTATGAGGATATTGAAGAATCCATTTTTGAAAAAGTTGCCCACCATGGTTTTCTGAGAATGCCTTTGCCGATTAATTTTAACATTGTTTTTACAGAGGATTTAAAAAACGCATTTCGTTCCGCACATTTGGCGCCGGGATTAGTTTCCTCCGACACCAACAGTATCGAATCTCCGCACGGTTTTAAAGAATTTCATATTTTTTCCAACAAGCCAAAGGTTGCCGAAGAATTATTTAATGATGATGCCGTTGTCCGTGTCTTCTCCAGATATAAAAGCAGGGATTTAAGAGGCAAACCTCAAATGGCCCTGGAAGTGGTTGACGGCGTTTTGATCCAGAAGTTTTACTCTTTGGGGCACCAGCTGGAACCAAGCATTTTTGATCTTCGCAAGAACACGTCAAAAATTATGGATTTCCTTGAGGATATGCTTATCATTTACCGTCAAGTCAAAAAAATCTCCGAATCGGGTAGTTAATTTACAATCGTTTTTAATACCGGTTTCACTCCTTTTGGTTATTTTTAAAATTGACAAGGAAGGAGTTTTTGTTATAATACGCCCTTAGCAATCTCTGGAATAGAGTGCTAAAAATGGTTTTAAAAAGGAGATAACTATTATGACTCCCCGACGAGCCGATATTCAAGACCGTAAAGAACGTATTTTGGGAATCGTCGTTAATGAATATATCAGGACGATTAATCCTGTCAGCTCTGGTTATATTGTAGAAAAGTATAAAATCGATTTAAGTTCTGCGACTGTCCGTAACATTCTTGGCGAACTGGAGTCGGATGGATATTTAACCCATCCGCACACATCAGCCGGACGTATTCCTACAGAAGATGGCTATCGTTATTATGTCGACCACCTGATGTATGAAATTGCGCTTTTAGAAGAACAAAAACAACGGATCAAAATGGAGTGTGAACGGGAACGCCAGAATTTGGAAAGAATTCTCGAGAAAACTTCCAGGATGATATCCGATCTGACTCATTGTACAAGTATAGTAACGATCGAAGGGCCAGAGGGTAAATTTTTCTGTACCGGGACCAGATATGTTGTCGAGTTTCTTGAATGCAGTGATTTACAGAAGATCAAGGAGATTTTGGCATTGCTGGAAGAAAAAGAAAAACTGTTGGAGTTAATTAACTGTAATTTGCGTAAAAAAATGGAAATTTTTATAGGTCATGAAATAGAAGGGTGTAATATCGTAGATTGCTCCATGGCGGTTTCGGCTTATCGGCTTCATAACGGCCAGGGAGGCAGGATCGCTATCCTGGGTCCCAAGAGGATGAATTATGGGAAAGTCGTATCGGCATTGGATTATGTCTGTGAACTGATGCACGATCTCTTTTAACAGGAGCAAGTAAGGATGAATAAGGAAGGTCAAAAGACCGATTTTGAAGGAAACCTTTCAGAGCCGGCAGAGACGCAAAAAGGGCAGGAGAATCAGGAAGCTGAAAAGGTTCAGGAGTCCCATGGGGAAAAGAAGATGATCCCTATTCCTGAAGATGAGTATTTAGCGCTGAAGGAACAGGTTACCCGGGATAAAGATAAATACGCCCGGCTTCTGGCGGAATTCGAAAATGCACGGAAGCGCCAAGACAGGGAACGGACAGAGTTTATTAAGTACGCGAATGAGGGACTGGTTCTGGATTTTCTTCACATCGTAGATGACTTTGAACGTACGGTTAATGTCGCAAAAGAAAAGCATCAAGATTACGAAGGCTTTCTCAAAGGAGTTGAGATGGTGATGAAAAGGGTCCAGGATCTGTTGAAGAAACAGGGCGTGGAATTAATTGACCCTGTTGGAAAACCATTTGACCCCTATGCCCATGAAATTATCGCTCAGGAACCGCATCCGGAATATAAGGGGGGAGAGGTCATTGACGTTTTTCAGAAAGGATATAAACTGGGGGACCGAGTTGTTCGAACAGCCAAGGTCAAAGTGGCTATCGAAAATAAAAATGAAGAAAAAAAAGAAAATGATGGTAAGGAAGAATAGAATGAGAGGCTTGTGAACGGACATGGGTTTTAACACATTGCGTTCTTAGCTTAAGAAATAAGACTAAAGGAGGTTTAAGATGGCTAAAGCAATTGGTATTGATTTGGGAACTTCAAATTCAGCCGCGGCGGTTATGGAGGGCGGACGGCCTGTAATTATTCCTTCAGCGGAAGGAGCCGGTGTGGCCTCAGGGAAGGCCTTTCCTTCGTTTGTGGCTTTTACCAAGACCGGTCAGCGTCTTGTTGGGGAACCGGCCAGACGGCAAGCGCCGATTAATTCGGAAGGTACGGTATATGCGGCAAAACGCAAGATGGGTACAGATGAGAAATTTAATGTCTTTGGAAAGGAATACACTCCCCAGCAGATTAGCGCGTTTATTTTGCAAAAAATCAAGGCTGATGCCGAGAAATATTTAGGGGACGTTGTGGAAGAGGCCGTGATCACTGTCCCGGCATATTTTAATGACAATCAGCGTCAGGCAACCCGGGATGCCGGAGAAATTGCCGGACTAAAGGTCCTTCGAATCATTAACGAACCGACAGCGGCGTGCCTGGCTTACGGGCTCGATAAAACCGGAAAAGATCAACGTATTATGGTTTTTGACTTTGGCGGCGGAACGCTGGACGTAACGATTATGGAAATGGGATGGGATGAGGAACATAAAGCGGCGACGTTTGAGGTATTGGCTACCAACGGGGATAATCATCTCGGCGGCACCGATATGGATAATGTTCTTATTGATCACATTGTTGGCGAGTTTAAAAAAGAGTCAGGAATTGATTTAAAAAATGACCGGCAGGCATTTCAGCGGCTGCGTGAAGCGGCTGAAAAAGCCAAGGTCGAACTTTCCAGCACGATTTCGACTGAAATCAGTCTTCCCTTCATTACAGCCGATGCTTCCGGGCCAAAACATTTAACGATGTCGATTGACCGCGCCAAACTTGAGTCTCTCGTTGGTCCTATTGTGGACAGATGCAGGGGGCCAATCCGGCAGGCGCTAAAGGATGCATCGCAAAAGGCCGGGGAGCAGATCACTATACACCGGGTTATTATGGTTGGCGGACCTACCCGTATGCCGATCGTTCAGGAGTTTGTCGAAAAGGAAGTTGGGCAGAAAATCGAGGGAGGGATTGACCCAATGGAATGCGTGGCGCTCGGGGCTGCCATCCAGGCAGGTATCGTCAAAGGCGAGGCAAAAGAAGTTCTTCTTCTGGACGTGACGCCCCTTTCCCTGGGAATTGAAACCATGGGTGGTATCTTTACGAAATTGATCGAGCGCAACACAACGATTCCGACCAAAAAAAGCCAGGTTTTTTCAACGGCCGATGACAACCAAACTGCCGTCACAATCAGGGTTTTGCAGGGGGAGCGACAGATGGCGAATGATAATACGGAACTCGGACGTTTCGATTTGCTCGGAATTCCGCCCGCGCCTCGCGGATTGCCTCAGATTGAGGTTACGTTTGATATCGACACCGACGGAATTGTCCATGTTCATGCAAAGGACAAGGGAACAGGAAAGGAACAGAGTATCCGTATTACTGCTCCCCACAAACTGTCGGAAGAAGAGATCGATAAAATGGTCAAGCAGGCTGAGCAGTTCGCTGAAGAGGACAAGAAGAGAAAAGAAGAGGCAGAGGTGCTGAATCAGGCGAACGCCCTTGTTTATTCCACTGAAAAATCTTTGAAAGACTACGGCGATAAAGTTTCTGACGCTGATAAACAGAATATCCAGAAAGAAATCGATCTTTTAAAAGAAAAGATTCAGAAAAAGGATATCCCGGGTATCAAGTCAGGAATGGAATCTTTGCAAAAAGCGAGTTATAAATTGGCCGAAGAAATTTATAAGGCCAGCTCCAGCCAGCAGCAAGCTCAGCAGCAAGGTCAGGCCGGGTCCGAATCTGCCCAGGAGCAGGAGCAGCCGGGCGGACAGCAGGGTTCTGAAAAGAAAAAAGGTGACGACGATGTCATTGATGCGGATTTTAAAACTGAATAAATCTATGTGCCCAAGTGCCCATGTTCCCAAGCTCCCAAGTAAAAACCTGGGAACTTGGGTTCTTGGGATCTTGGGAACTTTCCCATGAAAAAAGACTATTACGAAATCCTGGGCGTCCCCAAAGACGCTACGGTTCAACAGATTAAAAAGGCCTATCGGTCGAAGGCGTTGAAATTCCATCCTGACCGTGTTCCGCCCGAACAGAAAAAACAGGCGGAAGAGCAGTTCAAGGAAATTTCAGAGGCCTATGGTGTTTTATCCGACTCTCAAAAACGCCAGATGTACGATCAGTACGGTCATGCGGGCATTGATCAGAATTTCACTGCTGAGGATATTTTTCGCGGCGCTGATTTCAGCGGTTTCGATGATTTGGGGGATGTTCTTAATCAGTTTTTTGGAGGCGGAGGTTTCGATTTTTTTGGGGGGGGATTCGGGGGCGGAGCCAGAGGCGGCGGCAGACGTGCGGCACGGGGACGCGATATTCAATATGAAGTCGAGATAACCCTGGAAGAGGCGTTTGCGGGTGTTCATAAAAAAATAAAAGTCCCCAGAAACGAACATTGCAAGGCCTGCAATGGAACGGGTGCCAAAGGCGGAACTGCGATGAAAACTTGCCCGACCTGCGGAGGTTCTGGTCAGGTTGCTGTCTCAAGCGGCTTTTTCCGTATGGTTCAGACTTGTTCCACCTGCCATGGACGTGGAAAAATTATCGAGGAAGCCTGTCCGGAATGCCATGGCCAGGGATTTGTTCGCATGACAAGAACGATCGATGTGACAATTCCTGCCGGAGTGAGCAGTGACTCACGTTTGCGTATAAGGGGAGAAGGCGAGGTCGGCCCGGCCGGTCCCGGAGATCTTTATTTATACATCTTAATTAAGCCCCATGAGTTGTTTAACCGGTCGGGACAGGATATTGAGTTGAGATTTTCGCTGAATTATTTGATTGCAGCGCTTGGCGGAGAGGTATCGGTACCGACATTGAACGGGTCCGTGAGCATGAAAATTCCTGCAGGAACTCAAAGCGGCAAGATTTTCCGTTTAAAAGGAAAAGGGATGCCTCATGTCAGGGAAAATGAAACCGGAGATCAATATGTCCAGGTGATGGTTACGGTGCCTGCCAGGCTATCCTCAGAGGAGAAGAAACTGCTTTATCAATTAGCTGAGATTTCGCATGTTCCGGTTGCCCCGGATAAAGATTCACCGTTGGATAAAGTCAAAAAAATGTTTAAATGACGCCATATGTCACCGGACCAATTTAAGGCGACTTTTGTTACATTGCGATCTGGTGACTTTTTAAAAGGAGTTCACATCAATGCCGACTTATCAATACGAATGTGATCATTGCGGGTATAAATTTGATATTTTACAAGGGATCACAGAGTCCAAACTGAAGAAGTGTCCTGAGTGTCATAAGGAAACATTGCAACGTTTGATTGGAACCGGATCAGGGCTAATTTTAAAAGGCGCGGGTTTTTACGCGAATGATTATCAGAAGAAACCTTGCGGCAATTCCCAGGGAAGTTGTCCGGTTAAAGAATCATGTCCCGAAGTCAGTCCAAAGGGTGGGTGCGGCTGCAGTAATAATTGCGGACATCAGCATTAAACCTTCTTATTTTTCCTGATTAATATAAAGTTTTTCTTGGCAATGGTTTGTATTCCAAAGCTTTTTTTTCAAAAATAGAGTTTCCTTCGTTCTTTTCTTTTGATATCATTTTTTAGATTTATATCGCAATAATAATATTTGACGAAAAAGGAGGAATCCGGCCAACCGCCGGAAACGATAAATGACAGAAGTTCGACCATTTCAGGCATTTCATTATAATAAGGAAAAGGTGAGCGATTTCGGCAAGGTTGTCTGTCCGCCTTATGATGTCATTTCCAAACAACAACAGCGGGAATTTTACAATCTAAGCCCGCATAATTTTATCAGAATTCTTTTGGCTGAAGAAAAGTCTTCTGATAACGAAAATGACAACCGTTATACCCGTTCAAAAAAAATTTATGAAGAATGGCTTGATCAGAAGATTCTGGTCCAGGATGAGAAACCGTGTATTTATTATTATCGTCAGGAATACCGCGTGCTGGGTTCGCGTTACAGCCGATTGGGATTTATCGCCTTGATGAAGATCCAGGATGAAGGAAGTTCCAAGATTTATCCTCATGAGAAAACCCATGCCGCGGCGAAAGAAGATCGATTCAAGCTCTGGAAGTCATTGAATGCGGCTCTCAGCCCCATCTTTGTCTGTTTTTCAGATAAAGAGCGCAAGGTAGAGAAAATTTTTATCAGCGAAGTTTCGGTCACTAAACCCTGCATCGATGTCATGGACGGAGAAGGAGTGCGGCATATTGTATGGAAGCTTGACGACGAGAAGATGATTCAGGAGATTGTTGGCAGCATGTCGGATCAGCCGGTGTTTATTGCTGATGGACATCACCGTTATGAAGTTTCAAGGCAGATCAGGGATTGGAAGGCCAGGCAAAATGCTCATCATACAGGAAAAGAAAACTATAATTACGTCATGACATATTTTACGAATATGGATTCCAAAGATCTCCAGATTTTTCCGATGCATCGGATTATCCGGAAATTCCCGGTCGATCTGACTTCTTTGGAAGAAAATTTTCGTATCGATCGCATCAAGACAAAAGAAGAGCTTCAAGTCATGATTGCCCGTGCCGGACAGAATGAACATGCCTTCGGCCTCTATATGCAGAAAGGCATGTGGCTGCTGCGGTTGAAGAATAAGATGCTAATCGACAAAGTTGTCACCGAGGGTTCGAAAGAATATAAAAGGCTTGACGCCACGATCCTGAAATATTTTATCCTTGATCCGATCGGCGTCCAATCCGAAGATATCGTTTATACAAAAGATATGAACGATATCATAAGGATGGTTGATGAAGGAGAAGCAGAAGCGGGATTCCTTCTGAATCCGGTTCAAATCCATCAATTAAGAAGTATCGCCCTGAACGGAGAAAAGATGCCCCCCAAGACAACATATTTTTACCCAAAATTGCTTTCGGGATTGACTGTATTAAAATTCGATTAATCGTTCTTAGGGTTTAAGAATTGTTAAACCGGGGAGTTACCATCAATGTCTTTATTCAGCCGAAGCCGTAAATATACTGTTATTAACGTCAAAAAGCGCAATATCCCGGAAGGGATTTGGTCGAAGTGTCCTGAGTGCGGTAATCCCACCTATGTCAAAGCGGTACAGGACAACCTTAATGTCTGTCCCTACTGCGAGTATCATTTTACTTTAAATGCAAAAGAGCGTATCAATCTTTTGGTTGATGCGGGGACTTTTGAGGAACGTGATGCAGAATTAAGATCTGCTGACCCGCTTGAATTTAAAGGCCCCAAGACTTACAAGGAAAAATTGGCCCAGGATCATGCTAAGACCAAAATGAACGATGCGGTCATTACCGGGAGAGGTAAGATCAATGGCCGTGAAACATATTTTGCCGTGACCGATTCGCGTTTCATTATGGGTTCTATGGGTTCGGTAGTCGGTGAGCGTATTACCCGCATTGTAGAAAGCGCTACACGGGCCAGGAAACCTGTAGTGATCGTCTCTGGTTCGGGTGGCGGAGCGAGAATGTATGAAGGTTTGTTCTCACTAATGCAGATGGCCAAGACTTGTGCAGCGTTAAAAAAACATCATGATGCCGGACAATTATATATTTCGATTCTTACCGATCCAACCATGGGCGGGGTAATGGCGAGTTTCGCGGGTGTCGGTGATATCATTATTGCTGAACCCAAAGCCCTGATTGGTTTTGCCGGCCCCCGGGTCATTGAACAAACCATCAGGCAGAAACTGCCCGAAGGTTTTCAGCGTTCAGAGTTCCTGCTCGCCCACGGGCTTATTGACAGGATTGTCAAACGCAAAGACATGAAGGAAACGATCGCGAAATTCATTGATATTTGTTCTGTCTGATCTCGACGGAAAACGCAAATTTTTTTGTATCTCTGCAATAAATCAAATCCATGGCCCAAATCAGTCTCCAAAATGTTTCAAAAGTCTACAAAGGCGGGACCGTTCGTGCGGTCGATGACGTCAGCCTCGGCATTGAAAACAAGGAGTTTCTTGTGCTTGTCGGTCCGTCAGGATGCGGAAAATCGACGACATTGCGCATGATCGCCGGCCTTGAAGATATCTCCGAAGGCAAGATATGGATTGGAAATAATCTTGTCAATGATGTCCCTGCCAAAGATCGTAACATCGCCATGGTCTTTCAGAATTATGCCCTTTATCCCCATATGACGGTTTATGAAAATATGGCCTTTGGACTGAGACTGCGGAAATATCCGAAAGATGAAATTGAACGGCGGGTGACGGAAGCCGCCGAGATACTGGGAATCAAGCGGTATTTGCTGCGGAAACCAAAACAATTGTCCGGCGGAGAGCGGCAACGCGTCGCTTTGGGCCGCGCTATTGTCCGTAAACCCCAGGCCTTTCTTTTTGATGAGCCTTTAAGCAATCTCGATGCAAAAATGCGTGTGCAGATGCGCACTGAGATTCATAAATTACGGCTCCGCCTTCAGACAACATTTGTTTATGTGACCCATGATCAAACCGAAGCCATGACTCTCGGCGACAGGATCGCAGTCATGCGCGGGGGAAAAATTCTTCAATGCGCCGAACCGATGACGATTTATGACAAGCCGGTGAACAAATTTGTGGCCAGTTTTATCGGAATGCCGCCCATTAATCTGATGGACGGGCGCATTATTAAAAAACAACGCAAATATTATTTTGATGAAGGGCAGTTTCAGGTCGAAGTCGTCGAGTCGATGTTTGACAAGATCAGGACTTATGAAGGGAAGGAGATTACTTTAGGTGTTCGGGCAGAAAATATTTATGACAAACTCTTTGTCTCTGAAGCGACTCCTGATAATATGGTCACAGCTGTATGTGAGGTCGTGGAACCCATGGGCGCTGAGGTTTATTTGTATTTGAACACGGGGAGAAATAATTTCATCGCGCGTGTCAACGCTCAGGATCGCCCTGAAATCAACAGGGAAATGGAACTTGTGTTCGACATGAACAAGGTACATTTTTTTGATAAAGATACTGAAGAGACAATTGTTTAGTTCGCGCTTTTTCTTTTTGGCCGTGCTTGTATTGCCTTTGATCGGGTTCGGGGCATACGCTCTATCGGCAAGACCGCAGTTTTTCTTTTTAATTTTTATAGCCTTGATTTTTATATCAGGGCTTTCTTTTTTTTATTATCGTCGCTTTACCCAGTTGACTGCGCAATATGACATCAAACGGCAGGATTTTTATGAACAGGCCAATGTGCTGGAATCGGATATCGAAAAAGAATGGCAGGGAATCAATGCCATCAAAAAGAAGATCGTTGATTACGGACGATTGAAGGTTCTTGCCGAAAAACTCAACCAATCCTTTACCATTCACGAAACAACGAGAACACTGACTTCCGAGGTCATGCAATTATTCGGGCATAAAGAAGTTACGATCATCCTTTATCTGTTTCAATCGAAGACAGGAGAACTTGGTATTTCTGCTTCCCGAAAGGGCCAGATGGAGGTGAACCTTAAGGCAAAAAAAGGGGATTTTTATGATCGCTGGGTTGCAAAGAATGTTCAAGCCCTGCTGGTCGAAGACACCAAAAACGACTTTCGTTTTGATTTTAAAAAAGCTCATACGGAAGATGGCCGCGTCATCAGATCCGTCATGAGCGTCCCGCTTATGATTGGCAGTAAAGCGATTGGGATTTTGCGTCTGGACAGCTCTTCTCCCAATTATTTCCATGCCGAGAACATTCGTTTGCTTGCGACGGCCGCTGATTTGGGAGCGGTTGCCATTGAAAACGCTCAATTATATGAAAAGATTGAGGAACTTGCCATCCGGGACAGCTTGACTGGTCTTTATCTTCGGCGCTATTTTCTGGAAAGGATGGGCCATGAGATGCAGCGCGAGCTGCGCCAGGGAGGGGAACTTTCTTTTCTCATGATCGATTTGGATTATTTTAAAAGATATAATGACGCTTATGGCCATATGGCCGGCGATATTGTGCTTAGAACTGTATCATTAATGTTGTCAGACATGTTCGGAGATCCGGGCAACATGATATGCCGGTACGGGGGAGAGGAGTTTGCTGTTTTTATTCATGATTGCTCAAAGGAACGCGCCGTCGAAATGGCACAGCAGTTTCGAAAAAAGATAGAAAAACAGGCGATTGTGTTAAGGCGTGAAAAAACGATGATCACTGTATCGATCGGGGTCTCGGTTTTTCCTGGAGACGGTCATTTGAAAAATGATTTGATTGAAAAGGCTGATGCCGCCTTATACAAGGCCAAAGGGAAAGGGCGTAATTGTGTTTGTTGCGCCTGAACTGAAACGAAAGAGACGAGGTTTTTCATGTCGCTGATCATGGTCCTGTTGATGATCGCTTACGTGGCTTTACTTTATTATATGATGCGTGGTTTTTTAACATCACATGAAGAAAGTTTATCCCTTGAGGTCCTTAAGACAAAAGAAGGCTACCAGAAATATTTGCTGCAGGAGGATTATGCCCTTACGGAAAAGCGTCTGCTTGAGGATCAGTTCCGGGAACTTTTTACCCTTTATGAAATGACCAAAGAGATGACGAAAAGTTTCAGTATGGGTGAGGCCCTTAATGTTTTTAAGGAGAAGCTTCAAAACAATGCCTCTGTTCGCGATTGCCAGTTATTGGAACCTTTATCGCCGGAACTTACTAAATTAAAAAATGATCCCGGCGTGATTCTGTTCCCTTTGCATGGAAAAAAGAAGCTGCTGGGATATGTGGTTGTCCAGGGGGCAGAGGCATCCGAGCATGACAAAATTGGAATTCTTGTGAATCAGTTCGCGCTGGTTCTTAGGCGCATTCATCTTTATGAAGAGGTGGAACGTCTTGCAATCACTGACAGTCTGACCCAGGTCTTTACGCGGCGTCATTTTCTTGACCGGTTTGAGGAGGAACTAAAAAGGGCGAGAGACAAGGAAGGACACCTCTCTTTTCTTATGCTGGATGTGGATTTTTTTAAACAGGTCAATGACCAGCACGGGCATTTATCCGGTGATCGTGTTTTGAGAACCGTAGCCCAGAGGATCTCGGAAAATATCCGTGAGATCGATATTGCAGGCCGTTACGGAGGCGAGGAGTTTTGTGTTCTTCTTCCCGATACCGATGTCAGCGGAGCATGCTATGCGGCTGAACGTCTGCGTAAAGCCGTCGAAGAAAAGTTTATTCCCGCATATGATGCAGAGATCAAAACCACAGTAAGTATCGGAGTGTCAACCTTCCCGCAGCATGGAAGAAAATCCTCGACGTTGATTGATAAGGCTGATTGGGCTTTGTATCGCGCCAAGAAAAACGGGCGGAATCAGATTTGTGTTTTTGGAATGTATGATGAAGAGTAAGGGTCTCTTATTTTTTGTTAATCGGCTCCCCGAGTTCATGAAAAAAGTCAGGCGGCCTGGGCGTTCCGGGATTCTTCCCCTTGATTTCGCTTGCAAGGGTTCATACCCCGCAGCTTGCTGCGCGGAATGAAGCCTTTTTCAGGATACCTCGAGGCTCGCCTCGAGGAGTTAAGGTAGGCTTCATTTCAATGAGACAAAATCCGGCATGTCTTTTTCAAGCGATTTCAGTTATCAGTGGGTCTGTACTTGTTGAGGAGGAGTTCCGAGAGATAAACGCAAAGCAAGGCGCTTAAGATTTGAATTTTCATGGACTTTTGAGTCTGTTTGTTGAGCATCAAATCGTTTTTTCCTTCCTTGCCAATCAATATCTTTTTTAGTAGAATGGACGCATCTATTAGTAATAATATTTATAATATTAAACTTTTTTAATAAAACAGCCGCTTCGAATTTTAATTATCTAATTATGGCCAATCATAACATTATCGGTATTGATGTCGGTGGGACTAATGTTAAATTAGGGTTAGTTGATGAAAACGGAAAGATTTTTGCCCGAAGCCGTTTTAAAACGTCAAGTTATCTTTCTCATCCCAGGCAATTGATTCAAGCTATGGCCGGGGGGGTTTTCTCTTTATGTCAGGAACAAAACCTTGATTTGTCCCAAGTCAGAGGTATAGGCATCGGATTGCCGGGCCTGGTCGATCCTGTTCATGGCAACGTGATTTTTCTTCCCAATATTCCAAAATGGAAAAATATCCCTCTAAAAAAAGAGCTGCAATTGAAGTTAAAGATCCCTGTGTTCCTGGACAATGACGTCAACGTAATCACTCTGGGGGAGTGGAAATTTGGCGCGGGGCAGGGGTGCACTGATATTGTCGGGATGACATTGGGTACAGGCGTCGGCGCCGGATTGATTTTAAACGGAGCTCTTTATCGCGGACCGGGATTTGCAGCCGGAGAACTTGGGCATATTCCCATCAATCTGAAAGGGCCGAAATGCAATTGCCCGTCTTTCGCCTGTCTTGAGGCATACGTCGGGAACAAACGGCTGGAGCAGCAGGCACAAAAAATTTTTAAAAAAAGCCAGATATCTCTTGAAGAAGTTTCGGCATTAGCCAAACAGGGCGACCATGAGGCCTTGAGGTTTTGGGAAGAAACGGGTGAGTATATCGCCAGTGCATTGGTCGGCGTTGTGAATCTTTTAAATCCTCAAAAGATCGTGATAGGCGGAGGAGTTTCAAAAAGTTCCAAGTTTTTATTTCCTGTGATTCGACGGCAGATTAGAGAACGGGCGATGCCCGTTCAGGCGAAAATGGCCAGAATCGTTTTGGCGAAACTCCGCGATGATGCGGGATTAATCGGGGCAAGGGTTTTGGTGGAAACTGAGCTGGTTAATTTTGAAACGAGTGGTGAAAGGCGAAAAGGGGTCGGCGAAAAATAATTGTTTATGAAAGACGGCAGTGAACGGTGCTCGCCTTTTGTTCTTCGCTCGTCGCCATTCGTTTAAAAAGGGTCAATTAATGAAAAGATTAATGATCGAGTTGCTGATCGTAGTCGCGTTTGCGGGAGGCGCCTTTGCGCAGGAAGAAGTGTCGCCAGTCGAGGTAAACGGAGACAAGGTTGAATTCGACATTAAGGATCGAAAGGTCATCGCGACGGGAAATGTATCGATCGTCAAAGATAATGTCCGGCTGACAGCGGATAAAGTCGAATTTTATCGTGAAACCGGGATCGCGAAAGCGTACGGGCATGTTGTTGTGGAACGCGAAGGCGAGCGCATCGAAGGGGAAAACCTGGTCTTTAATTTTGAGACGATGAAAGGCGATTTTGATAATCCGCTGGTTACGGCGCCGCCTCTTTACGGCTCGGGAAAGTCCGTCGAAAAAGTCGGGGAGGATCATTACAGGATCAAGGACGGTTTTATCACCACGTCTGACTGGGATGATCCGGAAACCAGGATTACCGGACGAACCATTGATGTTTATACGGGCGACGTGGCTGTTGCCCGCCGTATGGTTTTTAAAGTCGGACATGTTCCTGTATTTTTCTGGCCAAAATATACCGAAGACTTGAAAGAGCGGAGCTCCATTGTCCGTCTTATGCCTGGATATAGCAGCGATTGGGGTCTTTTCCTTTTGTCCCGCTGGCGCTTTGACAGAAATGAAAATTTCAAAACTTTTGTCCATCTGGATTACAGAGAGCGCAAAGGACTGGGATGGGGAGTGGATAACGAGTACAATACCCGGGGATTTGGCGAGGGATCGATCAGGACCTATTATACCCATGAACGCAATATCGGTAATTACCATTTTTGGCAGGATCATGGCCCGGTTATTGAGAAGGAACGGTACAAAGTCGAATGGCGGCACCGCTGGCAGATCGATGAAAGGACGATGGCCGTTTCCCAGCTTTATAAATTAAGCGACGCAACGTTTATTAAAGATTACTTTGAGGGCGAATACGAGACGGATCAAACGCCGGCAAGCTATGCGTTGGTCACGCATGCCTTGCCTTATGCGACTTTAAGCGGCCGTGCCGATTACAGGGTCAACCGTTTTGTGTCCACAGTCGAAAGACTCCCTGAAATAAGTTACATTATGCCAAGCCTTGAAATTTTTGACAGCAATTTTTATTGGGAGAACACCACGACTTATTCGAATTTGAAGAAAAAGGACGCCAGTCCTGTAGACGCCTATCCGAAAACAGAACGTTTTGACGTAGATAATGAGGTTTCCTATCCAAAGAAAATCGGGTTCATCGAAACGCGTCCTTTTGTAGGAACACGGCACACCTATTACAGCCGGACCAAAGAGCCGATGATGCAGAACGAGGTTAGGGGACTGTTCAGGACAGGGGTCGACTTGAGCACGAAATTTTACAGGATCTTTAACGCGCAAACGAATGCTTTTAAACTGAACATCAACCAAATTCGTCATGTTATCACTCCGTCAGTCGCTTATTTGTTTCAGGACGATCCTACAGTTCAACCGGGCGAACTGGATCAGTACGACAGCGTGGATCAGTTAACGCGACTTCATCGCGCAACGCTTTCATTGGAGAATAAACTTCAGACTAAACGCAACGAGACAAGCGTCGATTTGGCCCGGATGATCGTATCATCGGATTTTGCCTTTAAACAGGATGAACTGCTCAAAAGCAGTTTTAATAATCTTAATTTTGATTTGGAAATTACTCCTTATGATTGGCTGAAGTATTATTTTGATTTGACATATAATCCCCAGACCCAGAATCTTGAAACATTGAATTTCGACCTTTATATCAACAATCCGTCCGATTTATGGTATTTTCGCATCGGCGACCGGTATCATCATCAAGTCGATAATTTACTTGTCACTGAGGTGGGCTGGAAGATCAACCCTAAATGGTCGGCGGTGGTTAACTTGATGCACGACCTGGATACGGGGAAAAATAAAGAGCAGAATTTCGCTCTTCGGCGCGACCTGCATGCGTGGGTCATGGATATACGGTTATCGAACGAAAAGTTTGATGGACAGGAATTGATGTTTATTTTTACATTGAAAGGGTTTGAAGACGTCATTATTGAAGGCGGGAAGAGCATCGGCAAAGGCATTACCCGGCCTGGTGTAAATTAAACAAAACTGGAGGAAGGAGCTTTATGAATATTGCCATTATCGGAGCCGGTTATGTTGGTCTTGTTACCGGTGTTTGTCTGGCAGAGATCGGGCATCATGTGATCTGTGTAGATAATAATGAAGAAAAAATTAAATCCCTTCGCAAAGGGATTTCCCCTATTTATGAGCCCGGGCTCGAGGAGCTCATGAAGAAGCTGCATTCACAAAAACGGCTGGTCTTTAGTACTTCTATCGCCGAGGCCTCGAAAAAAACGGAAGTGGTTTTTATCGCCGTGGGCACACCTTCTAAAAAGAACGGCGAAGCGGATTTGACTTATGTCGAAAATGTCGCCCGGGAAATCGCCCGGAATATGAATTCATATAAACTGATTGTTGAAAAATCCACAGTGCCGGCGGAAACAGGAATGCGCATTAAGCGAACTATTATGATGAATCTCCCCAAGAAATACCGAAGCGCTAAAAATGTTATTCCGTTTGATGTCGCTTCCAATCCTGAATTTTTGAGGGAGGGGAGTGCCATTAGTGATTTCATGAATCCCGACAGAGTCGTTATCGGAGTTGAAACGAAACAGGCGGAAACCTTGTTGAAGGAAATTTATAAGCCGCTCAAGACAAAGATCGTCGTCACTAACATCAGCTCCGCCGAGGTGATTAAACATGCTTCAAATTCATTCCTCGCCATGAAGATTTCTTTTGCCAATGCCCTGTCCCAGATTTGTGATCATATCGGAGCCGATGTCTTAAAGGTGGTCGAAGGAATGGGTTATGATAAACGGATTGGACGTGCTTTCCTTAATGCGGGAATAGGATATGGGGGCAGCTGTTTCCCTAAAGACGTCGATGCTTTTATTCGTTTAAGCGAAAAAAGCGGATATAATTTTTCCCTTTTAAAAGAAGTGCGTCTTGCCAATGAAGAGCAGAAGATGAAATTTCTTCGTCTGATGGAAGACAAACTATGGATCCTCAAGGATAAGGTCGTTGGAGTCCTCGGATTGGCCTTTAAGCCTGAAACGGATGATATGCGAAGCGCGCCGTCGATCGATATCATTAACGGTTTAATCGCAGAAGGTGCTGTGATTAGAGCCTATGATCCGCAAGCCATGGAAAATGCCGCAAAGATATTTAAGAAAAAGATCCGGTTTTGCAAGGAACCGTATGACCTTGCCAGAGGATGTGACTGCCTGGTGCTGTTGACGGAATGGGAAGAGTTTAAGTCGCTGGATTTAAAACGGCTATCCCGGATTATGCGGCAGCCGGTTATTTTTGACGGGCGTAATATGTTTGCCAACAAGGAACCCGAACGGTTTGGTTTTGAATATTTCGGAATAGGAAGAGGCAAGATTTAGGATGTTTGTTGTTTAATGAAAAGAGGCGGGAAGATGAGTGGAGTTTTGCTGAAAAAGATTAAAAACAGGAAGGCGAATATCGCAACCCTTGGACTTGGCTATGTTGGATTACCGCTGGCTGTTAATTTTGCCAAGGCAGGGTTTCGTGTTTTTGGGTTGGATAAAGATCAGGACAGGGTCAGCCGGTTAATGGCCGGGGAAACATATATTGCTGATATTTCTTCAAAAGAATTGTCAGAGGTCGTGACCCCGGGAAAATTGACGGCGGGGACGGACTTTTCGGTTTTGAAGGACGCAGACGCAACGATTATCTGCGTCCCGACTCCTTTGAAGAGCAAGTATACCCCCGACGTTTCATTCATTATGTCTGCCGTGAAGGAACTCGGCAAGTATTTGAAAAAAGGTTCTTTGGTTGTCATGGAAAGTACAACTTATCCGGGGACTACCCGTGAGTTGATCAAACCGGAATTGGAAAAGTCTGGGATGAAGGCCGGGAAAGACTTTTTTCTCGCTTTTTCACCTGAACGCATTGACCCGGGAAACAAAAAATATGATGTGACCCGCATCCCTAAAATTGTCGGCGGATTGACGCCTCAATGCCTGCGCTTGACGGAGGCGCTGTACAAAACCATTATTCATGAGGTCCATCCCGTAAGTTCTCCCGAGACCGCTGAAATGACAAAGCTGCTTGAGAACTCATTTCGCATTATCAATATCGGATGGATCAATGAAGTGGCGATGATGTGCCATGCCCTGGGGATCGATGTCTGGGAAGTCATTGAGGCGGCCAAGACAAAACCGTTCGGGTTTATGCCATTCTATCCGGGGCTTGGAGTCGGAGGGCATTGTATTCCCGACGACCCGCTTTATTTATACTGGAAGGCCAAACGGTATGGTTTCAATTCCAGATATATAAAATTGTCCGCCGATACCAACTCGGACATGCCCGCCTATGTGTTAAAAAGGCTGGGCGAGTCTTTAAAAAGAAAAGGCGCTGAACTTAAGAATGCCCGGGTCCTTGTTATCGGAGTTACTTATAAAAAAGATGTTAAGGATTTGCGGAAGTCTCCGGCGTTAAAACTGATCAGCCTTTTGCAAGAAAGCGTAAAAGAGGCTAACTATTTTGATCCGTTGGTGCCGTATCTCGAGATTTTTGATATTCATCACAAAATGTCCGTGAAGCTTTCTCCCGCCATTTTAAAACAGTATGATTGCGTTATTATTGCAACGGACCATTCGGATATCGATTATGAAATGATTCTGAGAAATGCCAAAATGATTTTTGATACCCGCAATGTTTATCGGGGAAAAGAAAATAAAAAATTAGAGCGGATTTAAAAACAACAATTTCAGGCGAGGCGCGCAAGATTCCTGCCTGTCTGCCGGCAGGCTGCGTCTCTACGGGGAATTTTCAATATGGCGAAACGAACAAAAACTGTAGTAATTACCGGCGGAGCCGGTTTTCTTGGTAGTCACTTGTGCGACCTTTTTCTATCGGAAGGTATCAGGGTAATTTGCCTTGATAACATGATTACGGGCAATCCCGACAACATTGTTCATCATGAGCATGAGAGAAGGTTTGAGTTCATCAGGCACGACGTCTCCAGGGAAATCATTATCCAGGGCCCGGTTGATTATGTTCTGCATTTTGCTTCCCCCGCGAGCCCCGTGGATTATCTGACCTATCCCATTCAAACGTTAAAGGTCGGGTCGCTGGGGACTCACAATACCCTAGGACTCGCCAAGGCCAAGAAGGCACGTTTTCTGCTTGCTTCAACATCTGAAGTGTATGGAGACCCGCTGGAACATCCGCAACGTGAAACTTATTGGGGACATGTTAATCCTGTTGGTCCCCGTGGAGTTTATGATGAAGCCAAACGTTTTGCTGAAGCAATTACCCTCGCTTATCACAGATATCATAAAGTCGATACGCGCATTGTTCGTATTTTTAATACTTACGGCCCAAGAATGAGAATAAATGATGGTCGGGTAGTTCCGAATTTTGTCGCCCAGGCCATGGCTGGAAAGCCTTTGACGATTTATGGTGAAGGACGCCAAACAAGATCGTTCTGCTATTACTATGATTTAATCGAAGGGATTTATAAGCTTTTGCTGTCGGATTATACTCTACCGGTGAATATCGGTAATCCATCTGAATTCACGATTCTGAAATTCGCGAAACTTGTTTTAAAGATCTCAGGTTCAACAAGCCCGATCGTTTATAAGCCTCTTCCCAAAGATGATCCCAGAAAGCGCCGCCCGGATATCACCCTGGCGCGAAAGATTCTCAAATGGGAACCTAAAGTATCCTTGGAGCAAGGTCTTCAGGAAACGATGGAATGGTTTAAAATCAAAAGAAAGATGTGAGATGCCCGGAACCAAATTATCTGTCGACGATCTCAGGGATTTCGAAAATGAGATCGCGGATTTATTCGCCCAGGGAAAAATCAAGGCGCCTGTCCATTTAAGGCAAGGACGCGAGCAGTTCCTTATTGATATTTTTGAACAAAATGAAATCTGTGGCGAGGACTACGTTTATGCCTATTGGGATTCTCATGAACTGGCGCTCTTGAAGGGAGTCCCAAGGGAAGATGTAAAACAGGCGATCCTGCAAGGCCGCAGCATCGCCTTGTGTTTTCCTGAATACAAATTGATGTGTTCAGGCATCGTCGGAAGTCTTTTAGGGGCGGCGGTGGGAACGGCCTGGGCCCTTAAAAAGAATGACAAGCCGGGACGAGTCTTTAGTTTTTGCGGCGATATGTCATCCGAAACGGGGATCTTTCATGAGGCAGTAAAATACGCAGCGCATTTTAAGCTGCCCGTGACATTTGTTGTGAGCGACAACGGGCTGAGCGTCATGACTCCGACGCGGGAGGTTTGGGGAAGTGATGACCCGTGGTTTAAGGACACCCGTTATGCAGAAAAGATTATTCATTTTCAATATAAAAACGAATACCCCCATTCTGGATTGGGATGGAAGATTAAATTTTAACAACTAGCAACTGGCTGCTTAAAGGGAATTTATGACATATTTCGATGAATTAAAACGAACTATGGAATGGCTGGCACAGCAGACTGAAACAATTTTTATCGGACAGACGGTCGCGGGACCGGGGACCTTTATGTATCAAACCTTGCGTGATGTGCCGGCGGAAAAGACGCTTGAAATGCCTATCAATGAGAGTTTTCAGATGCAATTTACGATAGGTGTCGCCCTGGCCGGTTTTGTACCGATCTCTGTTTATCCCCGGCAGAATTTCCTTTTACTGGCCGTTTCTGACATGGTTAACATGCTGGACAAAATTCCGGTGATCGCCGGGGAACAATGGCCGGCCAAGGTTATTATCCGGGTTGCGGCAGGACCTTTTGAACCGATTCATCCCGGCCATCAACATGTCGGTAATTATATCGAAGCGTTTAAGAAGATGTTCACCTCCATTGAAGTTCACGAACTTCTTGAGCCCGAAGACATTTTTCCTGCTTATCAACGGGCCTATGAACGGACTGATGGGCGCTCTACCCTGCTTATAGAACACGGAAATTTTTATTCACAGAAATAATCTATCAGAAATATTGAAGATGGAATATGCCGGAAAACAGGAATGCTTGAAGTTTTTTAATTGTTCAGAATCCATTTTTAAAAAAGGATAAAAAATGAAAATTTTGGTTACTGGAGGCGCCGGTTATCTCGGTTCAATTCTGGTCCCGCGTTTACTTCATGAAGGACATGAAGTGACAGTGCTCGATAATTTTATGTACAACCAGACGCCGCTTCTGGATTGCTGTATCGATCCCAAGTTGACTATTGTTCGTGGAGATGCGCGTGATCGTGAATTGGTTAAAAAGTTAATGAAAGATGCCGATGCTATTTTCCCTCTGGCATGTCTGACGGGAGCTCCTTTATGCAATAAAGATCCATGGGCAGCCGAGGCAATATTGAGGGATGCGGTTAAGATGATCGCGGGGGAAAAGAGCGGGGATCAACTGATTATTTTCCCGACGACCAATAGCGGATACGGAGTCGGCGAGAAAGGAAAATTTTGTACGGAAGAGACGCCTCTGCGGCCGGTTTCGCTCTATGGAAGACTGAAGGCGGAGGCGGAGGAAGCGGTCCTCGCGGCGGGAGGAATAACCTTGCGCCTGGCTACCGCTTTCGGCATGAGTCCGCGGATGCGTTTGGATCTGCTGGTCAATGATTTTACTTACCGCGCCGTCTCTGATCGCTTTATTGTTCTTTTTGAAGCCAATTTTAATCGTAACTATATTCATGTCAGGGATGTGGCCAAGGCATTTATTCATGGTTTGAATCATTTTGACAAGATGAAGGGCCAGGCCTATAACGTCGGGTTGAGCGACGCTAATTTGAACAAGCGCCAACTGTGTGAAGTGATCAAACGCCTTGTTCCTGAATTTTATATTATTGAATCTGAAGTCGGCGAGGACCCTGACAAGCGCGATTATCTGGTCTCAAATGAAAAGATTGAATCGACGGGGTATAAGCCTGATATTTCCCTTTATGAGGGCATCAAGGAACTGGTTAAAGGGTATAAGATTATCAAACGCAATCAATATGCAAATATTTAATACATCAGAGACGGCCCGTCGGGCCTCCTGAAAGAATATTGGAGGAAAAATTATGATTATCAGCCGGACTCCTTTTCGTATTTCATTTTTTGGAGGAGGAACGGACTATCCGGAATGGTTTAAAGATCATCAGGGTGCTGTTCTCGGGACCACCATCGATAAATATTGTTACTTAACCTGTCGTTATCTTCCCCCTTTCTTTGAGCACCGTTCCCGCGTTCTTTATTCAAAAATTGAAAATGTGAAGAACATTGAGGAGATTGATCATCCTGCCGTCAGAGAGGTTTTGCGTTATCTGAAGATTTCCGAGGGAGTCGAGATTCATCATGACGGAGATCTTCCGGCCCGGACAGGTTTGGGATCAAGCTCTTCGTTCACAGTCGGTCTTTTGCATTCCCTTTACGCGCTTTTGGGAAAGATGCCGACGAAGGAACAGCTGGCAGAAGAGTCCATCTTCATTGAGCAGAATTTGTGCAAGGATAATGTCGGCTGCCAGGATCAAACACTCGTCGCTCATGGGGGGTTTAACTATGTCGAGTTCGGAGGGGACAATCACTTGGGCGTGCGGCGGGTTACAATCGGCCAGGAGCGAAGAAAGTCGCTTGAAGGCCGGCTGATGCTTTTTTTTACCGGGTTTTCGCGCATGGCCTCCGAGATCGCCAAACATCAGATTAATAACATTCCTAAAAAATGTGAGGAATTGATCTCGATGTATGAAATGACCAAGCGCGCGCTGGAAATCCTTGGTCGAGGCGATCTGGATGATTTCGGGCGGTTGTTGCATGAAAGCTGGATGCTCAAACGCTCTTTATCGGACAAGATTTCGACAGGCGATATCGATGCGATGTATGAGGCCGGAAGGAAAGCGGGGGCATTGGGGGGGAAACTTCTTGGCGCAGGCGGCGGAGGATTTTTATTGCTGTTTGTCCCATCCGAAAAGCAAAAGGCTGTGCGCGAAGCCCTGAAAAAATCATTGTTGGTTCCGTTCCGGTTCGAGGATCTGGGTTCACAGATTATTTTCTATCAACCGAACACGGGAAAGGTTGATTAATAAAAGGGAAGATTTATGGCCACTATTCACGATATGGACGTTTTATTATTATGCGGCGGCTTTGGGACGCGGCTGCGTTCAGCAATCGGCGAAAAACAGAAAGTTGCCGCCGAAGTTGCGGGACGGCCATTCCTGTCGTTTCAGCTGGAACGATTATCGCAGTCCGGTTTCAATCACGTCGTTCTTGCCGCTGGTTTTGGGGCCGAGCAGATCGAGCAGGCTCTGTCGGGTTATCATTACGGGATGGATGTGGAACTTTCTGTGGAGCCTGAGGCGTTAGGAACAGGAGGGGCGATCAAGTTCGCCCGTTCAAAAGGGAGAGGGCGGAGATGGGTTATTCTTAACGGAGATTGTTTTTCAAATGTTGATATTCCCGGGATGATTAAATTTCATAATGAGAAAAGAAGTCTGGTCACGCTCGCCGTTGCTAAAAGAGATGACGCCTATGATTATGGAACCATTGAAATGGGCGCCGATAATCGTATCACCGCGTTCAGGGAAAAAGAAAAAACCAGGACAACGGGTTATGTCAGCGTGGGTCTGTATTGCTTTGAAGACAAGGCTTTTGATTTGATGCCGTCTTCCGACAAGTTTTCAGTTGAGACGGAATTTTTTCCGAAAATACTCAATAATCCTGTCTATGGTTTCACCGATCCAGGGACTTTTCTTGATATTGGGACGCCGGAGAGATTCGCCGAAGCTCAGAGATTTTTCAGAAAAGATTAGGGGAGAGATTTCTAAAAAGGATTCAGGATGAATAATCAAGTACGCAAGAACCAAAGTGTTGAGACCAAGGCCGGATATAAAGTTCCTTTCGGGACGGTTTCCATTACGAGTGAGGCCAGGTCGATGATCGATGAGGCGATGGAGACTACATTTGTGACCAACGGGAAACGGGTTCGGGAATTTGAAGCTGCCTTTGCGAAATTGTTCGGCGTCGGGGAGGCCGTTGCCGTATCGAGCGGGACGGACGCAGATGCTTTAGCATGCGCTGTTCTTTATGATTATGGGGCGAAACGAGGTGATGAGGTCATTGTTCCCGCTTTATCATTCATCGCGACCGGTAATGCGGTCTTTCAGGCAGGGCTGACACCTGTTTTCGTAGACGTAAAAAGAGAGACGTTGAACATCGATCCGGAGAAGATTGAGGCGGCGATAACTCCCAAAACCAGAGGAATTATGCCTGTTCATCTGATGGGAAAACCTGCGGACATGGATGCGATCATGGGGATCGCGAAAAAACACGGTCTTATGGTGATTGAAGATACGGCCGAAGCTCACGGGGCAGAATATAATGGAAAGCTGTGCGGGACCTTCGGCGATATGGCTGCCTTCAGTTTATATGCGGCGCATATTATTACAAGTATTGAAGGCGGGATGATCATTACCCGGGATCCTGAAAAGGGAGAGATCCTGAGGTCATTGAGGAATCATGGCATGGTCAATAAATTCAATGCCAAACGGATCGGGTTTTCTTCAAAAATGAACGAACTTGAGGCAGCGGTTGGTCTGGGAAATATCCTGATATTTGACAAAATCCTTCAAAAGAGAAGAAGAAATCTCCTTTACATCATTGATAAATTTAAGAAGTTTGAGGAATATTTTTTGTGCTTAAAAGAAGAATCCGGCGAGAAAATAGGCCCGCACGCTTTCTCCATAATCCTGAAAGAAAACAGCCCTTTTGCCAAGGATGAGTTTGTAGATTTTCTCGATAAGAATGGAATAGATTCCAGGAATTTGTTTTACTCCATGCCCACTCAATGTGAAAGCTACGCATTTCTTGGTTATCATTTGGGTGATTTTCCTGAAGCCGAGTATTGTTCTGCCCATGGGACTCATATCGGAATTCATCAGGACATTGAATTGGACCAACTGGATTATGTCGTGCAGGTAGTCGAGCAGTTCTTAAAATGTTATTGAAAGTGAAGTTCGACGGATGAAGAGATTTTTCAGATATCTGATTGTCGGGTGCGTAATTATTACGGTTGCCATTTTCGCCTTCTATCGTTTCTGGATGTATCCCCGTCACACCACTCCGGTTTTGGTCTATCATTATGTTTCTTACGACGAGTGGTCGCTGGCGGTTACTCCGGAGAATTTCGAGCGGCAGATGAAGTATCTGAAAGACCGAGGGTTTACTGTGATTTCTCTTGATTCTTATATCGACAGCAAAAAGGCGGGAAAAAAATTGCCCCGCAATGCGGTCGCGATCACTTTTGATGACGGGAGAAAAGATATTTATGAGAACGCGTATCCTGTTCTTAAGAAATACGGCTATCCAGCGACCATTTTTCTAATTACTCAATGGATGGGAAAGGACGAATATCTGACATGGAAACAAATTCAGGAAATGGCGCAAAACAGCATTGATTTCGGTTCGCATACCAGGCACCACCGGTATCTCCCCGATCTCACTGAAGGCGAGATGCGTCAGGAGATATTTGCTTCCAAAAAGGATATAGAACGTTTTCTCAATAAAAAGATCCACCACTTCTGTTATCCTGCGGGGGGATTCACAGAACGGGCGGAAGAAATCCTTCGGGAAGCGGGATATCTCTCGGGGTGGACGACCAATCGCGGCGCAAGACTAAATGAGGATTTGTATAAACTCAACCGAGTCAAAGTGACCAATTCCGATACAGTTAAGCCTTTTCACTTCCGGGGAAAGCTTTCCGGATATTATAATCTTTTTCGTAGCGAGTGTTCAGGCGATTAACCGGAAAAACGGGAATGATCTACAGGAAAATATTAATTGTAAACACGTTTGGAATCGGCGATGTTCTTTTCACCACGCCCCTGATTCAGAATATCAAGGAACAGAGTCCGGATGTGATTTTGGGTTATATTGCCAATGCCCGCACGGCGCCGATCCTGAAACATCATCCGCTCATAAATCATGTTTATATTTACGAACGGGATGAATTCTATGAGGTTTACCGGCGTTCCAGGCGGGCTTTTTTAAAAAAGTCTTTTGATTTTATCAGAGACATTAAAGCTTGCGGTTATGATCTGGTTATTGATTTGTCTTTGAATATGTCGACAGGGTTGTTAATGAAACTGGCTGGTGTCGCTAAAAGGGTCGGGTTTGATTATAAAGGCCGGGGAAGGTTTTTGACGGATAAAATCCCGCTCAAAGGATATGAAGGAAAACATATTATTGAATTTTACGGTGAGATCCTGCAATGGCTCGGACTTAGGCCCGGTCAAATGGCTATGAAATTCCCGATGGATTCGGCCGATGTTCAACATGTCTCCGAGATTCTTGAAAGTCATGCATCGAAAGCGCCTGTAGTCACGATCGTGCCCGGAGGAGGAGCTTCGTGGGGACGGGATGCCTCTCGAAAACGCTGGATTCCGCAAAATTTTGCGCAGGTGGCAGACCGCCTGGCCGGATCTTGCGGAGCAACCGTTGTCCTGTCGGGAGGCCATGAAGACAGGAAACTCGGCGAAATTATTTCAGGTTTGATGAAGAATCCTGTCATTGATTTGACGGGAGTTTTGACATTGGGACAAAGCGCGGCTCTTTTTTCAAAGAGCCGGGTTGTAGTCACTAACGACGGAGGGCCGCTCCACATGAGCGTGGCTGCAGGGACCCCGACCGTATCGATTTTTGGACCGGTCGACGAAAGAGTTTATGGTCCTTATCCCTCCGCCGGTCACAAGGTCGTTTGCTCAAATATTGCGTGCCGGCCTTGCTATCGACGTTTTCGTGTGGCACAATGTGACCATATTTCCTGTTTAAAAAAATTGGACACGGATCAGGTCTTTCGGGCGGTCGAAGGATTTTTATGATTAAAAATCGTTTTAACAAGAATGAAAGGGTTTAGAGATGAAGGTGCCTTTCGTGGATTTTCGGGAACAAATTCTATCTGTTAAAGATGAAGTTATGAACGGGATTGAAAACATCATTCAGAAGGGAAATTTTATTCTGGGTGATGAAGCCAAATGTTTTGAGAAGGAGTTCGCGGCTTATTGTGATGCCCAATATGCCGTCGGGGTCAACTCCGGAACCGATGCCTTGTTTTTTGCATTGTCGGCTTTAGGAATCGGGCCTGGTGATGAAGTTATTCTTCCGACTCATTCGTTTATTGCTACAGCCTTGTGTGTTTCTTATACAGGAGCGACACCGGTTTGGGCCGACATTGATGAAAGCACCTACACGATTGATCCCCAAGCCATAAAAAAGGCGATAACGGCCCGGACAAAGGCTGTTATTCCCGTTCATCTTTATGGTCAGCCCGCGGATATGGATGAAATCAATAATGTCATTAAGAATAAAGGTATCCATGTCGTCGAAGATGCCGCCCAGGCCCATGGCGCATTTTACAAGAATCGCCGCGTGGGTTCATTGGGGACAATTGCCTGCTTCAGTTTTTATCCTACCAAAAATCTAGGAGCCTTTGGAGACGCGGGGATGGCTGTGACCGGCGATCCTGTTCTCCATGATAAATTGATGATGTTGCGCGATTACGGGCGAACAGGGCGTTACGAGCATAAGATCAAGGGACATAATTCAAGACTGGATACGATCCAGGCGGTGGGGCTATCGGCAAAACTAAAACGTCTCGACGAATGGAATAAAATGAGACAGGAGGTTGCCCGGTGGTATTTTCAGGAGTTAAAGGGGATTTCTGAAGTTATTTTACCCAAAGTGGCTGAAGACCGGACATGCGTTTATCATTTATTCGTTGTACGGGTCCCTGAACGCGATCAGATACTCGAGCGGTTAAAGGAAAAAGAAATCGGTGTTCTGATCCATTATCCGATTCCAATTCATTTGCAGGAAGCTTACAAGGATGCCGGATATAAAAAGGGAGATTTTCCAGTTACGGAAAAAATTGCCGGAGAGATCATATCGTTACCGATGTTTCCGCACATGAGCCGTGAACAGGTTAAATATGTGTGCGACTGCCTGAAAGAATCCTTGTAAGGAAAAACGATGCGGGAGAAGGGAATGGCGGGGCATAAAAAGTATCTTCGTTAACTTTTCCTTATCAATCTAAAGTTGAAAGGTTCAAGATGTCGATTCCTTTATCAGTTGTTGTTGTCACAAAAAATGAAGAAATGAATATTGATGATTGTCTCGGGAGTGTTGCCGGGTGGGCGGATGAAATTGTGGTTGTTGACGATGAAAGCTCAGACCGCACTATAGAGAAGGCGAAGAAATATACTGATAAAATATTCCAACGCAAAATGGATGTCGAAGGGACCCATCGCAACTGGGCCTATTCAAAAGCAACAAATGAATGGATTCTGAGTCTGGATGCTGACGAGCGCGTAACCCCTGAACTGCGGGAGGAAATTTCAGCGGCTATCTCCGTTTCGGAATATAATCTTTATACAATTCCCCGCCGCAATTTTATCGGTAATTACTGGATGCGTTATGGAGGACAATATCCCAGTGCCCAGCTGAGGTTGTTTCGGAGGGACTGTTTTCACTACGAAGAAACCTACGTCCATCCCCGGGTTTTTACAAAAGGGAAAACCGGGCATCTTAAAGGTGATTTGCTGCATTACAGTTATCGCGACTTCGGACATTTCCTGCAAAAATTAAATTCGCAAACGACTCTCGAGGCAAGAAAGTGGGTTGACGACGGAAGGAATATGAAATTGGGCAAGGCGTTGTGGAGAACGGTAGACCGCTTTTTTCGAACATATATCGGGAAGAAGGGATATAAAGACGGTTTTACCGGATTTATGGTCGCTTATTTTGCTTCGCTTTATCAAATTATGAGTTATGCAAAATACTGGCAGATGAATTCCTGGCAGAGTCAGAAGTAAGATTTTTACAAGAAGCATTGGTTTTAAAAATATCAGACAGTTCTTATGGGAACTTTTTATTGCTCAAAAAAGTTCCCATTTTTATTGTTCCTCCCTAAAAATTCTTTTATACTGAAAAAGTCTTTTTTTAAATAAAAAGGGGAGAATTTACATGGG
>JBFMEN010000016.1:0-27037 GCA_040753435.1 Candidatus Omnitrophota bacterium | reverse complement strand
CTTTGCTATCCGCTTCCTTCAGATTCGACCTCACGATCGACACCCTTGCCGAGTCGCTAGCAGTTCCCACGACCGGGCCTGCAGGGGACTTTCACCCCTTAGTGAACGCGCCCTGCCGGGCGCACCATAAAAAACGGGCACTCCATTGAAGCACCCGTCATTAAAGCCACTGATCGGAATTTATTTCTTTTCCGGCTTTGCTTTTGTCACCAAGGATTATCCCCGAATTCTCAACTTATTTCTTTTTTCAAGTCCTCCAAATACGACCAGCGTTCAAAGGCCCTGAGAAGCTTTTCTTCAACTTCTTTCAGTTTGTCCTGGGCGCGCTTTATCTCCTGAGCGGATTTTTTGTAAAAGGACTCCTCTCCCATCAGCGCATAAAGCTCACTCTGCTCACGCTCCAACTGCTCAATCTGAACCACCAATGCAGCCAGTTCTTTTTCTTCCTTAAAAGAAAGTTTGCGCGGCTTGGGCTTGTCGTGTCTTTGCGGTTTTTCATCATCAGACTTTGCCCTGGACGATTGATTCACGTTCGCCGACTGGCGCTGATTAAGCCAGTCATCGTAACCGCCGGCATACTCGCTGATCGTTCCGTCTCCTTCAAGAACAATCGTGCTGGTGACAACATTATTAAGAAAGGCCCGGTCATGACTGACCAATAAAATCGTTCCGGAGTACTCCATCAACAGCTCTTCTAAAAGTTCCAGCGTTTCCATATCCAGGTCATTGGTCGGCTCATCCATTACCAGAACATTGGAAGGCTTGGTAAAAAGTCTGGCCAAAAATAAACGATTCCGCTCTCCGCCTGAAAGAACTTTAACAGGCGTGCGGGCGCGTTCCGGCGAAAAGAGAAAATCCTGCATGTAACCGATGATATGGCGCGGCTTCCCTTTAATCACAACCGTATCAGCCTGTCCGCAGATATTTTCAATCACGCTCTTTTCTTCATCAAGCTGTTCCCGAAGCTGATCGTAATAAGCGACTTCAACATTTGTCCCGATGCGGACCGTGCCCTTTTGCGGCGGAAGTTTTCCAAGCAAGAGCCGGATCAGGGTTGTCTTGCCGGACCCGTTTGGCCCGATAATCCCGATTTTATCGCCGCGCATAATCTGTGTTGAATATTTTTCAAAAAGACATTTATCTCCGTAACTATAACTTAAGTTTGAAACCTTCATGACCAAACGCCCTGACTGTTCCGCTTCCTGTGCCTTCATGTTGACCTGGCCGATGAGCTGACGCTGGGCCTTCTTTTCCTGACGCAAACGTTCCAGCACTTTAATACGGCCTTCGTTACGAGTCCTCCTGGCTTTAACTCCCTGGCGGATCCAGAGCTCTTCCTGCGCCAGCTTTTTATCGAATTCAGAGCGTTGCGCGGCTTCGTTATCAAGGGCCATCTGTCGTCGCTCCAAAAATGTTTTATAATCACAGGTCCAGCTGAAGAGTTTGCCGCGATCAAGTTCGACAATACGCGTGGCCAAATGCTGCATAAACATCCGGTCATGGGTCACGAATAATAACGTTCCCGAATAATCCCTTAAAAACCCTTCCAGCCAGTTAATCGTATCGATATCCAGATGGTTTGTCGGCTCATCCAGAAGAAGAATTTCCGGCTTGATGACCAGGGCTTTCGCTAAAAGTACACGGCGCTTCTGCCCTCCGGATAATTGTTTGAAATCCGATTCCAGGTCCAGCTTCATACGCGAAATCACGAGCTCAACCTGATAACTGATATCCCAGCTTTGAGTTCGGTCCAGCTCATTCTGAAGACGGTCCAGCATAGCCATAAGCTGCGGCGTTTGTTCTTTGTGAAGCTGTTGGCTGACATGATGATAATCTTTGAGAAGCTCGCCCCTCTTTCCCAGACCCGAAGCCACAATGTCAAAAACAGTGCCTTCGAAAGACTGCGAAACTTCCTGGGGCAGATGCGTGATCTCCACCCCTTTCTGGCGAACAATTTCTCCGTCGTCAACCTGATTCTCGCCGGCAATCACCTTCATGAGCGTTGTCTTCCCTGCGCCGTTACGGCCAAGCAAAGCTACGCGTTCTCCCGGTTCAAGCTGAAGACTCAGATCGTCAAAGACCCTTGGCCCGCCAAAAGCGACAACAATATTTTTTAGACTGATTAATGCCATATGAGTGCGTAATTTTTACTTATTAAAATAACCTGTTATTAATAAAATGATGAAGTCAGTATAACTTGTAGAAGGTGAAAAGACCAGAAAAGGTTAATTTGTTCACTAGAAGGTTTAGTAAGGCAGGGGAAGTCCTCTTCCAGGTTAAGATGAAAAAAAGGTAACGGGCACTTAAAAATTTTCAAGTGCCCGTTATTTTCAAACCTATTTCTTATTCTGCTTTGGCTTTTTCTTTTCTTTCTTGCCTTTGCTCTTGTCTCCCATATCATCTCCCTTGGTTGTGATTCAGTTTACCGCATTTGAAAATCATTTTTATAATAACGCAAAAAATATTTAGAGGCAACATCATTGATGAGAATTTATTGACAACGTGCTTATTTCTCCTATATCATGTGCGGAGTTAATTTCAAAATTCTATCCAAAAAAATGACCAAATCAAAATCTGTCAAAATATCAAAACAAAACCCCCGTTTCCGCCGTTCACCCCACAAACATTACATGACGCCGGAAAAACTCGAATATCATGCGCAGCTCCTCTCGAACCGCATCCGTAAACAGTTCCGCCATTTTTCCAGAAAGTTCCGCAAACAAAATATCGATTGTTTCCGCCTCTATGATTGGGACATCAAAGAAATCCGCGCAGTCGTGGACTGGTATAAAGGGCATATTATGCTTGCGGAATATGAACGCACCCAGACCGGCCCGTTATGGCTGCCGCGAATGGCTGAAGCCGTGGCGCAAACATTAAGCATTCCGGAAGACCATGTGCATATGCGCCGTCGCCGCACCCAGGCTAAAGACGGCGCCCGCTACGAAAAACCCCGCGATACAGGCGAGCGATTCCAGGTCAATGAACGTGATTTAAAATTCTGGGTGAACCTGAGTGATTATCTGGATACGGGTTTGTTTTCAGACCATCGCGATACGCGCGTAATGGTACGCGCCATGGTTAAAGGAAAAAGTTTTCTAAACCTTTACGCGTACACAGGAGCCTTTACCTGCGCTGCCGCGGCAGGCGGAGCCAAGTCAACAGCGACCGTCGATCGTTCCGGGACGTATTTGAATTGGGCAAAAGAAAACCTTGCGCTCAATAGACTTCAGGGAAAACAACATGCCTTCATTAAGTCCGACACGTTCTTTTTTCTTGAACGCGCCTTCCGTCAGCGCCAGCGTTTCGATATCTGTTTTGTCGACCCGCCTTCATTTTCAGAGGATAAATTACGTGGAAAAGGATTTGATGTCAATCGCGACCACCCCCATTTACTGACCAATATTCTTAAAATCATGGCCAAAGATGGCATCGTACTCTTTTCAACCAATCATCAGCGGTTTGAGCCTAAATTCGACGGGTTAAACGTGAACGACCTGCAGGAAATCACATTGAAAACGATCCCGGAAGATTACCGCAATAAACATGTTCATCGCCTCTGGCGCATGCGCGCCGCCTGAAAACTAAAGACTAACTGTTGCCCGCTTTGCGTATTACTTCAGGGCCTATGATCCCGCCAGAGATCACGGTCTTCATCGCTTCTTCGACAGTCCAGTTTGGGTCTATCGTTTCGGATTCTTTTAAAACCACCATGAATCCCGAAGTTGGGTTGGGAACGGTCGGAATAAAGACTTTTAACAGCGTTTCTCCGGTGTGTTCATTCTTTAAGTCTCCTGTAACAAAACCGATTACCATAGCCCCTGGCTTGAAAAAATCCAGCAAAACAGCGCGTTTGAATATCTGCTTTTCCGGAAGGGATAATGTGTTTGATAACTGTTTGCCGACCTGATAGGTTGTATTGATAATGGGAATCCGGTTGGTGATCTCTTCAAGGATGGAGAAAATCTTTCGGCCGAAAACATTGCTCGCGATCACTCCTGTAAGATACAAAATTACCACAAACAGGAGCAGCCCGAGTCCGGGAATCGAGTAGCCGATATACCGGTCAACAAGCTTGATCACCTGCTTGTCGATAATGACATAGATCAAGCGTACCGTAAAAATGGTGATCCCGATCGGGATAAATGCCAGAAGCCCGCGAAAAACATAAAATCTGACATGCTTAAAAAAATGTTCCATGAGATCTCCTTTTAAATCTTAAAGCAGAACTTTTTCGTATACGCTTTTATTATATATAATTTCCAAATAAAAATCGCTACAAAATATTTGTTCATAGCCGCTTTTGCGTCTTATTAAAACCGTCATGCCATCTTCTGATGACAAAAATTTTCTTGTTTCCCTGCTCCCATTTATCGACAGGGACTTTTTCGGCCATGATCAATTCAAGCCTTGTCAAAAGATCAGATCGTTTGACTCCGTCGGGATGAGTGCTTTCAATCGCGGTCATTGAGTCAAGCACGATCACAACATGCCCGGGCAGAACAATAAGGTCCAGAGGCTTGACTTTCTTTACAATTTCCATGGCGGACAACCCGGATATCTTCAACCCCTCTCCGAAATTTACCATCATTGAGGTATTACGCGGCGTGTAGCCGCCAGATGCCTCATAGATCAGTCCGGAGCAGTCCACTCCTTCAAGCTCCCAGAGAGACCTGTCTTCCGGCGACAATGGACCGGAAGGTTGATAAAAGGTCAGCATCTGTTTGATCCCGGCGCGGTAATTTCCACCCCAGGTATAGGGAGCCCCTTCCATGGCCTGGAGGGATGATAAAATTTTATCAGCGGGTAAAAGGCAACTTGCTTTCTTTAGTGGCGTTTCTTTCAAAAACGTAACAAAACGGCTGTCGATATAAAGAGGCCCATGTGATGGATAACCTGCGGTCGTGACCTGGAGGATGACGTGCGTTGGCCTGGGTATCCTGGAAACGATTTCAAACACTGTGCCGGGAAAAGCAATGAACTCGACCTCCCGAATCAGGCCTTTTTCATCCCTCTTCAAGGTTCCTCCGTCCTTTCCCCCAAACACCCCTTCAAAATCAGGGGAATTAAGCACCGGGCAAGGAAAATCCGCCGCCGCATATTTCTCTTCTCCGGTCATGGCCCCATGGTCCACGGCTCCGGCATAAAAAACAATGATGTCCGCCGGAACGTCTCCTTGATTAATACCATAATGCATGGTGTTGACGACTTCCACGATCGGATCCCCCGCATTAAGATGCAGGGTCTTTCCATCAGTTGTGACCACCGTAAGCTGCCCGCTGATCAAGACGCCGGCGTTGATGACAGGATGGCTGTGGGTATCAATACGGGTTCCGGCCGGGATCGTGATCCGTGAAATGGTCACTTCAGGCTGGCCGGGCGGATATGCAGGTAAAAGATTGCCATCCCAGCTTCGGGTTGTTTTAACAAGTTTCTCTACCGAAACAAGAGACTCTTTCACCCTGCCGGCGGGAAGCCTCGAACAACCCGACTGCAGAAAGAGGACGAATGAAATGATTGTAAAGATTCGAACGCTCTGTTTGATCATGAGACCGACATCTTTTTGGGAAGACCGGGCATATCGTCAGACTTTCGGTCGCCTACTCTATTCCTGATCTCCCAATATTTGCAATACGTTGAAAACTGATATAACCCTGCGAACCAGGAAAAAAATAACCCGGTGAAACCATCCTTGTAACCTTTTTTTATAATATAAAATTTGATGAAACGCGTAATCGCCTTCCAGATAACGGCCGGCAAACTAATCTTGCGGCCTTCGCGCGCCCATTTCAATGCTTCAAAATCGGTTTGATGGTTAAGCTTGGCAAACGCAGCGTGAAAATCAGGATAATTGTAATGAAGGATATCTCCTTTAAGCGTAAACGTCTTCCCCTCGAGGAAGGCCCGCGGATGGTATTCAGCCTCTTCATAACGGAATTTATCCCTGCGAAACATTTTGAGTTTGGCGTTGGGATACCAGCCGCCATACTGAATCCAGCGACTACCCAAAAAATTGCGGTGAGGAATATTATAGCCTTCGAATTCGGGACCATTCTGAAAAATGTCGATAATCTCATCCTTAAGGCCAGGGGTCACCCGTTCATCAGCATCCAGGCTCAGAACATAACGGCAAACTGCTTTAGAGTAGGCGAAATTGCGTGACACCCCTTCCATGTCCCACTTCCGCTGAAAAATTTTATCGGTGTACCGTTCCGCGATTTCAAGCGTGTGATCCGTGCTGAAATCATCAACGATGACGATCTCCTCAACCCAGCCCGCGACCGATTCCAGGCAATCAACGATGTTCTTTTCTTCGTTTCGCGCCATAACCACAACCGATAATGGAATTTTTTGCATGAGATTTCCTTTTTGATAATTAAACTCACGCTTTTACCGGCGGGATTGCGGCTGGCATTATCTTCTGCCTGGAATTCACATTAAATTATAACCTTCGCTGTTTACCTTGCACAGAATTATTTCATAAATAAGGGCCGTTATATTAAAAAAAATGCCGGGCGCTTCTGGCGCGCCAGACATTTTTTCTTTATCCATCTTCACGATCGAATCAATGACAACCGTGCTGGGTGCAGGCATTGTCTGCCGTTATTTCATCAAGTCCGCCGTTTGCAAACTGACTGATAATATCAATAACGGTTCCCGGGACAGCCTTGTAGGCCTTGATCCCGCCTTCATTCAATCTTTGAACCGCCCTGCTCCCCATACCCCCGCAAACAACGGCATCGATCTTTTTACCGATTAACGCGCTCATCGGCTGACACATGCCGTGCGAATGATGCTGATTGGCATTGGAAATAACCTCAATCGCTCCGTCCTCAGTATCGTAAATCGTAAAATACGGCGCGCTTCCGAAATGCCCGTAAACTTCGGCATTTTTTCCTTCATTTGTTTCCGTCGGAACGCATATCTTCATTGCCCTTTCCTCCTCTTTTTTTCTTTGCTTTTTTTATAATTTCCTATGTCACAAACCCCGCCTTCTATCTTTAATGCCTTGCCATTGATAATTGCCCCGGATATTTTCTTATGGGCTGAATTCAGGATGTTACCGAAAGTCTGCCGTGACACCTTCATCCGCGCGCAGGCTTCTTCCTGATAAAGATCTTCCACATGGGCAAGTCGCAAGGATTCCGCTTCGTCAAGCGTCAGCGTGACTTCTTCAAGTATATTCAAGGGAATCCCCCTCGGCTTAAAATAATCGGACTGCGGTCTCTCCGCCACGCACCGGCATTTCAATGGTCTTGCCACGGCATTTCCTTTATAATTATTATTAGCATATGCCAATAATGTAATTGATGACCCGTTTTCTGTCAAATAAAAAAACGCCAGACAATAAAACTTGCCTGGCGCTTTTTATTTTAAAACCTCATATTACCAGCCTGAACCGTCAGGAACTCCATCGCCCGCATTGGGCGCCGGCGATTGATGGCCCTTACCTGAATCTCCCGAACCGCCCTCACCCGGACCGTTTGGATTTTCGAAACCGCTTCCATCGGGGATACCATCACCAGAGTTTGGCGCTGGTTCTTCATGACCATTATCAGCCGCAATCACATAGCCGATGCTTCCAACCAAAAAAACGACAAACAGCAATCCCATTAAAAATTTTTTCACTTCCTTGCCTCCTTCTTTAGTTGTTAAACGGAAAGCAGTATGCGCCGCCTTTTACGGCCTGTCAACGTAAAAATAATTTTCAAACAAAACGTCTTTTTATTTCGACAGGGCATTAATGCGCTTAATGATCGCGTCCGCCATCTGGCTTGTACCGACCGCTGTCGGATCATTGCGATCATCTTTGAGATCATACGTAACGTCCCTGCCTTCGGCGATCACATCCGCGAAAGCCTGTTCGAGCGTTCGCGCCGCCTTTTCTTCCTTTAAATATTCAAGCATCAAAACCCCGGACAAAATCATTGCGCACGGGTTAACTTTATTCAATCCTTTATATTTCGGCGCGCTTCCGTGCGTCGCTTCAAAAATGGCGCAGCCTTCGCCGATATTCGCGCCCGGAGCCACTCCCAAACCGCCGACAAGACCGGCGCATAAATCGGAAAGAATGTCTCCGTAAAGATTAGGCAGAACCAGGACATCATAAATTTCCGGTTTCTGCACCAGCTGCATGCACATGTTATCGACTATACGGTCCTCAAATTCAACCCTGCCGTCATAATCACGGGCGACTTCGATAGCGGTTTTGAGAAATAACCCGTCGGTATGCTTCATAATGTTGGCCTTATGGACCGCCGTGACCTTCTTGCGTCCGTGAGAAAGCGCGTACTCAAAAGCCGCCCGCACGATACGCTCAGTCGCGAAAGCTGAAATCGGTTTAATCGAAATACCGGCTTCAGGACGGATTTTTTTCCCTCCAAGGGTTTCAATTGTTTTGATTAACTGCTGTGTTTGGGGCTGTCCGGACTCAAACTCGATCCCGGCATACAGGTCTTCAGTATTTTCACGAAAAATCACCAGGTCGATGCCGCTGTAACGGGAACGGACGCCCTTGAAGGATTTGCATGGACGCAAACAGGCATAGAGGTCAAATTCATGGCGCAGGGCAACATTCAACGAACGGAAGCCTTTTCCTACCGGAGTTGTAATGGGTCCCTTGATCGCAACCCTGTTACGCCGAATCGATTCCAGCAGACTTTCAGGAAGCAGGCTTCCGGTCTGTTCAAGCGCGGTCTCACCGGCCAACTGCGTCTCAAATTCTATATCAACTCCGGTCGCCAGAATACAACGGCGAGCCGCCTCTGAAACCTCCGGACCGATCCCGTCTCCGGGAATAAATGTAACCTTGTGTTTCGCCATAAACGTCTCCTCATGTTAAAACTTAAATTTGAAGTGCTGAGCCTTTTATTTAAGTCAAATCCCAAATTCAAATTTGAAATAAATCATACCAACATTTAATGGCGCTATTATACCTTAGAATATTTGGATGGCAATAAAAGACTGGCCTTTTCGGCGCAGAAACAATCGTTAAAACACCAGTTTGGAACGTTCGACAGATTTTTCTTTATCAAGACGCTCCTGAATGTTGCCTTTAAAAACAGGGAGCTCAATCACCATCCTGGCCCCCATGCTTTTCCCCCCGGATTCGGCCCAGACCCGGCCTTTATGCAGTTCGATGATCTTGCGCACGCGAAAAAGCCCCAGGCCTGAGCCCTCTGCCGATCCTTTCGTCGTAACGTGCGCGAGAAAAATATCATTGATGATGTTTTTGTCGATTCCGCTTCCTGTATCGGAATATTCGATGCGGATCCAGTCCCCGTCTTTCCTGAATATTTTTAGATTAATTTTTTTAACATCGCTTGAACGGACAGCGTACAGGGAATTACTGGCAAAATTAAAAAAGATTTCTTCCAGCTGGATTTTATCTCCCAGAATGTATGGCAGGCCTTCGTCGATTTCTTTGATGTACTCGACCCCGCGGTTCTCAGGTTTCTTAAACATAAATCCGAACAGACGCAGGTATCCGGCCTCAACGTCCTCGATCCTGATCAACTTGAATTCACCGTCTGGTTTCTTGGAGTAATCCTTGATCTCGCTGACCATCCCGCTGACCCGTTTCTGGGCCTCGAGAATATAGTCCATTGATGTATGGATCGATTCGCGCATCTCATCAGGCATGATAATACGCACGTCTTCAAGAGTCTCCCTTAAGACCTCGACCTGTCCGCAGATCACCGACATGGGGTTGTCGATTTCATGAGCCATTGAACTGGCGATATGATCCAGAGAAATCCGCCGTTCCTGAAGTCCGGCCTCTTCCATCCGCCGGGCCTCTTCTTCAAGAAAATAACAGTTTGTGATCGCAAGAGCCGCCTGGTTGCCGAGAACGTTCAAAGCGCCCAGCAGTTCCAGAGAATAAGTCTCTTTTCCTTTAAGGTCCCCAAGGACAATAAAACCCAGCAGGGCGGCGTCATTTGCAATCGGAACAATAACATTCCCTCGCAACTTCTGGATCGGAGGAACTGCGTTTTCGTCAATCCCTACCGGAATGGCCTCGACGGCCGATTGAAACTCATCGTAGATCAACGGGCATCGTTTGCTCATCAAAGCCCTGACCAGCGCGTCCTCCCCGCTTATCGGCGCAACCGTCTTGATGCCACGGGGGGCTTTTAATTCATAAGTATTAACAGCCTTGTTTAAAATAAAGATTTGGACCTTTTCCGTCTGAAGGATATCAGTCAGGGTATCGATGATCGAATGAAGCAGCGTTGTTAAATGGCGGATCGATGTCATTTCATAGGAAGCCTTGGTCAACAATCTGTTGATCCGGCGCTCTTCCTGCAAAAGCTTGTCCTCAGCCTTGCGCTGAAGGAAGATATAAATCGACGGCCCCGCGGTGGCAAAAATTAAAAGAAAAATCATCGGAGCCCAAAACCAGCCTTGCCCGAACATATTGATCAGCCAATCTCTACCCCAAATCGCCATTCCAAATGGTATACCAAGAACAACCGAATAAACTAAAACAAAAATGGCAAACCGCGTTACTGCGATACGGATGTCAAGTAACCGATAACGAAAAATAGCATAAGTACATATTGCTGCATAGACGCAAATAAAAAAATGCCAAGCAGGATAAATATTGATACCCCAAGTATTAAGCGATGTCGATGCTCCACTTAAAAAACCCAATAACATTCCATAAAACAGATACTTTCCTTGAACAACTTTAACCCCATGGCTTCTCTTAATGTCTTCATATAAATAAACAAATGCTGCCACGACAATTAATATCCAAATCGAAAAGAAAAAATTCCACCAAAAACCCGCGATAGGCAAATAAAATTGAGAATAAGCTAGTCTTAGGGAAACAACTATACTATCAGTAGAAACAGCAAGGATTGAAAAAAGCAACCCATGAATAAAAACAAAAAATTTACTCCTTTGATTCCTTAATTTACAAAATTCTGAAACAACAAAGTAAAAAAGCATCCCTATGCTTCCAACCCCCAAATATGCGATCTTCCAACTTAAAAAAGCCTGATCATAGTTTTTAGTTATACCAGCTAAAAACATCCCAAGACCATATGTCCCAACAGCAACATTAAAAAACGCCCAATATACATGCAATCTGCGTTTAGAATAAATAAAAATTAGTAGCGCTAACGAGTAACAGGCAAGAGATAAAAAGAAACTTGTTATTGCGAATAAATTCATTCTGCCCCTAAACTTAAAATGTAACTAAAAATCTTATCAGGCATTTTTTTTGCCAAAACATTGCTACCTGTTCGTACAGTCCACAAAAACTCTGCCCGCGCATAAGCCAACTTTTTCTTCATAGAGTCTTTGACAAGATAAAAATCAAAATCAAAATCTACTCCGTTTTGATAAAGTGAGTCGAGTCTCATATAAACTTGTATCTCGTCAAACGGCATCGCTTCATTCAAATTATTAATTTCACATTTTATACAAGTAAATTCTCCATTAGCAGCCCCTTTTGAAATAACAATCTCCGGCGCATGAGTATAGATAAAGTGATCGAATACTCTCCCCAACCATTTGGCATAATTTGAGAAATAAATATTGCCAACGAGATTTGAATCCTCAAAGGAAGTTTCAAATCTCTTTTTATAAAGAACGGGTTTTTTATCTCCTATCATATCTGAAAAAAAGAGTCTTCTTCCTTTCTTAAGAACTTGATATTGTTCAGGTAAATCTTCTAGGGGTTTTTTTATTAAACTTTTTCCTTTCATCTTCTCCATAAAATCTTCGAGGAATTTTGGCAATTCAGCAACTTGAGCTACACCACGTCCTAGAATCCTTACCCAAGTAATTCTCTGTCGACTGAGAGCAACTCGTTGCCTCTTTCCTAACGGTGTGATCTTTTGCCAGTCAGCACATAAGTCATAGGTACCTTTTATGGCAGAATTTACCTCTTCTGACCAAAAATGAATTTCTAAGATGTCGTTGGCTACCAAATCACTTAATATTTCAAATTTTGTGAAATAAGTAGCAAGTCCCCATTGCCCTGAAGAAAATTCGCCAGCTAAATGATTCATAATTGGATTTGCACTTTGCTCACGGACCTCTCCAAGCCAATCAAAATAACTAGTAAAAAAAACTCTTTTGCTGGGAAGTTTATTCGTCCGAAAAGTTATTGGATTGCTTTTAATAATTACAAGTTGTTCTTGCGGTCCTGAATAATCAATTTTAACCTGAAAAGCTTTAGGATTATAACCCATTCGACTAAACAAATCTTCGCCGAAAATCTTTTTACTATTACTGTTTAAATAAGAGAAGACTAGCTTTCTCCCAAGTACTGGAGCGATAAAAACTGCATAACCAAGATAATCATTATCGGATGTCTTAAATACAAAAGATAATTTCTCATTATATATTTCCCCAATCTCAATCTTATTATATTTTTCAAAACATTTAAAAAAGGACTCAACTAAACTCCAAATGCACGAACCTAACAAATCCTTATCTTTATAAATAGGTTTCAGTTTTTGGAAAATTCTTGAATTAATAGGTCCTAATAAAGATTCCCATTCTTCAACTGTTCGCTCCTTCACAATCTCCACATCGCATCCCTGCTTTCCGTATCCCGCAACACAAACAAGCAAATCGTCAGTGTGCGACAAAGAAATACCTATACCCTCGGCTGCTTTATTCTCAATGACTGGGCGTCCATTTTTCAGCCATCGCACATTGACCTTTTTAATCGTGTTTTTTACTCCATTGACTAAAACCTGATTCACTGCATCCTGAATGAGTTGAATTTCAATTTTATGCCTTAACGCTTTTGGAGCATTTCTCAGTTTTGAGTCAACCAGACATTTAACAACAGGAAGTTCTACCTTAAATTCATTTTTGATTTCAGACAACTTTATATTAATTTGTCGCTCAATTCTTCGGGCTGGATCAGCTATTTCATTTGCCATTGGATTATTCGGCAACGATTCCAATATCTTCAACCGGCAATTCTTAATTTCAATCCTATCGCATTTACCGCTGGCTTTCGCATCGCCGATGTAATAATCATCACTACTTCTCGTGATATATGAAAAGGCTGAACTGCTTTGGCAAATTTCATCGACGATCTTAACTGAATCTATCGCGGTCGGAAGACAGGCATCTTGTGAAACAATGACTTGCATAGACTGCAGAAGTGAATCGATGAAAAATGGATCTCCGATAAGAAAGCGATCACCAAAAAATGGATATTTCTTCAAGAACTCGTTGGCGGATTTGTGGCAAGCAGACGTAAACACGCATTCGCCTTTGCGTGTCGACTCATCATAATAAAGCCGATGAATCTTTTCAATGCACTGAAAAGGTCCTCCCTGAAACAAAATCGGACCGTAAAGATCAGTCTTCACATCCAGATCAATTTCATCTTTAACAGCCTTTGCCGCACCCGGAGGTATTTTTTTAAAAACAGACTCTGGCTCTACACTGACAATCGCGGCGAAATGAGCTTCTCTAAATCCTGTCCCCTCGCAATAAATTTCGACCTTGGCCTTTGCCGGGCCTTTCCCCTCTTTTTCCAACCCCAGAGCGCGGATCTCGATCGTTGTCCCGTCCAGTTCATCTACTGGAATCGGCCGGTCGAGACGCACATCACTAAACTGCCATCGCCCGCAGCCTCTCTCTCCCGTAAGCTTCGCATAGGCCTGAGCCATGGCCTCCAGCCCAAACACGAGCGGAAACAACAGCGAACCTTTCCAGTTGTGATCAATGATATAAGCATCTTTTTCCTTATTCAAAAAGCACCGTGCGATAAGTTCGACTCCAGGTAAATAATATTTAATATCCTCAACAAAACGTAATGGTGTTTCAACCCCCGGCCAAACCTGTGTCTTCCATGTATCCAGCCCCGCGGTTCTAGCCGCTACGATCGTCTGTTGATATCCAGAATCGTATTCCACTAAATTTTTAAAACGCTTTACACCTTCCATTACCGGGATAGAACCTATTCCACGGCTAGTGAGCCAATCCACCGATCCGAGATTTACGCCCATTCCGGTTTCGTCCCAGACACTGTAAGCGATCGCGCAAGTCTCTACATCAGGATGACAGCGCCCAAAATCCTTAAGCATCAAATTCAACACTTCATTGGCCAGTCCATACCAGCCGCTTGCTTCCATCCCCGTCACGCCAATCACCGACGTCAGGGCTGAAAACAATTTCAGCTGTGAAGCATCTGCGGCCGCGAAAAGATTGACGGCTCCCATTACCTTGGGAAGACTTTCTTTTAAAACCTCGCCGGGTTCAGACCCTTTGAGTTTTCGCAATGTGTTAAGTCCTGCCCCATGAATGATACCTGTTACAGTACCGTATTTAGCCTTAACTTTTTTGAATAAATCTTTAACCGATCCCTCGCTCGTAACATCACATGAAAAATAATCCGCCCTCAGCCCGTCGCTGGAAAATCTCGTGAGGGCCGCTGCAACTGCGCTATCGCTGTCTTTTTTGCCTGGAACCGGAGTCCTTCCGGTCAAAATCATCTGCGCCCTGGAAAAACGCGCGAATTCGAGGGCACACTCAAGTGTAATTCCTTTTGCCCCTCCGGTCACCATAACAACATCTTTATCCGACCAGGCAATATTCCGCTTTCGATACCCACAAGGTTCACTTAATGTAAATACACTGCTCCTGCGGACGAAATCTTCGTTATAACCAACGGCACTGAATTTATCAATGACCTTTAGTTCATCCGCGACTTTAAGGCTGATAAGATCCGTTGATGATCGCGGGTCAAAATCCAGGACCTTGACGACCAGGTCCGGATGTTCCAAATGCAGGGTCGACGCAAAAGCTCTGGCGCAACACGTCTCAGTCCAGGCTGGTCTCTCGTTCCTTTCGCCAAAAAACCCTCCGCCAAACTGAACAAACGCGACAAGCCTGGTATTCTCTGTCTCCTCAAATGCGATCGAAATAACTTGATGAAAACGCGCAATGATCCTGCGCAAATCATCAGAGGAAAATTCCCCTGTCTTTCTACGAGGCAAAATACAAATCAATGCGTCAGCGTTCTTTTCTTTTACAGGGATCGCTTTTCTTAACGCATCAACCAAAGGTTCCTGGCTCTCAGCTAAAATCCGCGCCTGTTTAAACCCGAAATCCTTTGACAGGTCCTTTGCGTCAAGAGGATTCTCCTGATATTCAATGATAAAATTCCTGACCCACCCCTTATCCCCATAACGTTTGAAATCAAAATCTTTATTCTCTTGAGCTGGGCCCTCGAGAGCCCCTTCTTTGACAAGCCCCTCCAGCATGGCCGAAATCTCCGCCAGTGTTTTATTTGAATGCTGGGAAGGATCTATCTCACCGGCAATACCGAGAATCTGCGTCACTTGTCCGATCAGCTCCGCCGCTTTTATCGAATCAAGATTGAGGTCATCCAGCAGGCGCAAGTTCATCAAGACAGATTCTTTTTCAAATCCCGTCAGGCGACAAACTTGATCAACTAAAACCTGCTCAACTTGATTTTGAGCATCTGCCGTAACTGATTCCACTAATCCAGCTTGTTCCAAAGGGATAGTTTTTAAACCCTGCATGTCCGGACGGACAACTTCACCTGCAAAATCAACGTCTTTGATACGTTTTGCCAGACCACTTTGAACTTTGGCAAAATCTTTAAACGTCCGCTCGCATTGATTTGTAATAAACTTTTTTCTGGATACGGGAACAAATGGGCGGATCAAACGATTTTCATACAAAAGCTTAAAACAAATTTCTTTCCCTCTGACAAACAGTTCAGCGAGGGCCACATTCATATCCCGGTCATCCTCGGAATCGCCCTCCATGGGAAAACATGGTGCGTCTACTCTAATCTGTTTGACAAGCCCGGATAAAATTCGCCCCGGTCCGACTTCAAGCAAAATATCACAGTCCCTGGCCATTTGTTTGACGAGATTGACAAAATCAACTCCGTGAATGACCTGACGGGCGAAATAATCTGCGAGATCAATCTTCCCTTTACATGATTCCCCCTTCATTCCCGAAAAAACAACAGGAGCATTTGACGAATTAAACGTTTTTTGAAGCAGCATGAATTTACCAATTTCATTCGAGGCCTCTTCCATCAAAGGAGAATGAAACGCATTGGAAACCGGCAAGACTTTGGTACGAATACTTTTTTGCCTGGCTGCTTGTTCGAGAGCGGCGATCGCGCTATCCTCCCCTGACAAAATAATCTGTTTAGGGCCGTTGATATTGGCTATGGTCGCATTGGTATTGCTAATCCTGATCAACCCTTCAGCGTCTTTTAAAGAACAAAGCAAGGCCAGCATCCCGGCCTTGGATTTTGCCGACATAACATTTCCCCGCAACTCGGCAAATTCCATCAGCTCTCTGGCATCAAAAGCGCCGGCTTTATAAAAAGCGGAAAGTTCTCCAAGACTATGTCCTCCAACTGCTGAAGGTTCAATCCATAGCCGGGATAAAAATTCCGTCCAAGCCAGCGAACTGAAGACCACGGCAGGCTGGGTGATTTCCGTCCTGCCTAAGGCATTCTTCAGCTCACGACGTTCTTCGTCGGTGATAAACTGGTCCAGTGACTGGTAGATGAACTTTTCAAGTGGAAACTTGGCATTTTTTAAAAAATCCCGGACCCAATCGTAACGTTCGAAAAGCTGGCGAGTCATATTAAGCTGCTGGGACGCCTGACCCGGATACAAAAACCCGATCCGGCAGCCCTTGATCCCGTACCCCAAAACAATATATGTATTGGCATCACCGCTTTTTATCTTATATTTTTGCCCGCTTTCAATTACATTTTGGCTCAGGAAATTTTCTATCGTGCACAGTGCGTCAAATAAATGTTCAGGAGTATCCGCCACCACAGCGGCTTTGACCGGAGTATTCTTTTTGGATTGGGTGTTCAGCCAATAGGCGAAGTCTGTCATCTCGGCCTGGCTGATAAAGCGCAGACTGTCTTTAAATTTTCTCACCGCATGTTTAAGGTGCTCGACGGTCCGCGAACTAAAAACAAACAGCTCGGTCTTTTGTGCGCTGGCCAGAATCGCCCTCTCATCCAATGACGGCTTAAGATTTTCCAAAGGGGCCTGATATGATTGCAAGGTCACGTGGCAATTAATTCCACCAAAACCTGCTGCCGAAATTCCAGCGCGCACCTGTTTATCTTTGTCAAAGATCCTTCCCTGAATGGCCGGATAAATACTGATTGCCTCTTTCTCAAAAATTGGATGTGGTTCATAGCAGTTCGCGACCGGAGGTAAAACGCGCTGATTAACGGCCATCACCGCTTTGATCAGTCCGCCGATGCCGGCTGCGGCCTTGGTATGCCCGACGACGGATTTAAAAGACGTCACACCGCAGGAACGGACAGCATCCTTTCCTCCTGTCTGTTCAATGGCCAAAGCGATACCGCCAAGTTCAACCTGATCACCGCGAATGGTGCCGGTCCCGTGGCCTTCGACAAAATCCAACTGGGCCGGAGTGTAACCGGCCTCTTTGTAAGCACGTTTAATTGCATGTGCCTGACCTTCGGAAGACGGCTCCATAATCCCGCCCTTTCCATCCGAAGAAATACCACAGCCTTTGATGACGGCGTAAATCCGATCACCATCTTTTTCAGCGTCATCCATGCGTTTTAGCACAATAAATCCGCACCCTTCACCGGGCAAAAAACCTGCGCCCCGCCGGTCATAAACCCGCATCTGATCTTTGGCAAAAGCCCCCGCTTTTGAAAAACCAACCAATTCAAACGGATCAAGGCTAACGTCGACTCCTCCGGCCAACGCCAAATCCATGTCACCTGACTTTAACGCATTTACCGCCGTGGCTACGGCCAGCAGCGACGATGAGCAAGCCCCATCCACAATATATCCTCCGCCATTGAATTTAAAATAATTGCAGATACGTCCGGCAATCGTGTTAGCAAGACCGCCGGCCAGGGAATCTTCGGTCGCTGGATAAAAAGCGGACTTGTAAATCTCTTCCATGACTATAGCAAACTTCTCCCGTTCAGGTTCAGGGACATCAAATCCCTCAAGGGTTTTACGCAAGGCCCTGTGCACAAAAGGCCAGCGCAAACGCATGGTTTGTGAACGAACCTGTTCTCCGGTCAATGTGTTTCCAACAATGACGCCGGTTGTTTCCGTCTTAAAGTGCTTCGTTTCATTGTATCCCGCGTCAAGGAAAGCGGTGTGGGCCACATGAAGGGCCAACCAGTGGACGATATCAGTGGATTCAAAAACTTTTTTTGGTATACGCCACTTGGACCAATCGAACTCGAACCCGTCAATGAACGCAGCCTTAGTCAGATAGCTCTTCTCGTCTCGGCCGTTCTCATCATAGTATTCCGACAAAGGCAACCGCTGGTCCAGGATCCGACGGAACTGGATCCTTCGTGCCAGAATATTTTCCCACAGTTCTTTAATGTTATGCGCACCCGGATAGAAACATGACATGCCGATAACGGCAATACCCGATGAGCAGGATGACTGGCAGGATTTTCTGGACACATTGGATGATACGTCTGATTCAAGGAAGGATTCGACAATCTTACGATATGGACCGGTTATTTTCCCGGCCTTTTTCCATCGATAGTAGTTAATGTTATTGATACCTAATTCACGGCAGAGCGCTAAAACTGAGAGCTTTTTCTTTTGGCGGTACAATTCAAGCCGATCGAACAAATTTTTTTGCATGATTAGCCTCAATTGCAACATTAGACATTACAACAAATGTAGCAGACTATCGCCCCTTCGTCAATTTAGAAATATCAAATACCATCCTTTAAAAAAAATTGATTCTAATCTTTAAACAACCGCGGCAAGTCATTCAGGCCTGTAACAAAAAAATTATAACTTGTTTTATTTATCACTGACGCCAATCCTTTTCCCAAGCTTGTGGACGCGTGAGGAGACATTAAGGTTTTCGGTGATCTTAAGCTCTGTCTCCGGAGTCAAACTGATCACCCCGTGCCAGACGCCTTTGAAAACAATCACCGGCGCGTCCAGACGAAAAAACGTCATTTCCTCCGGCATAATAATACGCACGTCTTCAAGAGTCTCCCTTAAGACCTCGACCTGTCCGCAGATCACCGACATGGGGTTGTCGATTTCATGAGCCATTGAACTGGCGATATGATCCAGAGAAATCCGCCGTTCCTGAAGTCCGGCCTCTTCCATCCGCCGGGCCTCTTCTTCAAGAAAATAACAGTTTGTGATCGCAAGAGCCGCCTGGTTGCCGAGAACGTTCAAAGCGCCCAGCAGTTCCAGAGAATAAGTCTCTTTTCCTTTAAGGTCCCCAAGGACAATAAAACCCAGCAGGGCGGCGTCATTTGCAATCGGAACAATAACATTCCCTCGCAACTTCTGGATCTGAGGAACTGCGTTTTCGTCAATCCCTACCGGAATGGCCTCGACGGCCGATTGAAACTCATCGTAGATCAACGGGCATCGTTTGCTCATCAAAGCCCTGACCAGCGCGTCCTCCCCGCTTAAAGTCATCATGCTCAGCTTTTACAAGATCACTAATAAAATGAAAAAACGTACTGGAAATAAATATGATGCCAAGATAACTCATTTTAAACCAGAACAGTTTATTAACGAACTCGTGGCTGATGTGGGCTGCAAATGAAGCGGATAACCAGACTGATATCGAAAGGCTAAACGCAAAAAATATCCAATTGATCCTCTTTCGAATATTTTTTAATAAAATAAACACTCCGAAAAAAAACAACAAAAGCAGCGATTATATGAAAAGCAAATAGAATCATTTCTTCCTTATTACTGATACAAAAGAAATGTAATCATCAAGCCCTTTTATGGGCTTAACTTTAAAATTCCGGCCGTACAGTGACTGATCAATAATTCTAATCAGGTCTTTCTGTTCTCGTAAATAAAAATTCCAATCGCAGAACCAATCTGATGCAAGTGAACGGAATTTTTTCGTATTTTTCACTGACAACACAAGTTCACCTGACGGGTTTAATATCTCAAAACAAAATTTAACCAGCTCTCCTAATAAAAGATCAGGAATATAATCTATAAGCCCTATACTATAAATCATATCAAATGCGCCCAAAGATGAAATAAACTGTTTTTGCTTTCTAAAAACTTTTTCAATCCGTTCATGGACATACCTTACATTAAGAGAAGGTCCAATTAAATCTATTTCTTGCTTTGAAAAATCCAAAGCCGCTTTATCCTGATCAACAAGAACAAATTCCACATTCTGCAAATTATCCAATTTAAAATCTTCGATAAAGAGTTCACGTATATCTCGCGCTCCTCCAGATGCAATATTTAAGATACGCATCTTTTTGGATGATGATTGTATAATCGCTTTTTTTACTAAACCTTTCATCATCTCTTTTCTGTTGCGTATTGCAACAACATATGAATCTTCAAGCAAATATTGATCAAAAAGTCTGCCTAAAATATCGGTTGATAAGCTCTTAAGATCATAAATCATTTCTAATGTTAAATAATCTCCCGGATACCCTCTTGGCTTTTCGTAACCTCTCTTGACAATTAAACCCTTTGTCGCAAAAGGGCTAATCACCTCTCGAAAACATTCTTTAATCAAATGGACAGACTTTTTGCTCTTTTGCTTCAATGCAAACTCATCGGCACTTTTCAACAGCCGATCAGTCGCCTTAGAAAATTTACATTTAAACGACTCGAAATTTCCTCCGAGATTCATTTTTTCGAGCAACTCTAAATATGATTCCAGATTGTCTTGAAACACTGCAGAACCCTTTAAACACTCTTTTGCAATTGCTTTTCTAAAAGAATCGATCCTCATATCCACTCCTTAAAACATGAACGATTCGTTTATTAAAAACGACTATCGAATTTGTGAAATACCATCCTTTAAAAAAATTGATTCTAATCTTTAAACAACCGCGGCAAGTCATTCAGGCCTGTAACAAAAAAATTATAACTTGTTTTGTTTATCACTGATACCAATCCTTTTCCCGAGCTTGTGGACGCGTGAGTAGACATTAAGGTTTTCGGTGATCTTAAGCTCTGTCTCCGGAGTCAAACTGATCACCCCGTGCCAGACGCCTTTGAAAACAATCACCGGCGCGTCCAGACGAAAAAACGTCATTTCCTCCGGATGGTCCGGCGGCGCCACGATCAGGACGGCCGCCCCCCTGACAGGCTCAAAAGTCTCATCCGAATCCGGATGGGATTCCAGCCGCCCGACAGATCGATCGCGCAGGACAAGATAAGCCACGCGCCAGCCCACCTTCGCCGTCTCACGGTGAAGAATGCGCCAAAGGTTGCGCGCCTTTCCCTTTTTCTCTTTGCCGGCGTAATGGATCAGTTTTCCAAAAGGTCGGAATTGACGATCGGTCAATTGAATTGCGTCAATACTCATCGGGAACCTCTTATTTTAAAATCCGGAAACCGGGGCTCGAAATCATGAATAAATATTAAAATTCAACCTGCGCAATCGTAATCAATAAATATTTTTATTATCACTTGCCCGCTTGCGCGTCTTTGTTTCGACGGTATCGACAACAATCCTGCGGATAGGAACGTGGCCTCATCGTCAGTCTTGAAACAAACCCCTCATTGCGCGCAGGGCAGAATTTTTTATAGCTATCTCACATGAACCGGCCTACCACCAGGGCGAGCTGTCTCTGCCGTAAGGCGTGATCACAAAAACGCTCCCGTTTAAAAGCGCCTGTTCAGGAATCAGACAAAGGATCTCCGTGTCGCTCCAGATTTCGACCTGCGCGTATCCGTCGGGACAAGCGCCGGTTTCAGTGGTGTAACAATTGTTCGGAAAAAACCAGACCGTCCCCTGCTCGCCGCGGAAATGTCTTCCCAGTATCCTCATCTGCCCCGGATTTTCGGTCGGCTCAACTGCGCTGATAATCGGCGGCTGAAGGATCGGGACAGCCACACTGTTGCTGTCTCCTTTTTCCGTCCTGACGAGCATCATGGCCTGATCCGGCCACTCACCCTGGGCAGGCTGGGCCACAATGCGCGTATCGGACCAGAAAAGAACGTCGACAACTGCATCTCCGAGCATGACAGCGCTCTGTCCTTTAGTCTCGCCAAAAAAACGTCCCAGAATAGTAAAAGGCTTACCCGCTTCAACCGAGGCCGGCTCAATGCCCCTGATCAACGGCGACCGGTCCGCTGCGCCGTTAAAACCGCGGGCCAATATTGAAACCAGGCTGTGGTTCGGCTGGAAGAAACGACCGGTTTCATAGCGTTTAAACTTTTCCGAAATTTCCTGGTCAGTGTCCAGAGCGACATCAACGACCTCATCGTCATACCAGACGTGATTATACAATCCCCAATCCGACGGGCTCATAAAGGCCTTGTAGCTCCAGACCGTCCAGCTCCATCCCTGTTCCGCAAAGGCGTTCAGATAATACTCCCAGTTTTCGCGCTGATTAAACCCGTTGAACTCACCGATCAAAACCGGCACCCGGTACTCATCCTGCCGGCTGTCGATGATCTTGTTGTCGATAAACGTCCGGTGCTCCTCGGGAGTCATGATGCCGGTGATGTGCCCTTCCTCATCGAACACAAACCCATAATAATGGAACTGGTACATCACATTCTTCCACCGGTAAAGTTTGGGGCTGGGCAACGTGTCCCAATCATGCTCGCTCGGAACACTCTCCATTACGATTAAATGGTTCGGGTCGATCAGCCGGATCGCCCGGTACAGGTCATTATAAAGACTCCACAGCCCGTTAGCGGCTCTCAACGTCGGATCATGTTCCAGGGCTCCATAAGGTTCATTCAGAAGATCATACCCGAGCACAAAAACATTATCGCGGTAATGGCTGGCAAGCGCCCGCCAGAATGCGACGGTCTGCGTGCGATACATTATGCCTTCGGTACTGTTCTCAAACAACTTGTTAAAATCCAGTTGCCCGGAATGAACCTCCCTGCTCTGGGCGCCGGGAGCGCCGTGCAAATCCAGAAGGACATAAATTCCCCGATCAGAGCAAAGGTCGACGATCCGGTCAAGCTCGTCAAAACGTGTGTATTTGCCGCTATTGTCGAGCACTGCCAGATGATAGATCGGAAGTCTCACCAGATTCACGCCCATCATCATAAGCCGGTCGATATCCGATTCATCGACATACGCCTGCTGATACTGCGTTAATAACTCATCTGATCCGAAACGACTGATCAGTGTCTGTCGTATGCCGTAATCATCGTCATCCAGGGGATTATCCGGCGTAAAATTTCCTCCGAGGCCGGAAAACTCAGGCTCGATCAAAAAAAGATTCCCCAGGTTAACGCCTTTGAAAACGATCTCTGCCTGCCGATCAACCAGCCTTTCTCCCGAGGCCCTGATGTACCCCCTTCGTAAATCATGGGTCTGCACCGGGCTCCATTCAGTCGATTCCATAATCATATTATTCTGTATCTTCACTGCCCTCACACGGTACCAATAAAAGGGCGAAACGCGGATGGGCGTATTCAGGGCCGGTCCGGCGTAAATATCGTTCCAGTAACCGTCTTTCGAACGCGCGTATTGCACCTGATAGGCCACAGCCTGGGGAATGACGTTAAATGTGAGCCTCCCTGTCTGAAGAAGGTCACGGTCGATCAAAACCGGCTTGGGGGCGTAAGCGTACGGCTCGCTGTAATCAGATATATAGGGAAAGGGATTTTGCGGCGATTGCGCCTCTTCCCATCGAACGCGATACCATGCGGGCCAAAGCCTTTCGGTCAGAAAACCAGTTTCTGATCCATGATAGACGGTCTTCCACGGTCCCTGCGGCCCGCTGATGCTTTCCTGCAGGTCATAAATCCCGGCGCCTTCAATGGAATTCCATGCGATTGTACCGCCCGGTAAAATTGTCTTATCAATTGATGGAGCGGCCTTGGTCGCCCTGATATCATCCACATAAAACGTGCCCGGCCAGTAATGCTGGAATTGAATTTTATTAAGATCGGAAAGATTCAGGGTCGCGGGCAGCTCATCAAAAGAAACGGAAAATTTGGTCCAGTCTCCGGTCTGCGCCGTCTTTTTAGGCCAGATCGTGACCTTGGTATCGTCGGTATTATGGTTTAAGTTATCATATAACTGAATCCCGAGGCTGTTGTCCATGCCGTTCACGGGCAGGGCATAAGCCCAGAAGGTCAGGCTGTCGTTTTGAGCCGGATTCAAGTCAACATGCCAGAACGTCTGCTCCGGGTTCCCGCTCGTCATGTCCAGCTTCTTTTCCTGCGATTTAATACCGGTCCCTCCCCAATATCCGGTAGAAACAAGTTTCCAGGAATATATCCCTTCCTGAAACGGTTCTCCGCTTGCGGAAAGCCCGGCAGTATCGCTGCTGTTCCATTTCCAGCCGTATTCATCGGCAAAAGGGTTTTCGAAATTCTGGTAAATCCTGTCTTCAGAAAGGGCCTGCATATCGTCGATAAAATACGTACCGGGCCAGTAATTTTTCAAATAAATTTTTGAAACATGGGCGCGGTCAAAATTTTCCGGAAGCTGGCTGAACAAAACTTCCAGTCTGGTCCATTTGTTATACACAGCCTTTTCCGTTGTCCAGACCTCAAACCCGTTCTCGGCGTAAACGCCCGTATCATAAAAAACCACGCCCACATCATTATGAGTGACCTTCGGGCCGTAGATCCAGCTGCCGGCATCGGGAACTGCCTTCATCCAAAAGATCAGGCGATCATTTTTGTGTGATTGAAAGTCGATAAAAGACGGGTTGCCCAAAGGATAAATATTGCTGCCGGCCCAATAATTGGTTGTCGAAATTTTCCAAACCTGCCGGCCTGAATCGTAACGGTCCGCTTCATAAGTGGTCGCCGTACCGACGGTAGCGCTGGAAGAATCCCCGTAAACAGTCGTACCGTTATCCGGTTCAAAGTCCTGATAGAGCAAACCGGCGTTACCGCTGGCGGGAAGTAAAAACAGGATCATGGTAAGACAACTGAAAAGACACACGCGCGTTTTCATACGGCCTCCGATCTTTCATGTGGCAAGCTGAACTACCCGGGTGGGTTATTAAGTTTGGGTTATTAAGTGATGATATTATAAAGCAGCGGCTTATTGATTGTCAAAAAAAAGGAGAAGAAAAATACTGGGGCTGTTTTGATTCATCTTTACGCTCCAGCCTCTCTCACATGCTTAATTCAAATGGATTAAACTGATTATCGATCATGACAACCCAGCCCGTTGAGGCCAGGGAAAGGACATCCGGCGAGTGAGAATACCAGCCGAACGGAATGTATTTGCGTTTCAGCGAATAGGCGTATGCTGCTCTTCCCCGCGAAAGATCTTTCCGCAGACGTTCAATGCCGTCCCGCATGGTCTTCATGTCTGCGCGTATTCCCCTGGCGATCTCCGGATCAAAGCCGCCATAATAATCCGAAAGCAACTGCAGAGCCAGGATGGCCCCCGCTGTCCATTCAACCGAGATCTGATCATGCTCATGCGTGTAGCCGACGCCCATGATCTTCCCGTCTTCAAAGTAACCGGAATAATATTTTGCCGTTTCCCACATCTTAAAGGCGGCGCCGTGACCGAACCACCCGTCGATTTTCTTTGGCCCCAGCGCAGAGATCGCCCAGGTCTGCACGTCAAGAGCGAAATGTTCATTATTCGGCCTCCATTCGTTTTCATAAAAATTCATTCCCTGATAAAAAAACCCGCCCTCATGATTAAATGCCTGTCTGAAATAATTCTCGATCCCCTCCATCGCCTCCAGATAGACGCTATCCCCGGTCACCTGATACAACATCCTGAATGCCGCGTACCAGGAAACATTATTTTCCGTTGATATCTGGCGGTACCACCATGTCCCCTGCCCAGGGCTGCCTGGCCCGCTGAAATCTTCCGCTTCCCGGTATGTGCCGATCGGGGCCATGCGGATCCCCCCGTTCTCCGCCCCAAGCATCATAGCGGCCCGCGCCAGCTCTTCCGCCAACTCATATTCCGCCGCATAGGGAACAAAGCGGCATTTTCCCTCCCGGCGGTCGTAATATTTTTTATGATAAAAATGCATAGCCGCCATCGTGACCCACGCGTTCTCGCCGGCGACGGGCTTCCAGTCCTCCCAATGAATGGCCGGCCAGTTGGGAAAGCCTTCCAAACTGGTCTTGCCGTCGAGAGGATCCTCCATGTTATAGCGCCCGTTGGCGTTGATAATACGGTATATGAAACCGCGCCTCCCCTTTTCATCCGGATCTCCGGATACCAGACGCGGATCGTCGGGATCATAAATAAAATTATCACCGGCCCGTATACTCGGAAGTTTTCCGAGTTTTCCTTCCCAATACACATCAAACATGTCCTGCACCTGCTTCATGTCGCTTTCAGCGCCGAACATCGTCAACACAATCTGAGCCACTGCTCCATCATAGATAACAAGACCTTCTTCGACAATGGTCCGTTCGATGACTCCTTCAACAGTTTCATTCCCGCCGATCCCGGAATAGACGCTGTGTTTTTTGTCTTCAGCCACCTCGAAGCTCAGCGGCATCCCCGTATCCCTGCTGATATTTGACTTGATCCAATTGACAAGCTCAGCCCCCATTCCCGAAGGTCCCATGCTATTTTCTTTGCGGCGTTCATGGCGGCTTGCAACCAGGTAAATGTCCGGAAGGGTAGTTTTAACCAAATGCTGCCGCGATTCAGGAAACTGGCCGGAGAAAACAATCCCGCAGACGCTCAACTGGACAACGATCAGAGAAATAAAAATTTTGTCGCGCATGCCGCTCAGTTCCTTTCTCTGAAAGGCATTTGCGCGCCGGGTGGGGAATAAAAAAATCCCCTCAAAAGTTTAAGGGGATGAGATCCTTTAACGAAACCTCAATCGGTTCCGGCAGCCAGACAGCCATAGCTGTTAACAGCATTAGGCTCACGGCTTTGCGCCCCACTCTTTCGAGCAGTTTACCTTTCAGATTTTTGAATACGAACTGGTCAAAGGATAGCATATTTGGAAGGAAAATGACAAGGGTAGCGCTTTCTTCGAATTGACTCATAAAAAATGTTACCCGTGGAATCCAAACTGCGGATTCGTTGACTCATAATTCATGTTACCCTTTCACTCTACGAAAGGGGTAACACTATGAGTCCAAAAAGCTTGCGCGAATAC
>JBFMEN010000015.1:0-21950 GCA_040753435.1 Candidatus Omnitrophota bacterium | reverse complement strand
AAAGTTTTAAAATGAAAAAATTCCGACGAGAGAGACGGGATCAGTTTGAAAACCGCGCTGGTAAATTCTAAATAGCAAAGGCCGTTATGGAAGGTCTGTACATTCACATTCCGTTTTGCAGAAAAAAATGTTTTTATTGTTCGTTTAATGTCGCGATTAATCACGAACATCATGCTGAAGACTATGTGCGAGGCCTTTGCAGTGAAATGAATTTTTATCAAGGGCGGGCGATCAATTCAATTTATTTCGGAGGAGGTTCGCCTTCGCGATTGAACGCGAAACAATTTTCGCTGTTAATGGATTCTACAAGGAAGAAATTTTGTGTTGATAATGCGAGTGAAGTGACTGTGGAGATTAATCCCGAAGACGCGGATGCTTCATTGCTGAAAGTTTATCGCGACTGCGGGGTCAACCGTTTGAGTATCGGCATTCAGACTTTTCAGGATCGATACTTGAAATTTCTTGGAAGGTGCCATGACAGTGAACAGGCCGTTCGAGTTTATGATCGGGCGCGTCAAGCCGGTTTTGATAATATCAACATTGATTTGATGTGTGGTTTCCCGGGACAAACTCCGGAAGACTTGGGCGGAGACCTGGAAGAACTGAAAAAGCTTTCCTGCGAACACGTTTCCGTTTATCTCCTGACTATCGAGGAAGGAAGCAGGTTCTTTGTGGATCGCGTTCCCTTGCCGGAAAAAAAAGCGGCTGCTGAACAATATCTTTTTACAGTCGATCGTTTACGCAGAATGGGTTTTGAACATTATGAAGTGAGTAATTTTGCAAAGTCTGGCCGGAGATCTTCTCATAACCTGAATTATTGGCGGTGCGGCCATTATATTGGTTTGGGTGCGGGCGCGCATTCTCACGAAAACGGCCGGCGTTGGTGGAACGTTTCGCGGGTGAAAGCTTATATAGAGAAGGCAGGAAGAGGGGAGTCGCCAGAGGAAGGCGCTGAGTGTTTGACCGTGCGGCAACGGATCGGAGAGGCGCTGGCGTTTGGTCTGCGTATGATTGAAGGGATCCGCATTGATGATGTTGAGAAATCTGTCGGATCTGTTTTGTCTTTTCAAAATGATGCTATTATGGAATTAATCGATAATGGCTTTCTTGAGCAATCTAACGGTTTTCTTAAGGTGACCACAAAAGGTCTTTTGGTTTTGGACGATCTTGCTTTGAAATTATTGTAGAAAGACGAGGACTTGGATGAAGAAGTTTTTGTTAAAAGGTTTGTCAAAAGAGTTATTCGTATTAGCGGTCCTGGCATTCTTCGGGACACTCACTTACAGCAACGCCCTGAACAACCCATTTTTAATCGATGACCATGCGTTGATCTTTTCGGACCAGACGCTGCATAACTGGAGACATTTGGGATATCAGTTTGTTCCGGATCTTGAAAAGACGCTTGGCTTCAAGCCTTCCGGAAACGTCTATTATCGCCCCCTGGCCCATATTTTCCCCGGACTGTGTTTCCTGCTGTTTCAGGAGAAAACGTTATATTATCATCTGGTCAATCTTTTTCTTTTTGTGGGGGCGGCGTTTGTTGTTTATTTGTTTCTTAAAGAATTGTTAAGAGATGACCGCCCCGCTTTCCTGGCAGCCTTGCTGTTTTGTATTCACCCCGTCAACGGATTGATGGTCAATTATATAACCGCCAGCGTCTTCTCTTTACAAGTTATCTTTTTGTCTTTGTCGTGTCTTTTCTTTTATCGGTCAGCTGTCATCGCCGGATCTAAAAAACACTATTGGCTAAGTTTGCTGTTTTTTGTTTTGTCATTGTTGTGTCATGAAACCTCGTTAGTTCTTCCTTTCTGCCTTATGTGGCTCTGGATATGTTTCAAAAAAGAAAAAACTGATCTGCGCCAGCTGCTGACCGCGACGGCACCGTTTCTGATAACAGCCGCCGGTTTCTTTGTCTTCCGGCTGTTTTTCGCCAGTCTGGGAAAAGGGCTCATTTCCGGAACTCACATCGGGATTTGGAATTATACGGTCGGCATCGGCGCCATTGTCTTGAAGTATCTTTCCGAGCTTCTTTTTTTCAACGACATCTCTTTGCAATGGATTTTTTCGCGCTTCCAGGCCGGCGGGCCCCTATATTTGGTTTTTCTCATAGCGGTTCTATCGGCGGCTGCGGGTTTGATCTATTTATTTAAAAAAGGCTCCAATGCTTTTGGCCTGGGATTAATGGTTTTGGGATTGCTGCCGGTTCTCTTTGCCTGTCTTTTCCGTGTGGCCAACGGGGTGTCTTTTGAAACGCACTGGATGTTTTTTCCCAATATCGGATTTTTTATCCTTTTGTCGAACTTTTTTTTATGGCTTCTAAATGCTTTTAATAAAAGTGTTTTTCCAAAAGCGCTTTTTATAATCGTCCTGGTCTCTATGATACATTCTTCCCGGCTTTACAATAAAATCTGGTCTGACCCGATCCTTTACTGCCGGCATTGGCTTGAAATTTCCCCGAGAGTCAAAAGCATTTATTTTTATATGGCCTATGAATTTGAAAAGAGAGACGAGAAAGAAAAAGCACGGGAGGTTTATTATCAATCGTTGGGTAACGGTGAGGCGGACTGGTACGCTTACACCAATCTCGCATTGCTTGATATGGATGAAAAAAATTATGAGTCGGCGGAAAAAAATCTGTTAAAGGCGCGCATTCTGCAACCGTATTCTTATGAGGTTTATAACAATCTGGCAGCCGTGTATCTGGAGCAAAAGAAATATCCGCAGGCAGAGAAAGCTTTGCGGCGAAGTCTAGAATTGAACTTTTTTGCCATTGAACCCCGATTGAATCTGGCGGAGATTTTGCTGCTGGAAGATAAACAGGATGAAGCCCTGCTCCTTTACGAGAAGAATTATGAACTGAACCCGTATCACAAGAAAAATATTGTCGCTCTGGCAACCACTTATTTTTATCTGGGGCAAAAATCTGCCGCGATTGATCTCGGGGAAAAGGCGTTGTCATTTAAGCAGGATGATGACCAATGGTACTTATCGCTTGCGATCCTTTTTTCACGTGAAGGGTTTCCCGACCTTGCCCGAAAATATTACATGGAGGCCTTAAGACTCGACAATAGGAATCCCAATGTTTATTCGGAAATGGGGAAACTGTTCGGAAATTATAACAGATTTGATGAGGCGATTGAAATTTGGCGGAAAGGGATGAAAGTTGTTCCGCAGGAGCGGGAGGTATTTGATGCCCTGATTAAAGAGGCAGAATATCTGAAAGGGAAGGTTCAGAAGGTCAATTGATAGGCCGCGGCAGTTTGATGCGTTTCGCGGAAAAGCTGATCGAAGGATTCTTTGATCAGCTTTTTGTATTCAGACTTCATTTTTAGTTGAAGAAGGATCTCTTCACATTTTGCCATGCGTTGATTGATATGTTGGAAGGCATAATGGAGAGAACCGGCGTTGACGAAGATTGTTCGAATGTTCCGTAAATCCTTGTAGGTGATTTTGTCTTTCGTAAAATAATACAGAAATTCCCGGCGTTTTTTTCCTTTTAAATGTTGAAAGGCGTGATAAACCAGTAAGGTTTTTTTTGATTCTTCGATATCGCTCAGGACGGATTTACCGATAGTTCTTTGTGTGCCGAAAACCCCGATAATGTCATCCTGGATCTGAAAGGCTTGTCCGATGGCGAGCCCCAGATCAGAGAGAAGATCAATTTCTTTTTCGGTAGCTCCTGATAATAGAGCGCCGACGACCAGAGGGCAAACAAAGGTATATCTTGCCGTCTTGAGAGAGTAATTAAGAAAGACATCTTTTTCCGAGATCTTTCTGATCGGAAGGACGCCGTTCACGGTGTCCACAAATTCACCCATGGCTGTAAAAGCGGCCGTGCGGATAAAGTATTTCAGCGCTTTATCCATCCGTTCGGGGGATTCATTAAAGGAAAGAAAGGCGTCGATCGCCAGGGAATAAATAATGTCTCCGGCGATAATGCCAAGATCGATCCCAAGCTTTTCTGGATCGTTGCTTTTTACGGCTTTTTTCAAGAGGCGGTGCATGGTCGGTTTGCCCCGACGAAGGTCAGATCGGTCAATAATGTCGTCATGCACAAGCATAAAGTTGTGAAGCAGCTCTATGCAAGTGGATGCCCGGTAGATGCTATCTGATAAAGTCCGGTTTTTTTTGCTGTAGCCCTGGTAGCTAAGAATCAAAAGGAGCGGACGGATGCGTTTTCCTTTGCGGAGAACGAAATCTTTGACACTGGCGAAAAGAAAGGGGCTGATTGAGTCCAGATCATACTCTTTACGCCAGTCTTCAATTAAATTTTCGAGACTTTTATCGATATTTTGTCTGATTGCGGTTAACATATTGCCGTCTGGTACCATAGAAGTAATTTGCTTGCAATAAAGTTATTCCTTCTAAATATATCCCGTTAAAGGTTTTGTGTTATAGTAATACCAAAAAGGGAGGACACATGAAGAGATTGGTTTATATAATTTTATTTTTAATAGTGTTTTCTGCCAGTTCTCAGGCCGATACAATTATTTTGAAAGACGGTAGAACCATCGAGGGTGAAATTTTCGAAGAGACAGCTTATTCCGTTAAAGTTAAGGTCAAGAGTACTCCGAAAGTATTTTACCGGGATGAGATAGAACGGGTTGAACGTCCTGAAAAAGAGGTCGAGGAGGCCAAAGAGACGGAACCAGAGCTGACTCTTAAAGATGTTTCGGAAAGGAAAAAGGAACTCATTCTCAAACTTCTTGAAGCTAATGGAGCTGTGCGGGGAATAAAAGCTAATCTTCGAGCCCTTCTTGGCCAGATGCCTGAGGATCAGACAAAGGAGTTCGAACGACTTGTTAATGCGGACGAGTTCATTCTCCGGTTGGTTCCTGTTTATGCAAAATATTATACAGAAGAAGAACTTGGCGATCTGATTGAATTTTATAGCAGTCCCTCCGGGAAAAAGAATTTTGAGGTTATGCCGTATATTATTCAGGAGAGCATCACAGCGGCCATTAAATATTTTGAAGACCTCCCAAAGCCCTAGAAGAAGTTCCTTATTTAACATAACTTTATTGTTATCAAGGTTTTTTATTCGGTCTTGTAAGCCGTGCTTTCATGTATCTGGAAGTTAAATTTCATAACTAATTGTAATAATTGAACTTGCAATAATATTAGGTTAAAAACAGCGGGTTTTTACTCTTTTTGATTGCTTTTAATAATTACTTTTGATATATTAGTGGCATCATTTTTCCTGCCGAAACCGTTTAAATTATTAATTTTTTTATAAGGAGCAAGGCATGATTGAACGTTACACATTATCAAAAATGGGTAGCATCTGGACTGATGAGCATAAATTTGAAATTATGCTTAAAATTGAGGTCCTGGCCTGTGAAGCGATGTGTAAATTGGGAAAGATCCCCAAAAAATCTTTTGAGAAAATCAAGAAAAATGCCAAATTTAACATCGATGAAATCCGTGACCTGGAGATCAAAACCAGGCATGATATTGTCGCTTTTATCAATAATGTCGGAAAATATATCGGTCCCGAAGCCCAGTATCTGCACATGGGGATGACTTCCTCGGATCTTCTGGATACTACTCTTTCTGTTCAATGTGTTGAAGCAATGGACCTGCTCCTGGCAGATGTGAAAAAGTTTTTGCTGGCCCTTAAAAAACAGTGCAAAAAGTATAAAGATACTACGTGTATTGCCCGAACTCATGGTGTTCACGCAGAACCAACGACCCTCGGGTTGAAGCTCGCGACATGGTATGACGAAACCAAACGGAATTGTGCCCGTATGGAACAGACCAGGGAAGAGATTCGATTAGGCAAGCTGTCCGGGGCGGTCGGAACTTACGCGAATATCGATCCTTATGTTGAAGAGTTTGTTTGTGAAAAGCTCGGCTTGAAGCCTGCGAATATCGCTACTCAGATCATTTCGAGAGACATTCACTGCCAGTTTCTCACGACGATCGCGTTGATGGGTTCTTCACTTGACAAGTTCGCGACGGAAATCAGAGCCCTTCAGAAAACGGAATTGCGTGAAATCGAAGAGCCGTTCTTTAAAGGACAGGTTGGGTCTTCCGCGATGCCGCATAAACGCAATCCTATTACTTGCGAACGTATTTCAGGGCTCTCCCGATTGCTGCGCGCGAATGCCCAAGCCTCTTTCGAAAACATTAACCTCTGGCATGAAAGGGATATCAGCCATTCCTCGGTGGAACGCGTGACGATCCCGGACAGCACCATTGCCCTGGATTATATGTTTCATAAATTTACGCCGATTGTCGAAGGTCTGCTGGTTTATCCTAAAAACATGATTGAATGTCTGACAAAAACCCGCGGTTTAATTTATTCCCAACGAGTTTTGCTGGAGTTGATGAGTAAAGGGTTAACGCGCGAACAGGCCTATGAGATCATTCAGCATTGCGCAATGCAGGTTTGGGATGAAAGCTCTGATTTTAAGGATGTGCTGGTCAGGGACAGAAGGGTTCGTAAATACCTGACCGAAGCAGATATTAACGCATGTTTTGACATAAAATACTATACCCGGCACAGGGATATGATCTTTAAGAGGGTGGGGATTAAGTAGCCTATGAGAAGGGCGGGGAGCGAAGGGGAAAAATATCCAATTCCTTTTCGCCTATTGCCGCTTTCACAAGAAGAGAGAAAAGGGGTCAGCGATGGAAAGAAGAGAAAAACTGTATGAAGGTAAAGCCAAGATTGTTTATGCGACTGACGATCCGGAACTGGTGATTCAATATTTTAAAGATGATGCGACGGCCTTCAACGCTAAAAAGAGGGGTACTATAGTCGGTAAAGGTATTGTGAATAATAAAATTGCTTCAACCTTGTTTCAATATCTGGAAAGTCAGGGGATCCCCACGCACTATGTCAGGATGTTAAGCGATCGGGAAATGCTCGTTAAGAAGGTGAAGATCGTCCCGTTGGAAGTGATTGTGCGTAATGTAGCAGCTGGTTCTCTTTGCCGTATGCTCGGACTTGAAGAAGGTCACAAGCTCGCCCGGCCCACGCTGGAATTCTGCTATAAAGAAGACAAGTTAAACGACCCGCTAATTAATGAATCTCACGCCATAGCGCTGGAGTTAGCGACGCAGGAAGAAATCGACAGCATTAAAGGGCTTACATTAAAAACGAATGAGCTTTTGAGAGTTTTCTTTTTAAAACTGAATGTTAACTTGATTGATTTTAAGCTGGAATTTGGGCGGTACAAAGGCAAAATCATTCTCGCAGATGAAATTTCTCCAGATACCTGCCGTTTATGGGAAGTCGGAACGAATCGCAAACTTGATAAAGATCGTTTTCGTCAGGATTTGGGCGGCATTGAAGAGGCCTATCAGGAAATTTTAGCAAAAGTCATCAAATAGTTACAAGATACAAGTTACAAGTGACAGGATAGATATTCATCAATCTTGTGTCTTGTAACTTGTCACTTTTAAAGAATTTAAAAATATGTGGCGAATAGAAGTTAAGGAAAAACCCGGAATCTTTGATGCGGTCGGTGAGAGCGTCCATAAAAACATCCTGGATCTCGGGTTTCAGCATGTTGAAGAAGTTGCCCTTGTTTTGGTTTATACACTCGAAGGCGATATCAGTGAAAAAGATGTTTACCGCATTGGCAGCGAGCTACTGTCCGACAGGGTTTCTCAGAATTTTTCATTTGTTCAGGGCTCAGCTCCTCATTTCGATCATTCCAGCCGTAATGAGCACATTGTTGAAATTGCTTACAATCCCGGCGTTATGGATCCGGTTGAAGAGTCGGTTTTAAAAGGCATCAGGGATATGGGAATCGGGGGAGTGACTGCGGTCAGGACTGCCAGGCAGTATCAAATTAAAGGGAAAATTTCCGAAGAAGAAGCCCAGGTTATCGTCGACAAAGTCCTGTCAAACAAGCTTATCCAGCATCTTGTGCAAGAGAATATCGGCGACAAATCCGTCAAGATCAGAAATTCAGATAAAGATGTTTCTGTCGTTGTTGTCGATTTGCTGAATGCCGATGACTCTCAATTGATAAAAATAAGCGAAAAAGGCCAGCTTTTCCTGAACATCAAAGAAATGCGGGCCATTCAGGAACATTTCCGTTCGTTAAAAAGAAATCCGACGGATGTCGAACTGGAGACAGTCGCCCAGACATGGAGCGAGCATTGTCATCACAAAACATTTCGCGGCAAGATTTGTTACAAGGTGACGGAGAACGGGCGGACAGAGGTCAGGGAGATTCACAATCTTTTTAAATCGACGATCGCGAAGGCGACTTACGATATCAATAAACCGTGGTGCGTGTCGGTGTTTCATGATAACGCGGGGATTATTGAGTTCGACGACGAACATGATGTTTGTTTTAAGGTCGAGACCCATAATCATCCTTCTGCCCTGGAGCCTTTCGGCGGCGCCAATACCGGTATCGGCGGGGTGTTGAGGGACACCATGGGAACCGGGCTTGGGGCCAAACCTATTTGCAATACGGATGTTTTTTGTTTCGCGCCTCCGGATTATGACACCGCAAAACTACCGGCCGGAACTCTCCATCCCAAGCGGGTCATGAAAGGCGTGGTGTCGGGAGTCCGTGATTACGGCAACAAGATGGGGATACCGACTGTTAACGGGTCCATTATATTTGACGATCGTTTTGTCGGTAATCCTTTGGTTTATTGCGGCAATGTCGGTCTGATTCCAAGAGGAAAATCAGAAAAGAAGGTTCATCGCGGTGATTTGATTGTCGCTGCCGGAGGGAGAACGGGGCGCGACGGGATTCATGGGGCGACCTTTTCTTCTGGGGAATTGACTTCCGAATCCGAGGTCGTTTCTTCGGGCGCCGTTCAGATTGGAGATCCCATTCAAGAGAAAAAAGTTTTGGATGTCCAATTGAAGGCCAGGGACGAAAATTTGTATCATGCCGTCACGGATTGCGGGGCGGGAGGTTTTTCAAGTGCCGTCGGAGAAATGGGTGCTGAAACCGGTGCGGTGGTTCATTTGGACAAGGCGCCGCTGAAGTACCAGGGTCTTTCTTACATGGAGATATGGATTTCCGAGAGCCAGGAGCGGATGGTTTTCGCCGTGCCGCGGGCGAACATTGAACGGTTCCTTGAATTATTTGCGATGGAAAATGTAGAAGCGACGGTCATCGGCGAGTTCACCGGTACGGGCCGGCTCGAGCTTTTTTATTGCCAGACAAAGGTTTGTGATCTGGACATGAATTTTATGCACGACGGTATTCCGGACATCATCAAGGAAGCCTGCTGGGAGCCTAAAAATGAAGCCGTTGAACCCGTTATTTCAAAAGAGAAAAATTTGACCGCAGATCTCTGTAATATTTTATCGCATTATAATGTATGCTCAAAAGAATGGGTGGTGCGTCAGTACGATCACGAGGTTCAGGGTGGAAGCGTGATCAAACCGTTCGTAGGGGTCCAGCACGACGGACCTTCGGATGCCGCTGTCGTAGCTCCTAAAATGGGGTCGACAAAAGGGATTGCGGTCTCCAACGGTATCAATGTCCGTTATGGGATGATCGATCCGTACTGGATGGCTGCGGGGTGTATTGATGAGGCTGTTCGCCAGATTGTTTCTGTCGGAGGAAATCCTGACCGCGTTGCCATTCTTGATAATTTTTGTTGGGGGAATCCGGATAAACCAGATCGTCTTGGACCGCTCGTCCGCTGTGCCCAGGGATGCTATGATGCCGCTGTTGCTTACGGGACTCCGTTTATTTCGGGAAAAGACAGTTTATATAATGAATATGCCGAGGGGGGACAGTCACTTGCGATTCCCGGAACGATCCTGATTTCAGCCATCGGAATCATGGGTGATGTCCGTGAGGCGCTGACAATGGATTTTAAAAAAGCGGGAAATCTCATTTATATAGTGGGAATGACCCGGGATGAGATGGGGGGTTCTATTTATTATCATAGACATGGAATTACTGGCGGTCGCGTACCCCGCGTGGATTTTGATTCGGGCCGGAAGATTTTTAAAGCTTTGTTTCAGGCATCGCAACAGAAGCTGGCGGTCTCGATTCATGATTGTTCTGAAGGAGGACTTGGTGTTTGTTTGGCGGAAATGGCATTCAGTGGTTTGTTGGGAGCAGAGATTGATCTTAAGGAGGTTCCTTTTGATGGGGAAAAAGCGGATGAGAAAATTTTATTTTCTGAATCCCACTCTCGTTTTCTTGTTGAGGTTTCTCCTGAATCAAAACATGGATTTGAAAAAAAGTTGAAGGGTGCGGTTTTTATGTGCATTGGACAAGTCACGCAATCGCCTGAGGTCATGGTTCACGGGATCGACGGGACTGTGTGCGTTAAAGAAAATATAAATAAATTGAAACAGGTGTGGAAAGCCCCGCTGGGCTGGTAACTAAAAAAGGATAAACAATGGTCAAATCTCCAGAAAGAATTCCTGATCAATTACGATTCGAAGACCCGTGGCGGGTTTTTAAAATCATGGCTGAGTTTGTTTCGGGATTTGATCAGTTTTCCAATATTAATCAGGCCGTGACGATTTTCGGTTCAGCCCGTACAAAGGTGGAGAACCCTTCTTATGAAAAGGCGGTAAGGATGGCGGAACTTTTTGCGAAAGAAGGGTACGCCGTCATAACTGGCGGAGGCCCCGGGATTATGGAAGCCGGGAATAAAGGGGCCATGATGGCCGGCGGAGAATCTGTTGGATTGAATATCGATCTTCCTTTTGAGCAGAAGCCCAATGCCTATATCAAAACGCTTATTAATTTTCATTATTTTTTCAGCAGGAAAGTGATGTTTTTGAAATATGCGAAAGCCTTTGTCGTGTTCCCGGGAGGTTTTGGAACGCTTGATGAACTTTTTGAATGTATCACTCTGATTCAAACGAACAGGGTCGAGCCTTGTCCTGTGGTTTTGGTTGAAAAAGCTTTTTGGGCCGGACTGATCGAATGGATCAGGGGTAAACTGCTGGGTGAAGGGAAGATCAGCGCGGATGATATGGATATTTTTCAGGTTGTTGACGAGCCCGAAGAAGCTGTTGCCATTGTCAGGGACTTTTATACCAATGCCGGGCACGGGATTTAGAAAAAAGTCAAACTAAAGTTTTGATTCCGCGGACAGATGGATCAATTGCGATCAGGAAAACACTTTTAAAAAGAACATTTCAGAAAAACGATGGTTCTCTGATCGGATACAGGATTTAACAATGACGGAGAATAAAGTAAGAGTTTTGATTTTGCGGACAGCCGGGACCAATTGCGATCAGGAAACGGGCTTCGCTTTTAAATATTTTGGAGCCCGGGTCGAGTATGCGCACATTAATCTGGTATTTAATGGAAAGGTTTCATTAAGAGATTTTCATATCCTGGTCATTCCGGGAGGGTTTAGTTACGGAGATGATATTATTTCAGGCCGCATTCTCGCCAATGAACTGAGGCTGCGATTGGGTCCTGAAGTCCAGCGGTTTATTGAAGATGGCAAACTGATCGTCGGGATTTGTAACGGGTTTCAGGTTTTGGTCCGTGCGGGGATATTGCCAGGTGAGATGGAAGGCAAAACGCTGTGGACTCCCGAAACGTCCCAGACATGCACCTTAACTTATAATGATTCAGCGAAGTTTGAGGATCGCTGGGTCCATTTGAAACGCAGGGGCGATTCCGTTTGGGTGAAGGGGCTTCCCGATATCATCGCCGTTCCTGTTGCTCATGCCGAAGGAAAATTTTTAACCGAAACCGATGGCTTGCTGACCGGGTTAAAAAATAATCATCAGATCGCATTTTGTTATTGCACGGAAAACGGGAATGAGCCTGCTTATCCCGGTAATCCCAATGGTTCGGTCGAACATATTGCCGGGATTACCGACAAGACCGGACGCATTTTGGGGATGATGCCGCATCCCGAACGCCATTTTTTTTATTATCAGCATCCTTGTTGGACCCGATTATCCGCCAAGGGGGATCTCGGGGACGGGGCGGCGGTGTTTCAAAATGGTATTAATTATGCAAAAAAGAATCTTTTATAACCGGGCGGGCAATTATTCCTTTCGGAGCAATTTATGAAAAAGATCTTAACGTATAAGAAATCAGGAGTTGATATCGACGCAGGTAATGCGTTTGTTCGTGCGATCGGCTCCTCGGTCAAAAGCACGTTTATTGACGGGGTGATAACCGCCAGAGGCGGGTTCGGGGGAATGTTCGCTTTGAATCAGGGGCAGTACCGGGATCCGGTCATGGTCTCATCGACAGATGGAGTCGGGACGAAGTTGATCATCGCTCAGCAAAATAATATTCATGACACGGTAGGTATCGATCTTGTTGCCATGAATGTTAACGATATTCTTTGCGTCGGCGCCAAGCCTCTTTTTTTCCTTGATTATATTGCCTGCGGAAGGATCAATCCGAGAGTACTCAAAGATGTTGTTAAAGGGATCGCGAAAGGATGCCGGCAATCGGGTTGTGCTTTGGTGGGTGGCGAAACGGCTGAAATGCCGGACATGTACAGTCGTGATGAGTACGATCTGGCCGGGTTTACTGTCGGGGTTGCGGAGAAAAGTAAAATCATCGATGGCTCCCGCATTTGCCCCGGCGACGTTGTCATCGGCCTTCCGTCAAGCGGCATTCATTCCAACGGGTTCAGTCTTGTCCGCAAGGTCTTTTCCAGAGCGGAACAGAAAAAACGCGTTAAAGACATTTTAACACCGACTAAAATCTATGTGAAAGAAGTCCTGCCAGTCATTGAGCGGTTCGACGTGAAAGGAATTGCCCATATTACCGGCGGGGCTTATTATGAAAAAATGACCAAGATTCTTCCGAAGGGTTTGTGCTTTGAAATCAAGCAGGGGAGCTGGCCGGTTCCCGGAATTTTTAAGGACATTCAGGCAAAGGGAAATGTCCCCGATACTGATATGTACAAGACATTTAATATGGGGATCGGAATGGTTTTGGTCTTTTCTTCGGAAACTGCGACGCAGGCAGGGCGCTTTTTAACAGAAAATAAAACCAGGCATTATATTATCGGAAGTGTTGCTAAAGTTAAGGGCGGACGAAGGTTCGTTTTGGTTTAATAATAAAAGGGATTGATATGAAAATCTTGGTGATTGGTTCAGGTGGACGGGAGCATGTGTTGACATGGAAAATTGCGCAAAGTCCCAGGGTCAAGAAGATCTATTGCGCTCCCGGTAACGGGGGGATGTCGGAAATCGCCGAATGCGTCAACATCGCGGCGGATAATATTCCGGAGCTTCTTCGGTTTGCGAAGGAAAATGAGGTGGACCTGACGGTTGTCGGTCCCGAAGCCCCGCTGGTGGCCGGCATTGTCGACGCCTTTGACGAAGAGGGTTTGAAGATCTTTGGGCCTGATCGTCTGGCAGCCCGTCTCGAGGGAAGTAAGATTTTTGCCAAGGAATTCATGCACCGTCACGGCATTCCGACGGCGTCTTTTATGTCATTTGATTCCATTACCGATGCCTATAATTTTCTGGGTTCAACCAGATATCCTTTGGTCGTTAAAGCTGATGGCTTGGCGGCTGGCAAAGGTGTTTTCGTTTGTTATACCGAAGAGGAGGCCCGCCAGGCGTTGAAGGAAATCCAGTCAAATATGGCGGATGCCGGCAAAAAGATCTTGATCGAAGAGTGTCTTCAGGGAGAAGAGGCCTCGATCCTGGCTGTCTCTGATGGCGAATCTTTTATTATTCTGGACAGTTCCCAGGACCATAAGAGAATTTTTGACGATGATCTCGGGCCAAACACTGGTGGTATGGGGGCTTATTCCCCGGCGCCGGTTGTTAATGATTTATTAATGGCCAAGATAGAGGCTCAGATTATCGGGCCGACGATCCGTGGAATGCTTTCAGAAGGAAATCTTTTTAGAGGGGTTCTTTACGCAGGCTTGATGATGACCGATGAAGGACCTCTGGTGTTAGAGTATAACGTCCGTTTCGGCGATCCCGAAACACAGGCGGTTTTGCCAAGGCTGAAAAATGATATCGTTGATGTTCTTTTGGCAGCCTGTGAGGGTCGTCTCCAGTCAATGGATCTGCAGTGGGATACGCGTTCCTGTGTTTGCGTCGTGATGAGTTCGGGCGGCTATCCGGGAAGATATGAAAAGGGAAAGGTGATTACAGGTCTTGAAAAGGCCGGGGAAGTTGAAGGCGCGGTTGTTTTTCACGCGGGAACCCAGAAGCGCGGGACCCAGATTGTGACATCAGGTGGACGGGTTCTGGGCGTTTCAGCATTGGGAGGGAGCGTCGAGGAGGCGATTAAAAGGGCTTATCAGGCGGTTGAAAAAATATCATTTGAACGTCATTTCTTTAGAAGGGATATCGGCGCCAGGGCATTAAAACATATAGCGAACAGCTTGTAGCTCATGGCGCATGGCTTATAGCCAAATCAATCATCAGTCATATGCCTATAGAGGAGGCAGATATGTCATCAACCAAAGTCGCGATTATGATGGGAAGCAAGAATGACAAGTCAACCATGGAAGAGGCGGAGAAAGTATTTGATGAATTCGGCGTAGCCTATGAAACTAAAGTCCTTTCGGCTCATCGCACACCTAAAGAAACAGCGGCTTATGCAGAAGGCCTCAAGGAACGCGGGTTTCAAGTCGTCATCTGCGGGGCGGGAATGTCAGCAGCTCTTTCTGGGACCGTCGCAGCTCATACCATATTGCCGGTTATCGGTGTCCCTCTGAATGCATCAGACCTCAGCGGTATGGATGCCTTATTATCGACAGTACAAATGCCGCCTGGAGTTCCCGTCGGATGCATGGCCCTGGGCAAGGCCGGCGCCAAAAATGCTGCGTTTTTTGCCTTGCGGATTCTTGGAACCAATGACCCCTCTCTTACAAAAAAACTTGTAAGTTACGGCGAAGAGCAGCGCAAGAAAATTCTGGAAGGATAGATTCACTTATATAGCCCTGGCGTATGGTCGCGGGTTGACTTTGGCTGTAAGTCATAAGCTATTTCAATAAGCTGAGCATGAAAACAGAGATTATAAAAATTCATCCTGAGTTCCCCGAAAGAGAAAAAATTGCCAGATGTGCAAAAATTATCCGGCAGGGGGGCTTGGTTGTTTTTCCGACTGAAACCGTTTACGGCGTTGCCGGGGACGAACATAATAACAGGGCCATGGAGCGTTTACGAACGGTGAAGCGCCGGTCCGCTGACAAGCCTTTTTCGATTTTGATTTCAAAGAAAGACGAAGTTGCCGCAAAAACGCCTTTTCATGATACCCGGGTTTTTAAATTGGCCGATCGTTATTGGCCGGGTCCGTTGACGATGATACTTTCGTCGATGGAAGAGGGTAAAACCATTGGAATAAGGATGCCGGATCATCCGGTCGCATTGGCTTTAGTCAAGGAATCCGGATGCGTCATTGCCGCCCCGTCGGCAAATTTCGAAAATAACCCCTCTCCAAGAACATGCGAAGAAGCTTTAAGGGACATGGATGGATTAGTTGAGGCCGCCCTGGATGCGGGACCCGCGAGAATAGGGACAGCGTCAACGATTGTGGATTTCTCAAAAGGGAAGCCCTTGGTAACGCGCAAGGGGGAAGTCGTTCAGGAAGACGTCGATGAGGTTGTTAATACGAAATTGGTTTTGATGGTTTGCACTGGAAACAGTTGCCGTTCTGTTATGGCGGAATATTTATTGAAGGACAAGCTTAGGAGGCGGAAAGATATTGAAGTCGTTTCAGCCGGGACAAATGTTTTTTTGACGGCGGGGGCGAGTTCAGGGGCGTTACGGTTTTTAAGAAAGAAAGGGATCGATGCCAAAGGACATATATCCCGGCCGGTTACCAAGATGCTGTTATATAAAGCCGATTTGATCCTGGTGATGGCCCAACAGCATCGGGATATGATTTTACAGTTTTTGCCAGAGGTTGGGAAACGGACGTTTCTTTTAGGAGAATTCGCAGAAGGCGGTCTGAAGAGAGATATGGACATTGCAGATCCGATGGGGTTAGAAGATTCAGTCTATGAGGAAAGCGGACGGATTATTGAAGAGGCCCTTGAGAAGGTGATTAAAATATTATAAAGAGCACAAGATTTAACATGCGCTCATGCTTTTGAAACTTTGTGAGGTTTTATAATGAAAATATTTATTGCTGCCGATCACCGTGGCGTTGAATTGAAACAGGAGATTAAGGATTTTTTAAAAGATCTCGGCCATTCTGTTGTGGATATGGGCACGGACAACAGCGAGAAGCCCTGTGACTATCCTCCCCTGGCCTGCAAGGTTGCGGTTGCTGTTGCAAAGAATCGTCAGGCCCGCGGTATTTTAGTTTGCATGTCGGGAATTGGCCTGTCTATCGCCGCTAACAAGGTGCCGGGGGCTTATGCGGCCTTGTGCTATAATGCTGAAGCAGCCAGGTTATCACGACAGCATAATAATGCCAATATTCTTGTTTTAGGCGCCAAGTTTGTGGGGATGCCTGAAATGAAGAAAATGGTCAAGATCTGGCTGGATGAAAAGTTTGAGGGTGGACGGCACGCCAGGCGTTTTAGAAAGATCAGGGAGATTGAGAAAAAGTTTTTAAAAAATATTTAAGGGTAAGACTTCCTTTTGAAATTGAGGAAGATTTAATGATAGGTTGTTTATCGATAAGAGGAGTTTGGGATGGATGTCCATTTAAAACAAACGGATCCCGAGATTTATCAGGCAATCCGCAGGGAACTTGAACGTCAGCGCAATAATCTCGAATTGATTGCATCTGAAAATATTGTGTCCGAAGCAGTCATGGAGGCCCAGGGAAGTGTGATGACCAATAAGTACGCGGAAGGATATCCCAATCGTAGATGGTATGGGGGGTGTGTGAACGTCGATACCGCCGAAGACCTGGCCATTCAGCGGGCGAAAAAATTGTTCGGTGCGGAGTGGGTCAATGTGCAGCCACATTCCGGGTCACAAGCGAACAATGCCGTTTATAATGCGGCGATCAATCCGGGCGATACTATTTTGACGCTTGACCTCGCATGCGGAGGACATTTAACGCATGGTCATAAAATGAATTTTTCGGGACGCACCTATCATGTCGTTCATTATGGTGTCAGCAGAGAGACCGAGATGTTTGACTATGATGAGATCCGTTCTCTGGCCAAACAATTTAAACCGAAATTGATTCTGGCGGGGGCATCTGCTTATCCACGTACAATTCATTTTGACAGGTTCCGCGAGATTTGCGATGAGGTAAATGCGGTTCTGTTTGTTGATATGGCTCACATTGCAGGACTGGTTGCCGCCGGTCTTCATCCGAACCCTGTCCCTTACGCTGAGTTTGTGACGACAACAACACATAAGACGCTGCGGGGACCCCGGGGCGGAATGATTTTATGCCGGGAGGAATTCGGGAAAAAGATCGATGCCCATATTTTTCCTGGAATTCAGGGTGGTCCATTGATGCACGTCATCGCCGCCAAAGCAGTGGCTTTTAAAGAGGCCCTGAGCGATGAATTCAAAACGTATCAGCAGCAGGTGATTCTGAATGCCAAGGCCATGGCTGAGGCCATGGTGTCATTGGGATTCCGGATCGTCTCGGGCGGGACTGACAATCATTTATTCATGGCAGATTTGCGGTCGAAAAAGATAACCGGAAAAGATGCTTCTACCCTTTTGGATGAAGTTCACATTACGGTCAATAAAAATCTGATTCCGTATGATCCTGAAAGCCCGATGGTCACCAGCGGGATCAGGATCGGGACGCCGGCGTTAACAACCCGCGGGATGAAAGAACCCGAGATGAAGAAAGTAGCGGAATATATCAATCAGGCGATCCAGGAAAGGGATAATCCGAAGGGCCTGGATAAGATTGGCGCCGCTGTGCTGGAATTGACGCGGGATTTTCCTCTTTATCCGAATCTTTAGTTGTAATTCAGAGTTTATTTATGAAATGTCCTTTTTGTGACTATAAGGAAACAAAAGTTGTTGATTCGCGGATTAGCGGCGACAACAGCTCTATTCGACGACGGCGGGAATGCCTGGAATGTTCCCGCAGGTTTACCACTTATGAATATGTGGAAAGAGTTCCGCTTATGGTGGTCAAGAAAGATGGACGGCGACAGCCGTTCGATCGTACCAAAATCATTGCAGGATTGGTTAAGGCATGCGAAAAACGGCCCATATCGATTTCTAAAATAGAGGAAATCACGGGGGATATCGAGCGTCTGGTCCAGAAGAAGTTCGATCGGGAGGTCGATGCGAGCCTGATCGGGGAAGAGATCATGAAAAGACTGGCGTCTCTGGATGAAGTAGCCTATGTCCGGTTTGCTTCAGTTTACAGACAGTTTCGCGATATTAATCAGTTCATGAATGAACTCCAGCATATTCTGGAGAAAGAAAAAGAAAAACAAAATGGAAAGAAAAAATAAATGGTTCGAGTAGAGTTATTCAAGATTATTATTGATGAGAAAAGAGCTGATCAGGTAATCATTCTTAAAGAAAAGAACGGGGAGAGGCAGTTTCCAATCATGATTGGCCTGATCGAGGCGTCAAGTATAAAAATGAAGCTGTCCGGAATTGAACTGCCGCGCCCGTTGACGCATGATTTGCTGATGTCAACGATTACTGCGATGGAAAGTGTTTTAGATCATATCATGATTGATGCTTTGATCCAGGACACCTTCCATGCAAAACTTGTTATAAAAAACAAGGAAGGCCAGTTGATTCAGGTTGATGCCCGTCCTTCCGACAGCATTGCCCTGGCTGTTCGCGCGCGAGCGCCGATCTTCGTCGATGAGCATGTCCTTGAACAAGCGGCAATTGTTAAATAATTTTTGTTCCTTCCTTTCTATGAATGTGTTGAAATTTGATCCATATCTCGTGCAGGTCAAAAAGCTTGCCCAAACAAGAAAGGTTTCGGTTTTTCTAGTCGGAGGATTCTTGCGGGATCTGTTGTTGAAACGGAATTCTCTCGATTTGGATTTTGCCGTTGAGCGCAACGCCATCACTTTCGCCAAAGTTTTTGCCAGGAAAATCAAAGGCGCTTTTGTTCTTCTTGATGAAGAACATGGTTGTGCCCGTGTTGCCCGGAAGTCCGGGAACGGGATCCTGACCTTTGACTTCGCTGATTTTCGGGACATCTCCTTAAAGAACGATTTGAAAAAAAGAGATTTTACTGTCAACACCTTTGCCTTAAATATGAAGAACTGGAAAGGCGGGGATCTTACGGACATTTTGGAAGATAATGTCCACGCGACGAAAGACCTTGACGATAAAATCACCAGGATGGTTTCGCCAGGCGCTTTTAAAGAAGATCCATTAAGATTGCTGAGGGCTTTTGCGATGAGGGCGGCGCTGGGTTTTACTATTGAAAAGAAGACGCTCGACAGAATCCGGAAAGATCGGGAGTTGATCCGGAATGTCTCAGCGGAGCGCGTCAGGGAAGAGCTTTTCAAGATTCTTGAGACGGAGCGTTGTGCTGCCGTCCTTAAAGCTATGGATAAAGCAGGTTTATTGGAAATAGTTATCCCCCAGATTCGTGTTATGTTTGACGTAAAACAAGGTTCTTATCATCATTTAAATGTCTGGCCGCATTCTTTGGAAACAGTGCGGCAAATGGACATCCTTGTGAAAGAGGTCAGAGACGATCATGAGGTGACAGGGTATTTAAATGAAATTATGGCCAGTCACAGGTCGCGCAAGGCCATTTTGAAACTGGCATGTCTTTTGCATGATATAGGAAAACCGCAAACGAGACGCAAAGAGGGGGAACGGATTCGTTTCCATGGACATGAACATGCGGGGGTAATGATCACGAATGCCGTATCCAGACAATTAAAATTATCTACCAGAGAAAGACATGTGCTGGCTGATTTGGTCCAAATGCACTTGCGTCCGGGTTATTTATCAAACTTTAAGAAGCCCAGCGAGAAATCCTTCTTCCGTTATTTTCGAGATGCAAAAGAAGAGGCGGTCAGCACAGCTTTATTATCCATTGCCGACCAGAGATCTACAAAAGGGCCATTGACCGCGGATGAGGATGTCGCCCATCACGATAAAATCTGCAGGGAATTAATCCGGCGTTATTTTGAACAGCTTCGTCGTCAGCCTTTTGTCCCTTTGATTAACGGCGACGATTTAATTCAAATATCAGGGTTGAAACCATCGCCGCTTTTTTCTAAAATTTTGAAAGAGGTGGCGGAAGCACAGGCGACAGGGGAGATCGCGACCAAGGAACAGGCGTTGATCAGGGCGGGAAGGATAGCGGGCATCAAATCCGGGACTGGAAATTCAGAACAAAGATAGAATATAATTTATCAAAAGGTTTTTGAATTCAGAATGGATTAAGGTGAGATTATGATTGTCCAGGGCGTTGAAATCGAAGTGGTTGAAGGGGGCGGAGTCGATCTTACTGTGGATGCCGTGGCCCTTGAATCGGTCGAGGATTATCCGATTGAAAATGGAGAAGCTTTAAGTGTTATCGGCGGAGGAGAACATTACTATACGATTATAGCGAATCTTTTTTTTGAACGTTCTATTGACGACGTGGAACGGGTGCGTCAAGGTTACGCGGACGTGCTGAAAAAAGCAGCCGAGCTTGATGCAACAACCCTTGCCCTTATTCCTTTCGGTTTTGAGAAAGGCATCATATCTCCGGTCGCTTCCGCCAAAGTCCTGGCCCAGGAATTATTGAAGTTTATACGTTTTGGCAAGCATCATATAACGAAAATATTTGTATGTGTTACAGACACGGATCATTTTGATATCTTTAAAAACAATATCATCGGATATGTTACCCATGTTCAAGATACTCTCGGCATGGGTCCTTATGTGACTGTTGACGCGATCATTGAATTTCCGAAAGGTATCGTGATTATCGAGCGGTCCAATCCCCCGTATGGGTACGCGCTCCCGGGGGGATTTGTGGATTATGGGGAAAGCCTTGAATCAGCTGTCAGAAGAGAGATCCTTGAGGAAACGGGTATCAGCCCGAAGGATATTCGTCAGTTTAAGGTTTTTTCCGATCCCGCGCGCGATCCCCGCTTTCACACCGTCACTACGGTCTTTATCGGTCGCGGTACGGGCAATCCGGCCGCGGGTGACGATGCCAAAAGTTTGAAAGTTGTCCCTTATGAAGAGTTGATGACGTTGAATTATGCGTTTGATCATAAACAGGTGATTCAGGAATATCTGGAGCAGCGAAAAACCAAAAGCAAAATGGCCGGGTTTTTCAGCTCACTATGTTGTAGATGTCAAAGGAGGTAAAGTGATGGAATGCTTGAAAGATAAAAATATGGAAATGTGCAATTGCTCTTACAACGGTTGTTCAAAGACCGGGATCTGCTGTCAGTGCCTGCATTATCATCGAAAAAAAGGGGCATTGCCCGCATGTTATTTTCCTGCCGATGCGGAGCGGACTTATGACCGGTCGATCGCCAATTTCATTAAGATTTGGCAAGAACGCAAACATTTATAAACCGGATCAACTTTAACGAAAGGATCAACTATGAGGATGTTAAAAATGGCGTTGGCGTTTGGCCTGTTTCTTGGCGTGACGCTGAACGGGTTCGCGCAGGTATCTCCCAAGTTTGAAGGGGAAGGTCCGTACGACGAGCAGATGCGTCCTTATACCAGATTTCATGGGGAATTAATGGAAGAGCTCAGAGAAAAGACGCTTGAACAAAAGAAAATGAACGATGAATTGAAGATAACGGATATTCAGTTAAAAACAGAATATGACAATCTTCAGACAAATATTGAAGAAAAAGGGGAAAGCGTTCAAAAGTTAAAAGGCATCAATGAAAAACTTCAGGAAGCCCAGATTTCGTTGCAGCAACAATATGGCGAACTGGAGAATCTGTTCACTCAGCAGAAAACAGAGAATCAGCGGTTGAAGCAAGAACTGGAGTCCAGCAAGAGTTCTTTTTATGAAAAGATGGTTCAGTTTTATGAAGAGGAAGATAAAATGCTGGAGAGCCGGATTGGTTAACTTAATCTCCGGAGAGAGGAAGTCAAGACAAAGCTCGTTGAACTCAGGGAGAATCTGATTCAGGAGAAAACGGCAATTGAAGAAACGGCGGCGCTG
>JBFMEN010000014.1:0-24545 GCA_040753435.1 Candidatus Omnitrophota bacterium | reverse complement strand
ATAAAATCTAAATTTAAAAATGATTCTTTAATTCTACTGCCACAATATATATCTTCCCGGGTATCTTTTCTTCCACGCGGACGACCTTTCCATGCCCTTTAACAACGTCGAGAACACCAGACATAACGACCTGAAGCTCCAGAACATCTCCTGGCAGGAATGGCACTGCTGACTCAAACGCGATCCCATTGGCACTCATATCACTCGTCATTGACAAATGCCATGTATTCGTGTCAGCACCCTTTTGCCGGCTCTTTTTTAAACGATATTGCATGGCGAGGGCTCTTGGGACTCTAATATGCTGTCGTCTTTCATTACCTGAATATGACACGGGGCATCCTTTCTTTAAAAGTTTTCCTGGGGTCCGATCATCTCTTCAGGACAAACAATGCGATTAAACTCCTCTTCACTGATCAAATGAAGCTCAACCGCCGCCTGTTTCAAGGTTTTGTTTTCGGCAAACGCTTTCTGCGCGATCTTTGCCGCCTGATCATATCCAATATGATTATTAAGGGCCGTGATCAACATAAGCGAATTCGAAAGATGCTTTTCAATATTTTCACGGTTGGGCTGAATTCCCTTTACGCATTTTCCAGCGAAACTCAGACTAGCATCGCCGAGCAGGCGGATCGATTGTAAAACATTATAGGCAATCATCGGCTTAAATACATTCAGCTCAAAATTCCCCGATGCTCCAGCGATATTGATGGAAACATCATTGCCCATGACTTGCGCGCAAACCATTGTCAAGGCTTCGCACTGGGTAGGATTGACTTTACCGGGCATGATTGAGCTTCCCGGTTCATTCGCCGGCAGACTGATTTCGCCAAGACCGCAGCGTGGTCCTGAGGCAAGCCAGCGGACATCATTGGCGATTTTCATCAATGAACAGGCAATCGTCTTCAAAACTCCGCTCAATTCTACGAGCGCGTCATGCGCGGCAATAGCTTCAAACTTGTTTCGTGCGGGAATAAAAGGCAAACCGGTAATTTGCGAAATTTTTTCAGATGCCTTTTGTGCAAACATCGGATGCGAATTCAGTCCTGTTCCGACAGCCGTCCCGCCGATCGCTAATTCATAAATTCGCGGCAGAATTCCATGAATACGCTCCTGGGCATTTGTCATTTGCTGAACATAACCTGAAAATTCTTGTCCTAAAGTCAGCGGGGTGGCATCCATCAAATGAGTGCGGCCGATTTTTATGATATTGGCAAACTCTTTCGCCTTTTCATCCAGTACAGAATGTAATTTTTTTAAACCGGGTATAAGCAGTTTATGGATTTGTTCCGCAACAGCGATATGCATGGCCGCCGGAAAGGCGTCATTCGATGACTGGGATTTATTAACATGATCATTGGGATGAATCGGGGATTTACTTCCCAGTTGACTTCCGGCCAATAAGTTAGCTTTGTTAGCGATCACCTCATTCACATTCATATTCGTCTGAGTACCGCTGCCGGTTTGCCAAACAACAAGGGGGAAATGGCCATTCAAATCCCCCTTGACAACTTCATCTGAAGCCTTAATGATCAAATTGGCGTTCTCTGTCTCAAGGAGACCGAGTGACTGGTTGGCCATGGCTGCAGCCTTTTTTAAAATCCCGAACGCCTTGATAAGTTCCATCGGCATTCGTTCCGTGCCGATCTGGAAATTTGCAAGAGACCGTGCTGTCTGGGCACCATAAAGCTTGTCATTCGGAACCTGAACGCTGCCAAGACTGTCTTTTTCCTGTCGATAATCAGACATATTTTCCTTTTGAAGAAAGTGCTTTAACGTAAACCTTTATTCACTCTTTTTAAGGCTGAGTCGAAAAGCTTCTAATAAATCGATCGGCAGCGGGAAAACGGTTGTCGTATTGTTTTTCCCACCAATTTCAACCAGCGTCTGAAGATAACGAAGATGCAGTGAAACAGGCGACCGGGCCATTTTGTCACCGGCAGCGCAAATCTTTTCCGCAGCTTCATATTCGCCTTCAGCAGCAATAACCTTGGCTCTGCGCTCACGTTCCGCTTCAGCCTGACGGGCCATTGCCCTTCGCAAATCTTCGGAAATGTCGACATGCTTCAATTCGACATTCGAAACCTTGATCCCCCATGGATCCGTTTGTTGATCAAGGATAGTTTGGAGCTTCTCATTTATTTTTTCCCTTTGGGAAAGAAGATCGTCGAGCTCCATTTCACCAAGAATACTTCTCAATGTCGTTTGTGCCATTTGAGATGTGGCATATTGATAATTTTGAACTTCAACAATACTTTTGACCGGATCGATAACACGGAAGTAAACGACAGCATTCACTTTCGCCGAAACATTATCCCTCGTTATAATATCTTGCGGCGGCACATCCAGAACTATCAAGCGCATGGGGACAATGACGGCCCGATCGATCGGCCACAGCACAAAAACAAAACCAGGTCCAGCCGGCTGATGTAAAACACGCCCCAGACGGAATATGACGAGTCGCTCGTACTCGTTGACAATTTTCAATGAATTAATAACCCACAAGAAAAATAGTACCGCAATAATGAGTAAAGGCATGTGATCCCCCTTCGTTAAGATTGTTTCTTTACAGTCAGAAGCAAGCCATCCACCTTCGTCACGATCACCTCAGTGCCTGATGGAATATCCTCTTCCGCCACTGCATTCCAAATTTCGCCGTGAACAAAAACTTTACCATGTCCATTTCGTACCATCACAGTCCGCGACTCCCCTTTCAAGCCGATCATGCCTTCCGCTCCCGAAAAAACTTTCCGAAAATGCGCCTTCAAAACCATTTGAATCAAAAAAATTGTAAACGCAGCAGTCGATAACGCAAATGGAATTATCAGAGACAAGGACACCCTCATGAACGGCACAGATGTATCAAATAGAAGGAATGAACCAAGTACAAGCGAAATCAATCCTCCCAGGGTCGGCAGTCCGAATCCCGGAACAAAAGGTTCCGCTATAAACAAAATCAAACCTAACACGACAAGTGCCAGTCCGGCATAATTTGTCGGGAGAGTCTGCATGCTAAAGAAAGCAAGTACCAGAAAAAGAAAGCCGGCAACACCTGGCACACCTATTCCTGGATTAGTAACTTCATAAAGAAGTCCGTAAAATCCGAGAATCATTAAAATGTAGGCAATGTTGGGATTCGCGAGTATATTAAAAAGCTTTTGTCTTTGACTCATTTCAATTTTTTTTACTGTGGCATCTGAAGTATTCAGTGTTACCTCCCGGCCGTTAACGATGACCGTCCGCCCGTTCAGCTTCATAAGCAAATCTTCGTCACTGACGGCAATGATTTCAACCACTTTTTTCTCCAACGCCTCCGTCTCCGTAATTGATGCGCTTTTGACGACGCTTTGAACAGCCCATTCGATGTTTCGCCCGCGCTGCTCTGCAAGGGAACGGATAAACGCAACTGTATCATTGAGAATCTTATCGCTCATCGGATCATCACCACTTGTGATCGGTTCGTTATCAGAAACTTTTTTATCTGTTTTCTCTCCTTCCTTGACAGCGTCTCCCTCTTCTTTTTGAGACTCAAGAATCTTTTTGACTTCATCCCAAAGATTAGATCGGTCTTTTTTTGAGTCTCCCAGTTGGACAGGATGAGCGGCTCCGATGTTAGTTGAAGGAGCCATGGCTGCGATATGGCTGGCATAAGTCAGAAAAACACCGGCAGAGCCGGCGCGTGATCCCCCGGGGGCAATATAAACAACGACCGGGGTGCGGGCGGCAATAATTGATTTTACAATTTTCCGCGTTGAATTAAGGAGTCCGCCCGGAGTGTCGAGCTTAAGAACTAGGGCTTGCGCCTCATCGCTTTCTGCCTGATCAATGGCATTAATAATATATTCAGCCGTGATCGGGTTAATCGTATCGTCTTCAAGTTGAATAGAATAGACAAAATTTTGGGATAAAGCGGTCGAAGGAAGAAGGAACAACGCAACAATAAAAAAAAGGCAAATCAATCGTTTCATCATCTCTTCACTCCCATACCAAAAATTACGCGGTTACAATAAATTCCGTAATCAAACGTACGCCGGCCCCTGTTGCGCCAGGGCCAAAATACATACGACTTCTTTCGCTAAATGCTGTTCCGGCAATATCAAGGTGGGCCCATGGTGTTTGATCAATAAACTGCTGAAGGAAATAAGCGCCAACAATGGCCCCACCGCCTTTTTGGCTGCTGATATTTTTTAAATCAGCAACTGTCGAATCGAGTCTGCCTCTTAACTCCGTGTATAGCGGGAGCGGCCAAGCCCGGTCATCAGTCTTGCCTGCAATTTCAACCAGTGTTTTTGATAACTCCTGATTATTCGATAGCAGCCCTGTGTAGTCATTTCCTAACGCAATGACACAAGCTCCGGTCAGTGTCGCTATGTCGATAATCACTTTAGGTTTGTAATTTGTATTGACATAGGCGAGGGCATCAGCAAGGATCAAACGTCCCTCTGCATCAGTATTCGCAATTTCAACTGTTGCACCAGAATAACCCTGATAAACATCTCCCGGCTTGTATGAACAGGAACCAATCGCATTTTCGGCGATCGCCATGACAAAAAGAATATTTTTTTTCGGTTTCAATGCCAGACAATTTTTAAGGACTCCGGTTACCGCAGCCGTCCCCGCCATATCAGTGCGCATGGTTTCGATATGCCCAGTCGGTTTTAAATTCAATCCCCCGGCATCAAATGTGATTCCTTTGCCGACAACCGCCAGATCATATCCCTTTTTTGTCGATCCGTCATATCTGACGATAATCAGTCTTGGCTCTTTGTCACTTCCTTTATTAACAGCCATGATCAAATTCAGTCCCTTCGATTTGAGTTCATCAGATCCAAGGATTTCAAAAGAAATATTTTTCTGGCCCTGGCAAAGATCTTTTACGGTCTTTTCAATAAACGCGGAAGTGACAAGATCAGCGTTATCATTAACAAGGTCACGCGTAAAATTAACTCCCTCGCAGACGCTCATTGCATCACGATAGATTTTTTTATCTGGGGCGACTAAAAAATAATCTTTCTTCGCTATTCTGTCAGCCTCTTTAGTTTTATATTTGTCCCAGACATAAGCGCCGATTAAGACTCCTTCAATCAAGGCGATCACGCTTTGATCATCCTGCTGATGCTGAAGCGTCAACAATTCAATGGAAGAAACGGTCTTGCAATAATTTGAAACCAGGGCTTCCCGCACAGCAACGCGGAGCGAGGTATTCGTCACCTCTGATTCCTTGCCTAAACCGGAAAGGAGGATAATTTGTTTCTCGCACGAAAGGGGAAAAACCTCACCTTTTTTAGCAAAAAACTGTTTCGCTCCAGTCAATCCCCGCACCTCATCCGTAAGAGATGGCCATTTCAATTCGTTAATCGCGCCGGATTTTAATTGTTCTTCAGTAATAAAGATGATGGTGGTATCTTTATCGAATTTCGGACTGCCGTTGAATGAAATCATTAGGTGACTCCTTAATTGCTTTGAAGTTCATTAAGAACATCTTATTTGCGCTGATCAACGGAGACATAATGACGCAGCATTGGACCAGTGTAAACTTGACGAGGACGCCCTAAGCGATCTTTGTTGTTTTTTAATTCGATCCAGTGGGCGATCCAGCCTGGAAGCCGGCCGATCGCAAACATGACTGTGAACATGTCCGTAGGAATTCCAATGGCCTTATAAATGATCCCACTGTAAAAATCGACATTAGGATATAATTTACGCTCTTTGAAATAATCATCCTTGAGGACCTTCTCTTCAAGTTTAATAGCGATATCGAGCAGGGGGTCGTGAATACCTAAAGCATTAAGCATTTCATGAGCCTTTTGCTTAATAAATTTGGCGCGCGGATCATAGCTCTTATAAACACGATGCCCGAATCCCATTAACCGGAAGGAATTGTTTGGATCTTTCGCTTTTTCGATATATTTATCGACATTACCACCGTCAGCATTAATTTGTTCAAGCATTTCCAGGACTTTTTGATTGGCCCCACCGTGCAGAGGACCCCACAAAGCGCAAATACCTGCCGAGATTGATGCAAAAAGATTGCACCATGAACTTCCGACCAAACGTACCGTTGACGTGCTGCAATTCTGTTCATGGTCAGCATGAAGCATCAAAAGAGTCCTGAGCGCATTTAACACCGTCGGATCAGGAATATATTCATGCGTGGGGGTCGAGAACAGCATATGCAGAAAATTGGCGATATATTCACGGTCCTGCTGAGCATACATAAAAGGCTCACCGATACGTTTTTTATAAGTGCAGGCGGCAATCGTGCGTACCTTTGCCAGTAATTGCACTGACATCGTCTCGATTTCCTCATCAGTAGGATTCGATTTGACTAATTCAGGATAATAAGCAGACAACGCGCAAACCATTGCCGAAAGCATGGCCATGGGATGCCCGGTGGCAGGGTATCCGACAAAAAAGGACTTCATATCTTCATGTAAATTGGCATGACGAGTAAAACTTCTGGAATAATCGCTTAATTGTTGCCGTGTGGGCAGCTCTCCATGAATCAAAAGATAAGCAGTCTCTACAAAGGTTGATTTTTCTGCGATTTCTTCAATAGGGATTCCCCGGTAAAGTAAAATCCCTTTTTCTCCATCCAGATAAGTGATCGCACTACGACAGGAGGCCACATTGGCAAAACCCTGGTCATAAACCAGACATCCAGTCTCAGAACGGAGATTGGAAATATCGATGGATTTGATTCCGTCCGTCCCTTCAACAATAGGAAACTCATATGAATTGTCACCAATAATTATCTTGGCTTTCTCAGGCATGTCGACCTCCTCAAAAATCTAGAAAATAATCTATATTTTCTACTATTAATAAGAAAATTAATTATAAAAGATACTGTCACAAAAAGCAACCGAAATGGAAAACAGATCAAATCGCCTTTATGAACATTTTTTTCAGAAAAATATGATGTTGATATTTATTACGAAATGTATTTCTGGACTTTTTCAACAAGTAATTCTGAAGAGAACGGTTTAATGATTTAGTCATGACAACCGATATCATAAGCCGTTAAAAAATATTCTTTACTGGCCGTTACCATAATAATCGGGATACCCTCTCCCCGTGAAATACCCGCCTTCTCCTCACTCGCTCTGATTTTAGCCAACAGGTCAATTCCGCTAATTTCAGGAAGCCCAATATCAATCAGCATCAAATCATAGCATTGTTTTGAGCTTAGTGACTGGTTAAACTTCTGAACAGCTTGAAGGCCATCAACGGCAAAATCACAATCAGCGATATCTGATAAAATCGATTTCAAAATTTCACGATTCGGGGCACTGTCTTCAATAACAAGAATTTTCGGCATAAATCCCCCTAATTTTGCTCCGAAAGCAATGACGCCACGTGCTCAAAGGATACCTTGAATTGATCAATCAAAATTTTCGCCTGTAAAGAATCATATTCATGCTTTGCCAGCATGTTCAAGCCATTTGCAATTCCTGATAACTGTTCAATCCGCAAGTTTGCATAATCCCCTTTCAACCGGTGGGCAATGGCCTGAATTGTATTGATGTCATTTTGCTCACAAGCTTTCTGCAGCCTATCCAGGTCTTGTCGGGTCTGTTCAACCGCCTTGAACAGAATCCGCAGATAAATTTCCCTGCTAATTTTTAACTGTTCACAAGCGCCTTCGATATTAATTAACTCTTCCACCGATTCATCCTCCCTGATTAACGTTTTGGCACAATACCGATAGTCAAATCAAAGGCAATCCGCTTGACCCCTTCAATGTAACAATCAACTTCATAATAATCATATTCACTTCTGCAAAATTCGATGCCGATAGTCGCATTATTTCGGTAGTTAATGAAGTGTGACATTTCCAGATCGGCATAACCAGCGCTTTTGACCTCAGATTTAAATCTGCCCGCGACGATATTGCATAATGTGCCGATAGAATCAAGAAGGGACTGCTCAATTTCATCATCAACGGGTGGATATTGCAGGAGCTTCATCAATTTAGGCAGGTATGACTTTTCGACATAAACTATCAGCGCTCCGAGAGTCTTCTTCTTTTCAAGATCGATGGCGCTGGCGTAAAAATTAACGGCGGAAACATAAGCGACTTCACCGTCATACCGTTCAATCCCGTTAGCACGCATCTTTCCTTCATATTCAATAATCTGATTAAGGACAAGTTTGGGAGGTTCAGAAAAAGAAATATCTCCTCTTTCTTTGAACAGTGCGACGATGCTCTTTGCTAAAATCTGCGCGAACTTGTTTAGTTCAGGATTCTTTCTTGAAAAAATTCCCATTTAAAAACCTCCAGCTACTTTTTCCTTTTCAGTTGAACAAAAGGATAAATGACCGAGAGTATCGATTCAGGGGTATAGGGTTTTACAATATAACCGACAAGATTTGGATTTACATGATAGGCCTTCTTCTTGTTTTCTTCTGTTCCGGATGCGGTAACCATAATGATAGACATATTGGCAACCGTCGGCACTTTCACAACGGCCTCCATAAATTCCATTCCGCTCATCAATGGCATTTGCCAATCAAGCAGGATCAAGCCGATTTCCTTATAACGCGTCCCTAGAGTTTGTATGGCATCTTCCCCGGTCCGTGCCTGAAGAAATTCATTGACGACTCCGGCGCTTTTCAAAACTTCAATTAAAAGCTCACGTTCCAGATCCGAGTCATCAACAACCAGGATTTTTTTCAGTTGGACAACTTCACTCATCGCATTACTCCGTTTTGTTTTGTTATAAAATTTTTCATTTTCTGTTTCAGTTGATCGACATCGAAAGGCTTAGGCAGATAATCGTTCATCCCGGCAGCGAGGCATTTTTCCCGTTCTTCCTGGATTTCTGCGGCCGTCAACGCAATAATCGGAAGTTTAAGATTCAAGTCGCTGCGAATAAATTTTGCCGCCTCCAATCCTCCCATGACCGGCATCTGAAGATCCATAAAACATAAATCGTACTCCATGCGCTGAAGATATTCGACCGCCTCTTTTCCATTTGAAGCGTAATCACAATAGCAGCCCAATGTTTCGAAATGCACACGAAGGAGTTCCTGGTTAGGTACACTATCTTCAACCACCAGGACTTTTAAATGGCGGTATATCGAAAGATCTTCTTCAATGCCAACCTTTTTCTCGGCCTGTCCCCTGGCACCTGAAGATAATTTGAGAACGGTCCCGATAAACTCTTTCAAGATAACCGGCGTCAGAATCATGGCCTCGTATGGCGACCCTTCTCCCAATAAAGATTCGCCACATTTGATATCAGACGAAACAGCAATCAATTTTGTCCCCCGAAACAGATTCTGTTTTTTAATCTCATTGGCGAACTTCAATAACCCTTGGCCGTCAGCGATCATATCAATAAAAATAAAATCTGGAGGATGCTTTAACGCAGACAAGACTTCCGATGCGTGTTTGATGTTTTTACTGAAAGATAACGGGACCATCGACAAGAATTCAAAAACCTGGTTGAACATCTTTACGCTCGTATCAAAAGGCGTAATAAGCAGAACTTTATTCGATGCCACAGAAGATTCTTTCAGCGGTTGCGCGACCGGCATGGAAGATTCATTAAATCCGATTGTAAAAACCATCTCAGTCCCTTCCCCAAGATTTGATTTGGTCCAAAGCTTGCCTCCCATCGCCTCAACAAACGCCTTGCAAAGCGCCAGGCCAAGGCCGGATCCGCCATAAAGACGGGTCGTGGATGTCTCGGCCTGGGTAAAAGAATCAAAGATGCATTCAATACGTTCTGCGGGAATACCGATTCCCGAATCCTTAACAGTAAAAAGGAGCCAGGTCTTCTTGGCCTGATCCTGCTGCGGCGAGGGAGAAAGATTAATTGAAATTCCTATTTCGCCCTTCTCGGTGAACTTTACCGCATTATCGAGCAGGTTCAAAAAAATTTGTTTGAGACGAGTGGGGTCACCTTTTAAATTAATGGGAATATCAGGACCGATATCGATATACAAATTAATCGGTTTTCGGTCGAGTCTGGCACGGATCACTTTAAAGACGTCCTCGATAATTTCGCGCAAATTTAACGGAATCTCCTCAAGCGCCAGGCGTCCGGCTTCGACCTTTGAAAAATCCAGGATGTTGTTAACGATTTCCAGGAGCATTCGTCCGCTCAGGATGACAGTATTTAAATGTTCGGCCTGCTTGCTGTTTTCAGGAAGATCACCTTTAATCAAATCTGTAAATCCAAGAATGGCATTGATCAATGTCCTGATTTCATGAGACATATTCGCAAGATATTCGCTCTTTGACCGCGCCTCATCTTTTGATTTCTGGGTTAATTTCAACGCCAGTTCCCGCTCCTGAATCAACTCTTTCTGACGTTCCTGGACTTTTTTCTGAGCATTGCGCAACTCACTGTCGAGCTCTTTAAAATCATCAAGCAACCGTTCCAGCGGCTCCTTGCGCATAACAATATTCCCTTGAACGGAATGGATCTTCTTCTTCAACTGTTCATAAAATGCCTTCCCGTCATCAACGGAAAGCAAAGGCAAATCCTTGTCGGCATAATTCGTTTTCACCTTCTCGAGTGATTTCTGCGGCGTGTGGGACAAATGATATAGCTGGAGGACCAGCTTTTCCTGATCAGGATAAGGACTGCGCAATTGGCCGCCATGTTCAATTTGTTCATCCAGAAGTTCAAACAACTCTTGAAGCCGTTTCAGGGCCATCAAAATCAAATCGTATACCTTGCCCTCGAATGGCAGCATCTTCTTTCGCACCAGATCCATCACCATTTCGGCAGTTTTTGTCACCCAATAAATATCATGCAATTGTAAAAAATCAGCCAAACCGGAAAGAGTATGAAAAGTCTTAAAAATATTTTCGATGGCCTCCTTGTCGGACGGAATAGTATCGAGGACCAACAACGAATTACGGGCAGAAATCAAATGCCTCTGTCCTTCAAGCGAAAAATCATTCAGCATTTCTGACCCGTCAGTCAGATTAAGCTCGGGTTTCTGTGATTTGAACAAAAAAAGTTCTTCAGGCATTATCTTTCTTCTTTATTCGGGTTTCCGCCCATTGGCGCAACATCCTGGTTTGATTTGGCTATTTCAATAAAGTTCGGAAGAAGTTTTTCAAAGATATCAACGAGCTTTGGATTAAAATCTTTTCCTTTTCCGTCGATGATAATTCCGGCCGCATCCTGAATAGTCCAGGCGTCCTTGTAAATCCTTTTAGAAATCAGGGCATCAAAAACATCACAAATACTGCAAATCTGGCCCACCATGGGGATCTCATCCCCTTTTAATCCTCGAGGATATCCGGAACCGTCCCATCTCTCATGATGCGTTAACGCGATCTTTTTGGCCATTTGCATGACGGGAGAATGACTTCCTTCAAGCAATTCAGCTCCGATCAATGGATGGGTTTTCATCACTTCATATTCTTCTTTCGTATATCGTCCGGGTTTAAGAAGGATATTATCCGGGATTCCGATCTTTCCGATATCGTGCAGAGGTGCGGCCATTGCCAGCAACTCGCACTCATCCTCCCTCAATCCCAATGCTTGAGCCAGAAGAGTACAATATTTGCTGATCCGGATAATATGAGCTCCTGTCTCATTATCACGGAATTCTGCCGCCTGGGCAAGGCGACGAATGATTTCTTTCTGGGAATCCTTAAGCTCCCTGGTCCGTTCCGCGACCTTCTGCTCGAGAACCCGGTTCTGGTCCTGTATGGCAACATGCAAAAAACGCGTCTCGAGCAAATGATGGATACGAAACATGATTTCAGGAATTTCATAGGGCTTGTCCAAAACATCCGTTGCCCCCGATTCCAGGGCTCTCAAACGGATGTCCGATCCACGCTCCTCAGATAAAGCCAAAACCGGCATAAATAGTTCTTCACGATAACTTTGAAGTTGCTGCATAACCTGGAATCCATCAAGAAACGGCATCGCCAAATCTAAAATCAATAAATCAGGATTAAACTCAAGAACATTACGTCTCACTTTCAAAGGTTCAGAAACACACAAAACATTCTGATATCCCGTGTCCAGCAATGTTTTTTGGAGATAGAGATAATGCAGTTTTTGATCGTCGGCAATAAGGATTTTTGCTTTAGTGAACTGTTCGGTTAACATAGGTGCGAAAATCAAATTTTTATATTAGTATTATTTTATTTTACAAGAATTATATAAAATTGTAAGAAATTTTTGCTTAAAATTTGACGTTTTTAAGAGCCAATTCTTTAAAAACTTTATAATCAGTTTGATCGCAATGTAAAGGGGTCACGGTGACATAACGGCCTGCAAGGGCATTAGTATCAAATTGCATATCCTTCCCTTTCTTGGGAGAGGCCCCTGACATCCACAGATACTTGATCCCGTAAGGATTGACACGTTCCAAAAAATTTCCCTCAATCGGATCCCGTCCTTGCATCGTTACCAAAACGCCTTTGATACGTTTGATTGGCGCATGAGGCACATTGACATTAAAAAATGTACCTTTAGGAAGGGGGTTCTTCAACAAATATCTAATAACTTTCATACCATATCTTACAGCAGGAGAATAATTGACTTTTGTGAAAGCATTGACGGATAGTGCAACGGCTTGGGCCCCCATTAATGCGCCTTCACGCGCCCCTCCCACTGTTCCGGAATAAAAGACACTGCAGCCTTCATTGGAACCGGGGTTAATTCCAGAGACGACCAAATCAGGAGATTTCTTGATCAAAAAATGAGCAGCGTATTTGACGCAATCTGCAGGTGACCCGCTCAGTGCGATTCCGAAGAATTTTCCATTTCGTTCGATCTCGCGCTCCCATAATGGACATGTTAAAGTAATAGAATGACTTATAGAACTTTTTTCCTGGTCAGGAGCGACAACGGTCACATTACCTATCTTTTTCAATTCCGTATAAATGGCGTAAAGCCCCTCGGAAAAAATGCTGTCATCATTGGTCAAAACGATATTCATGCGAGCTCCTTTCGCAATTACACTATAATTTTTCACCGATCAGGATGGAAAAGGATATTTATCGAAACCTTAAAGTCAGTTGTTTTCTGATACATAATTTCAGAAAATAGCTGACCCCTTCTGGGACAGGTGAAACTCCGTGAGGAAAAATCTTTGAGATTAGTAACCCGGCTTGTCATGAACGTGTTTGAATGATATTTAATGGAAATTCCGAAGCTTCAATCAGGACCTGTTCCGATACAGGGAACTGGATAAAACGGTGGCTCCCATCAATAAAAATCACCCCTTCTGCCATCAGGGAACCAACCCGGATTTTCGTCTCTGGTGCAAGAACTCCCCCCCGCAGCTTGTAATCCGCGTTTTTCCATCCGAGATATAATTCCCTCGGTCTATATTGAATTTCCCTGCTTTCAAGGCCAAGAATTTGCCCGCCGGCTGAATGAATAGCCCCGCTTGAACCGGCTGCTGTCGAAATCCACAAACCTGAACCCCTGTGCTCTTCGCAATGACCATCAATTGACAAGACATAACGGCTCTGGGAGGCGGGGCGGGCGTGACAAATGAGAATATCATTTAAAAATACCACTTCCTGCCGTTGATCTTCAGCGATAACCTTCAAACGGTTTAACGGCGCAATCCGGGCGCGGTCCGCCAGCAGATCTTCCATCAAGATTTTAAAATTACCCTGTTCGGCGGAGCATAAACGCCCCACACTCCACGACGGGTCAGAATTTACGCCAAGCATTAATTGATTGCGTACATAATAAGCCCCTTCTAGCAGGGTTCCATCTCCCCCCACGGCAATCACCATATCGAATCTTTGGTAATCCCTGATCTGTTCGCGCTCAAATTTCTCGTACATCAGCCCAAGCTCCCTAAGAACGTTTTCAACATAGTTGATGGTCTTGTAATGTTCTTCATGCGTTTGTTTAAAACGGTTCACTTCTATGGAGTCCGGCCTGGTTTCGCAGGAAACGTTCCGGTAATGCTGATAAGCGCTGATTTTGTAAAGGAGTAAAATACGATGCGGTTTCATGTTCGTTTTGCCTTGAAAAACTGAACGTGTTGATTAATGTCATCGTACGACTTGAAAATAAAATCGGCCTCATGTAAATATTCCCGAGAAAGGGACGTAGACAATGCGAGGCATCGAAGGCCGGCTGCTTTTGCCGACTTAATCCCGAGCGGGGCGTTTTCAAGAACCACGGCGTCAGATGAATTAAGCTTTAATTTTTTTAACGCCGTTAAGTACGGTTCGGGATTCGGCTTGCCGTGAACGACATCAGAGCCCGTTAAAATAACATTGAACGAGCTTTGGATGTCGTGACTAAGCATTTTCTTAAGTTCCGGAAGAGATGTTCCGGTAACAAGGGCTGTCTGGAAACCCTGCGCTTTAATTGACGACAAAAATTCCAGCGAGCCTTTGATGAATTCGATCTTGACGATTTGAGGAAAAACTTCTTCTTTCTTCATCAGCAACTGATTCAGGATATCCGGCTGATGAGACCACCCATACTCCTTAAAAATTTCCTCAAGAGCAAACGCCCCCTTGCTCCCTTCCCGCAAATAAATATCTTTTTCCCGAATTCGATATCCAAGGACTTCACTGAAGGCTTTTTCCCATGCCTTAAAATGATATGGCATGGTATCTGTAATCACACCGTCCATATCAAAAATCACAGCCATGGTCTCAATGATGATTTTTCCGCAGGCGCTGCTCACGGGGGCTCCTTTAATATAGGGTAAAATTGAATTGTGATTATACCAAATTCTGAAGGAAGGTCAATGACTGCTCCAGTGCGGAATCGCCAAATTCGCGTTCATATCCTCATCTTCCATGCAAAGATAGGTAAAAACATCCCCTCGGCTGTAATCAGCGATCATCTCCAACATTCTTTTATAAATGTCACGCCGAATTCGCTCAGGATAGCGTACCTTCTTATCGAAACCCAGGACTGTCTCCGCATCGAGTAAACTGGAATCCGGAAAACGTTTTTCCATGACCTGCTTTACTCCCATCGACATTCTCAAGCATCCCAGACTAATCCACCGGATCCTTTCAGATGGCACTCGTTCAAAAATTTTCTTTACCACCAGTTCATAATCCTTTTCCCAGCCATGATAGAAAACAATGGGATCGAAATGGAAACCCGTGTAATATCCGGCATCAACACACTTTTGGGCTGCAGAAAGTCGCTCATCCAATGAAGCTGTTAGCCCTTCATGAGCATCTATCATATGTTGCGGATTAACAGACCAGGAAACCAAAATGTTAGCAGCCGGCATGGTATTAACAAGATTGCCGACACAGGCACTTTTGGTTTTAAATTCAAAATAGGCGCCGGGAAACTTTCTGAAAAATTCAATGATCCGCAGTGAAAAGCCGGTCAAATCATCCATGGCAAGCGAATCAGTAAACTGTCCGGTCCCGACCCTTATTCCGTCTCGATAATAGCCTCGGAAGTTTTCTAAAATATCATCAAGATTCGCCGGAACCATAAGGCCGGGAGAATTTGTATATCCCTGAAGGTAACAATATGCACAATCATAAACACATCCCATCCCGGCGTTAAGGATGTAATAACCACAGGGCCGGGCCAGATTGGTACAGGGACAATGGAGGAAAAAATCATAGTTTTCCTCAATCACAAAAAGAGTTTCGGCCCGCTTGTTATAATCAGGGATCGAAAAGGCGTGCTTTGCAACGTAATCTTTGTATGAAGAAATTTCTTCAAACGGGGTGTCCGGCAATTTAGATTTAAGCTGCGCCAAAAATGCCGATGAAGCAATCTTCTTTTCAAAAAAGACACGGCGCAGTGCCCTTGGCTGATTTCCATGGTTTACGATTTCGTCGTGACAAAACTTAAGCGGCGTTACTGGAGGAATGCTCATCCGCTCCTCGTTATTGAGAGTCGGATAGCGTACCGCAAGCAAAAAATCCTTGATTTGAGAAAAATCCCGGCTCAAACGCAGACGGTCGGGAATAATCCTGCTAAAATCGGCACCATCCTTTCTGGAAATTTCATAAAGAAGACGGATCGCGGAATTAGTTTTGTTAAGGCCAAACCCGGGAAATTCCCGATGAACATAAAGTGTAATTTCTTCAAGCTCAGCTAAAGGTTGCATTCTTCTAGAGCCTTGTCGATGAAGGCAAGCTGGCCGGGATTCAAGTCCCATTCAACTGCCTCGATATTATCAATGACTTGCCGGGCATTTCGGCAACCCGCCAGCACACTAATGATTCCCTTCTGATGACGGACCCAGTTGAGCGCAATTTGATTTAACGGCAAATCTAGAGTTCTCAATTTATCCTGAAAAATTTTGACCTGATTGAATTTCTCCCCCTTGTAAAATTTATAGAAAAAGCTCCGCGCATCATCTTTTGGGAAATCCTTTGGCCGGGCATATTTTCCCGTAAGAATGCCTCCGCCGAGGGAGCCATAAGTCAAAACCCCGATGCCATGCTCTGCGCAGTAAGGCAAGATATTCTCCTGAAGTTGTCGTTGCAACAGTGAAAGATGTGATTGCAAAGTTACGATATGCGCTAAAGCAGCAGATTTCTTAAGCAATGGAAGCAAAAAATTTGAGACTCCAATATAACGAATCTTGCCTTCAGCCTGCAAATCTTTTAGACAGGAAACAGTATCCTCAATAGGAGTTGATTCATCCGGCCAATGGCATTGATAAAGGTCAATATAATTTGTTCTTAATCGGACCAAAGAATCGTTAATTTCCTTGCGTATACTTTCAGGTTTCAGACAACAGATCACTCCCTTTCCTTTACCAACCAGACCACATTTGGTTGCCAAAACAACCTTTTCCCTCCGACCAACCAACGCCTCACCGATAAGCCGCTCAGCATTCCCATATCCATAAAAAGGGGCCGTGTCGATCAATGAAATTCCATGGTCGATTGCGGCATGGACGGCTCCAATCGCCTCTTCTTTATTTACATCTCCCCAGTTAAGGCCGCCCAGAGCCCATGTCCCCAAACTCACTGACGATACCATCAAATCCGTTTCCGCTATTTTTGAATATTTCATAGAAACCCCTTAATATTTCGGTTTGGCTTTGTTATAATTTGTCATCCCAAGAAAACACGAGGTGCCAAAATCATGCCCATACCATTTAAAAATCTATTCGGAATTGAGCAACACGATGTTAAACCGGTTTGCATCATCACTCCGTTCTTAACACGGACATTAAGGCAAGGTCTGCATCTTTCGCCGCATCATTCAGCAACTCCATTTCGCACATATCAGCACCCGGACTTCACAGTTATCGAAACTAAGGCAGGATCTCTTTTCAACGGCGACACCGTTCTCGCACTTAAAAATTCTCCGTGCAATGGCATCATTTTTATCGGAACCTGCGGGAGTCTCGATCATGAGCGGTTTCCCATTGGGACAATTGTGACCCCTGAAAAAGTTTTCGCCATGGAAAGCTTTACGTCAATGCTCCTTGACAAACCCGATCTGATCCCTGTGCCGGTCCCTGTAACGCCCATCATTCCAGCCAAGAAAGGCCAGTGTGTCAGCGTAGGATCGCTTATCCTTGAAGAAAAATACATGAAATTGCTTAAAACGGCCAAAACAGATATTGTCGATATGGAATGTGCAAGCGTCATGGCCGCATCGAATTACAACAAGTTTAAAACCGTCCCTCTTCTTCATGTCGCTGATCTGGTTTCCGCTTCATCACCGTTTGTACACGACAACATTCAGAAAGCGCATATCAATCATGCCCAGAACAACATCGTTAAAATCATTAATCAACTAAACGGGCATTCATTTTTTAATAAAACGTCCCTTCCTGTCAAAAAGAAAGCCAATCACGGCCCCAAACAAAAATAATACAATAACAGACATGATTGCAATGATGTCCGGAGGGGGAAGGGCATTTACTTCCATAGTCGGAAAAACATTTCCTGAGGGCGTAAAAGAAATATCGGTCAGTTCTTTCCAGGGCCATATTTTTCGAAGCGAACCCACGACTAAACCGGCAAAAAAACTCAGCGTCAGATCATGATAATGATTCAGCAGCCATTGAATTAACCGGGCAAACGCAAAAAAACCCGCAATCAAACCCGGCAGCAGAATTACTATAACTCCGATGTTGAATTCAGCTACTGCCGTGGCCACATAAACATATTTTCCCAATAGTACTAAAATAAATGCCGTTGAGACACCAGGGAGAAGCATTGCGCATCCAGCAATCGTTCCGCTTAAAAACAAAAACCACCATGTTTCCGGGGTTTCTATGGGGATCATTCCGATCAGGTTGTACATGGCAACGGCGCCAGCCATCCCGACCGCCATTTTAGCGAAATCGCCTTTTCTAATTTTAAGGGAGATGGCAAATACAGCCGCAACAGTAAGTCCGAAAAAAAACGAGTACAGATATATCCGCTGATGAACCAAAAGCCATTGAAAAACCCCCAAGAGTAGAAAAATTGCGAACAGACTTCCCGCAGATACTGCAACAAGAAACTTCCAGCCGGTATTTGCGAAGGCCCCAGAAAAATTTCCTTGAAGCACCCGCTTAACAAACGCTCGATCAAACGAATACAAGGCTTCAATGATTTCCTGATAAATCCCTGTTAGAAACATAATTGTTCCACCGGAAACCCCAGGGATAATCCCGGCGATGCCGATTAAAAAACCTTTGGCAAAAAGGCTGAAATATGTTTTCGGCTGTGTCATTTTACAAAAAAGGAAAACGCTTTCCTCATAAACGGTCCCAAGGTGATTTAACCTGAAATATCATAATAGTCCGGGAGATTCTTCGCAAGGGCTTTCAATAAACCGGATTTAAAATAAGAACAGCGCAAAGACTTGTTTCCTGTCGAAAAAGAATGCTATACTTAATTTGACAATGACAAACGTAAACCGCCCGAAAGGGCGGGGCACAAAGCCGTGAATCTAAATCCTTTCGCCATGGAGGACATGATTGTCTGGCTGCCGTAACTTGAAAGAGTTCCGTTAATCTGAAAAAACCCTTCTTTCAAGAAGGGTTTTTTCGTGAGGATTTAAGGACCATAGCCAAAAAGATCAAATATTGTTAACTGAAGCCGGAATCAGAAATGGTAAAGAAGCACCGATAGAAACTGAAGTAGTTAAAGAAATAGCCCGGGTCAATCAGCGATGACGTTCCCTCCGGATGATAGCTGGACCCGGGCTATTTCTTTTCTAATGTGACGAAAAAAATAAATCCATCCGCCTGTCAGAAGACCAGCAAATCTCTGATATCATCGGAATACCTTTGGGCAATATTGTTCCTCTTTAAAATTTTGTCTGTTATTTCATCGATATTCTTGCGGGAAATAACGATTTGGTAATTATCTAGCGTTTCAAAAACAACGTAATTGTCGTTTTCTTTTTCAAGAATCAAAACAAACTCATTGAATGAAGAAAACTTTTTGCCATTGACAGAAATAATGACCTGGTGATTAAAGTCCAAATACCCTGAATTCGTATCATCGGGAAGCACGTCCAGCAGGACAACCACTTCCTTGCGGCGCTCAGTGTTCAACCGCCCTTCTCCGATTAAAAAATAAAGAAAATCAAACGGGGCCCGCTGCCACCATTTGTCACCCCAGGACCGGATCAAATCTGTGGTCAGAGTTGTAAACACTAAACCGCCATAAATGTAATACGACGGCTTTTTGACTGTGTTTGCCCGAGGGACGAGAGGATCCATTGAGTTCAGGATAATATCAACATCTTTCTCCTCCCTATTGCGAAGAATTTTAAGCCGGATCTTATCCTTTGCCTGTTTTGAATTCGTCAAAAAGGAAAATGAAAGGCGTTCGTTTTTCCGGAATTCATAAGTTCCATCTTCGGCAATCGGAACCCCGTCAACAGCAACCATAACATCATGGCGCTGAAGGATTTGATCGACTGGCGAATATGGAAGAACATTACTGATGAGGATACCACTGTCGCTCTGGTTAACCCCATAATATTCCCTCAAGGAGGCGTTTTCGGTTGTATGATATTCTATCCCCAATGTAGGGAAACCGTCATAAACTCCATCCTCAAAATCCTTAAGGAAATGCTGAATAATCGGGACCGGAATCATATAGCCGATATTCTGACTGCTTGTCATCATTTGCATCGCGATCCCGACGACTTTCCCGGCTCTGACAACAGGTCCACCGCTATTGCCCGGGTTGATTGCAGCGTCAATCTGAACACCAAGCAATTGCTTTGAACTCTGGGCATAATGAATAACTTCGATCCGTGAAACAACCCCTTCCGTCATCGACAATTTGTCGCCGCCCTGGGGGAATCCCATGACGATGACAGAATCCCGCAATTCAGGAAGACTTCCAAATTCAACAGCTTTAATGTCATTAAAAAATTCATGATCGTCAACGGTTAAGACGGCCAGATCACAATCATGACCAAAGGCGACAAGTCTTGCGGTATATTTTTTGGGTGAAGTTTCCTTCCGGACTTGAATGAAGGTGCTGTCTTCTACGACATGAGCATTGGTAATAATCCTGTTCCCTTCGATAACACAACCCGAACCGGAACTCGAGCGGCTTCCAGTTGACTGCCATGGTTTTAAAAAATCAATGCTGTTAGATGTGACATAGACCTTGACTACGGACTTTCGAATATCCTCATCATTATTTGCAAAAACAACGGCAGACATAACGAACACAAATGTTACAGCCAAAAATGGGATTTTAAAAAGAATACATCTGACGGAGGGTTTATGGCTTTTTTGCGTCATAAATCTTTTTGATTTCTCCTTTCGTCGATATCTGGATTTGACTTAATGACAGCGGGTGCAACTGAGGAAGGTCAGAGACAGTCAGGAAATCCTGCCCCTGAATTTGTTCCGGCACTCTGTCTAAGGAATTAAATGAAAGCCCGCGATTATGGGCATCATTTTTATCAGTTATTTCTTGTCCCATCACCATGGCCCGATAATCCAGCAATTTCAATTGATAAATTTTTACAATTCCTTTAAGCTCAAAAATTTTCTGTTCACGCGATCGGTATGCTTTTTCCAGATCATCGATCATCCCGTCCTTTTGAGCGATTTGTTTTTTAAAAGACGACAACGCCAAATCCCGCTTAAGCAGTTCCGATTCAAGATGTGCATTCTTTAATGCGATTTCACGGAAACCATCATCGAGTAACGCGATCTTTTTCTGGCTCTGATCGATCTTGTTCCGAAGCTCCCGGACAAGATCATTAACCTCTCCCCTCAATTCTGAAACCAGTTCTCCATCCGCGTTATTCCGGCCAAACCTTTCCTGAAAAATCAGCATTTCCTGTTCAAGTGTTTGAATATGCTCATCCTTTTCCTGGATGATGCGCTGAATAAGCCTCAAGCGCTCCTTTGTTTCAGAAAGTTCTGATTCAAAAAAATCAGCTTTCTCACCTTTATCCGCCGCATTTTTTTGTGTTTCAAATAAATCAAGCGATGCGGCGGCGAATTCTTTCGTCAATCGATCGACCTTCTGGTTCGTCTCCTGGAGACGCTCACGAAATATCTCTAATCCGAGTTTCATTTCATCAACTTGCTTCTGTAATCCCTGGATATAAATATTTTGTCGCTCAACAACACTTTTCCTTTCATTTAAAATTTTATTTAACCGTGATACTTCACCATCGTTAACCCCCTGCTGTTTCACCAACCCTTTCTTCAGAACTCCCATCTTGATTGAACGAAAACCATCATTGATAACCTGAAGTTCCTGAAGATTTGACGACAGACGGCTTTCCAGCTTCCTGAGAACCATTCGCATTCCATGGAAATCGCCATACTGAAGATCATGCAGGCCCGATTGGAAAGTCTTCTCGTGGACCGCATCAAGTTGTCCCTTAAATCGTGACAACCCGTCGGCAACATCCTGTTGCTGTGAAAATGGTTCAAGAAAAGACATTAAAAGGCCGTTATTTTTGTTGAAAAACCGGATGCGGGATTCCAGAAATACAATATAATTCACCTGGTCATTGAGCCGCCCGATTTCATCATCAGCATTTTTTATCGTCGGAAAATCATCCTTGAAGGATTCTATAAGCGAACGACCGTGTTCGCCGGCTTCATGATTGTTTAAAACAGCGCTGATAAAATTATCGAGTTTCAATAAATATGACGGATTATTGTCAGAAACAGCGGATCCTGAAGCAATGATGATCGTGACCATTATGAAAATGATCAATCGGTAACACCCATGATGCCAATTCAGCATGAACAACTATCCTTTAATTTGTAAAAAAAGTGTTTTCGAAATGACCCGGCTTTCTGGGGGAGTTCCCCATACCGCCAGAACAATGACCTGAAAATCCCCCTCCGCCGCATCCGGAGGAACTCTGAGCTCATATTGCCCCTGGGCTTTCTCATCGCTTAAAATATAGTGCGGCATGACGACGTGAAGGTTGCCGGGACGACCGGCACGTTCCGAAAATTTGACTTTCAGATAAATAATGTCACCTGGTGCAAATATTTTTTTCTCACGAGGATAAAGGACCTGGAGATCCTCATTTGAAGCGTCATCCGGGGATTTGCCTCCCCAGTTCTTGATTTCCGAAGTTTTCATACTAAGATGCTGCGCGATCTTCCCCGAATGATCTGAGACCGAAACGGAAATATTTTCTGCAGTTATCACCGGCAATTGAAATCGGCAAGGTATTGTGAATTTTTCTTGCGGATAAAGACTGGTTGACTTTGTCCGCCGTCTCTTTTCTTCCGAACTCATGGAATGATATCTATTCTCAAACTCGTCTTTAACATCAATACGAAACGGTTCATCGAAGTCAATTTTTTTATTTACAGAACGATTGATTAACTGGATCAGAAAAAAAAGTTCCTGGTCGGCATCTTCGCTTTGTCGAATTTCAGCACCGACAATAGCGGCTTCAACTTCATAATCCGGTGAGGGGCACTGAATCCCGGCAGGAAAAGCCACGGCAGATACAAAATTGCTTAGTATAATGACTAATAATATTTGTTTAAACATTGAAAAAATTATAACATACAGGAAGTGCATGGTAAATAGCAGCCGTGGAAATCTCAGCTGCTTTTGACCTTACCATGTTTTGGAATCGATTGCCTGGATTAATTCGTCTACTGAACATGGTTTGGCTAGGAACAAATGGCCTCCGATCACCCCGTCGTCTCCCTGGGCTTCGGTTTTTCGGATAGTGGCGGTTAAAAAAATGATCGGAATATCGCACAGTAAGGGTTCTTTTCGAAACATTCCAATAACGTCAGGGCCTTCGATATCAGGCATAACAACATCAAGCAGAATAACATCAGGCAGGCAGGAAAGTGCGGTTGATACGGTCAAATGGGGATTATTCTCAATCTTAACAATAAATCGTCCCGATGCCTCAAGGTTCAATTTTACCATTTCGGTAAACGCCACCTCGTCATCTATTATTAATACCGTTTTTTTATTCATGTCTTTTCGCTTAAATTCTGAAAATCAATCTGGCCCGGGCTCCCTTTTGAGAAAGGTTTGAAAGCCCGATTAAACCGTTATGATTTGTCATGATTGTTCTTGCGATCGATAATCCCAGCCCCACTCCTCCCCTGGCCCTTCTCGTTGTAAAAAACGGATCAAAGACTTTGGGTAAATCTTCCCGGCGTACACCATGCCCTGTGTCATCAAAGTCTGCGATAACAACATCGGTCCCTGGAGGAATAATATCTTCAAGACTGCTGGGCGAGTCAACGTCCCCAAGCGAGAATTTCTTTGTATAAATTTTAATTGTTAATGTCCCTTCTTTCTTCATAGATAAAATCGCGTTGAGAACGACATCAACAATCACTTGTTCAACTCGGTTTGGGTCGATATAAATTGAGGGAACATCCCGCGTAAATTCCTTGATGACAATAATATTATTTTTTTCGCATTGATGGTGGGTTAAATTCAACGCGCTCTCGATAACCTCTTCAATCCGGCAATTACGCTTTTTAATGTCAGAGAGACTGGCAAAATCCAGGAGATCCTTAACGATGTTGTTAGCTTTATGTGTGGCCTCACGCATCGAGTTTAACGTCAAATCGATTTTCTTATCGCGCTCTTTGAGGGCCGTATCAAGATATTCAACGCCGTATAAAATGGTTGCGAGGGGGTTTTTAACTTCATGGGCAACGCCGCTGGCTATGCTTCCGATGATATTCATCTTCTCGGCGCGGATCAACTGTCCCTGGGTTTCTTGAAGATTGGCCAGCGCTCGTTCAAGGTCGAGCTCTGCCTTTTTTCTTTCAATTGCATAATAAAGCGCCTTCACCAACCCATACGCTTTATACATCCCTTTAATCAAATAATCCTGGGCCCCCATTGTAACCGACTTAAGTCCCAAATCATCCTGAAAAGCTCCGGTATTTACAACAATGGCGATTTCCGGAAATTCTTTATGAACACTCTCGAGAGTTTCAATTCCATTGCTGTCGTTGAGATTGAGATCCAGAAGGACAACATCAAATTTTTCTGTGGAAAGAAATGCGCGGGCGGTCTTAAGTGAGTCGCAGGTTTCGACCTCAAAAGTTCCGTAAGGTCCCCGGGACAACATGCCTAACAACATGCGGCTGTCAACCTCACTATTTTCAACAATCAAAACCCTTAAGGTTTTTTTAAGATCTGTATGCATGAAATATGTAAG
>JBFMEN010000013.1:0-44814 GCA_040753435.1 Candidatus Omnitrophota bacterium | reverse complement strand
AGATTAAAGTATGGTTATTATAACAGTATTATTTTACTTTTCAATGACTAGCGTCACATCCTGATAAGCAGTGGACGAAGATATTGACCGGTATAGGATTGGGGATGGTTGATAATATCTTCAGGCGAGCCGGTGAAGACGACGGTCCCTCCTTTATCGCCTCCATCAGGTCCCAAATCAATAATATAATCAGCGTTTTTAATGATATCCAGATTGTGTTCAACGACAATGACGGTATTCCCGAGATCGACAAGGCGCTGCAAAACATCGAGCAGTTTATGAACATCTGCAAAATGGAGCCCCGTTGTGGGTTCATCCAGGATATAAAGCGTATTCCCTGTGGCTTGTTTACAAAGTTCACTCGCGAGCTTTACACGCTGGGCTTCCCCGCCGGACAGGGTCGTCGCGGATTGTCCGAGTTTTATATATCCCAGTCCGACATCAATGAGGGTTTGAAGAATACGGGCTATAGGAGGGATATTCTCAAACAAAACGTTCGTTTCCTCGACAGACATGTCGAGCACGTCGAAGATATTTTTATCTTTGAAATAAACATCAAGGGTTTGTTCATTAAACCGTCTGCCATGGCAAGTTTCGCATTCAACATAAACATCTGGAAGAAAATGCATTTCGATCTTTTTTATCCCGTCACCCTTGCAGGATTCACACCGTCCTCCCTTGACATTAAAGCTGAACCGTCCGGGTTTGTAGCCGCGCATCTTTGATTCGGGGAGATTGCTGAACAGGCTGCGGACATGACTGAAAACACCGGTATACGTTGCTGGGTTGGAACGGGGAGTCCGGCCGATCGGCGATTGGTCGACTACAATAACTTTGTCGATGTGCTCGATCCCTTTAATTGCTGAATAATGGCCGGAGTGGTTTTTTGAACGGGAAAGGTGACGGGAAAGTGCGGGGTAAAGCGTTTCTTCAATCAGCGATGACTTCCCCGATCCCGACACACCGGTAACGCAGATAAGCGTGCCTAAAGGGAATTTAACGTTAATGTTTTTAAGATTATTCGCGGAAGCGCCTTCGATGAAGAGCGCTTTCTGCGGATTGATCGGTCGTCTTTTCTCCGGGATAGGAATTTTGTAATCCCCGCGAAGGTATTTTCCAGTCAAGGATTCGGCGCATTTCAAAAGATCTTCAGAAGGTCCTGCGAAAATCACTTCACCGCCGTGAATCCCTGCACCTGGCCCAAGATCTACGATAAAATCAGCGTTTCGGATCGTACTTTCATCATGTTCAACGACGATGAGGGTATTGCCGAGATCCCTTAGAGAATGAAGGGTGTTTAAAAGGCGCTGGTTGTCCTTTTGGTGCAATCCGATACTGGGCTCATCAAGAACGTAAACAACACCGACCAATCCCGAACCAACTTGCGTGGCAAGGCGGATTCGCTCGGCCTCTCCTCCCGATAAGGTCGAACTCCTTCGGTCCAGCGTCAAGTAATCAAGACCGACGTTGATACAAAAATTAAGACGGCGAAGGATTTCCTTAAGGATTTGTTCCGCAATAATTGTTTCTTCCTTGCTTAAAAGAATATTTTTAAAAAAGTCAGTGGCCTGGAGTGTAGAAAACGAAGTAATGTCCGCGATATTCATTCCGTTGATTTTGACAGCTAGGGACTCATCTTTTAGCCGTTTTCCCTTGCACGTGGGACACGGCTGGATTGACATATATTTTGATATCTCGTCCTTTAGCCAGTCACTGTCAGTTTCAGCAAACAATCGTTGCATGTAGGCGAGGACCCCGGTGAATGTCTTTCCCCAGATTTCGTCCTCAGAACCGTGGAGAAGGATCTTTTTAAATTTTGGCGTAAGACGGCTGTATGGAATATCTAAATCAACGTCATAAAGATCGGCAAGTTCCTTGAGGACCGCCCGGTAATACATCATGTAGTTATGCCTTCCCCGTCTCCATGGAGCGATCGCGTAAACCCAGGGCTTTTCGGGGTCAGGGACAAGGCGGTCGGGATCAATCTCCATCTTTGTTCCGAGACCATTACAGGACGGGCATGCGCCATAGGGTGAGTTAAATGAAAAAATTCTGGGTTCTATCTCGCTGATGTTAATCCCGCAATCAATGCAGGCGTAATGCTCGCTGAAAAGGAAATCTTTATGCTTATTATTCCCGCTGACTATCAGGATGCCTTTCCCAACAGCCAGGGCCGTTTCGACCGAGTCGGTCAATCGTTTTTTTACGTCGGCTTTGATTGTCAGTCGGTCAATGATGATGTCGATATCATGGACTTTATACCGGTCCAGGGAGATTTTTTCGTCAACTGAATAAATGACCCCGTCCGCTCTGAAACGGGCAAAGCCTGCCTTGGAGACTTGATTTGGAATTTGGCGGTACTCCCCTTTTTTCCCTCGTATGAGCGGCGCCATGAGGACAATCTTTGTTCCCTCCGGCTGCCTGAGGATCTGTTCGACAATTTCCTGGGCGCTTTGACGTTTGATTGCCTTATTGCACTTGGGACAATGCGGAATTCCAACCCGTGCAAAAAGGAGGCGAAGAAAATCATAAATCTCGGTTTGAGTGGCGACTGTGGAACGAGGGTTATGGCTTGTCGTCTTCTGTTCTATCGCGATAGTCGGCGACAGTCCTTCGATATGCTCGACGTTGGGTTTTTGCAGCTGATCAAGAAACTGGCGGGCATAAGCCGAGAGACTCTCGACATAACGTCGCTGACCTTCAGCATAAATTGTGTCGAAGGCCAGTGATGATTTGCCTGAACCGCTAAGTCCGGTAATTACCGTGAACGTATTCCTTGGAATCTTCAGGCTGATATTTTTGAGATTGTGTTCGCAGGCGCTCGTTATGGTGATGTGGTTGTTGGACATGTTTTATAATTGACAGGCTCATAGGAATTAAAAAAATAACCCCGCGATCTTCCAAAGACATAGCTTGAACAAGGCTGTAAAACTATAAGCTGTGTCGAAAGATGCGGGGTTATTTTATCACAGAAAAGAAACTATTTTTTCTTTTTTGCTGTTTTCTTTTTTGCGACCTTCTTTGCTGCTTTTTTGGCTGGTTTCTTTGCCTTTTTGGCAGCTTTTTTCTTGGAACCTCCGCGGATCATTTTTGCGCAGGAGATGTCGCCGTCTTTATCGATGAAATAAAGCAGACCAGCTTCTTTTTTCACGCCAGCTTTGGCGACCTTTTTCGGTTTACCGCCTTTTTCTGCGCCTCGCGCCATTTTTGCGCAAGATACGTCCCCGTCTTTGTCAACAAAATAAAGGTAACCCTTTTCTTTTTTGACTCCGACTTTAGCTACTTTCTTCGCCATCCTCTCACCCCCTTTCTGAGATTTTTAATAAGTCGGAACTCCTATGTTCCGATTTTTATATTTCCATAAAAAGAGCGTAGAGCGGCTACTCCGGACAACGCCGCAAGATAGCTGGTTTTGGGATTATCAGGAAAGGCGACGTTTTGGGTGACAGTCATAATTTCCCCAAAATCGCCTTTTAAGCGAATTTCGTGAACATTGTATTTGAAAGCCGGTGAGGTGCAAATGCGGATACGGAGAATGTCTTTCACATCAGCTGCCAGGGCAACGGTGGCGGCTACGTTGATGTTTTGCGGGAAAGCCTTGATTGCTTCCAGGACCCCCCCGCTAAAAATCTCGGTCTCCTCTTTAATTGTTTGAAGGTCCAACCCTTTCTTCTTTAAATACGGGGCCCCGAGAAGACCTTGAACTGGTTTTTTTGTTGTGATAGAGATTTCTTTGATGCCGGCAATTTTAGCCGCCTTGATGGCATCGATCCCCGCAATTGCTCCTGAAGGAATAATGATCTTGCTCCCGTTCCCGGCCGCTTTTTTGAGTAAATCGGGGTGAAGCAAAAGCTGGCCGACGCTCATGACAAGCATGTCTTTTTTGGCCGTAATAAGCTTATCGATAATTTCGTTAGTCCGGGGAGAGTTTATAGCTTCGACGATAAAATCTGACGCCGAGATAAGGGCCTCGATTGAGGTATTAATGAGTGCAGGTCGACCTAATTTTGAGGACAGGGATTTGGCTTTTTCGGGGACAATATCGTAGATGGCCGATAGTTCCGTCTCAGATTGAAGCTGCCGGATGACGGCTGCAGCGATGTGAGAACCGATTGCACCGCAGCCCAGGATACCAATTTTGTGTTTATGTTCGTCTGAGCGCTTTATCATAACGAATGGTTTTTTCATTGACCTCGACGAATAAGTTTAATGATTATAAGCACAAAAAATTAGATTTGTAAAAGAATATTATCAATTAATCTCGTCTTCCCAAAAAATACTGCGACGGCAATTAAACACCGGCCTTTAATAGTTTTTAACGGTGATAATTCTTTTGCGTCGACACATTCGACATAGTCGATTTTTCCCGACGAGTTCCGAGTGATATGAGTCTTCACCATAAGTTTTATTTTTGCCGCGTCGACTTCGCCGTTACGAATTTTTTGCCGGGCTTTTTGAAGGGCATGATAGATAGCCGGGGCTTCTTTCCGCTGGTCTTGAGAGAGATAAACGTTGCGGGAACTCATGGCCAGTCCATCCGATGCCCGGTACGTTTTTACTTCTCTGATTGTTATCGGAAAGTTAAGGTCGGCGACCATCATTTTAATAATTGCCAGTTGCTGGTAATCTTTTTGACCAAAGTAGGCGCGATGTGGATTAATAATGTTGAAAAATTTTGCAACGATGGTCGCTGCTCCCCTGAAATGGCCTGGGCGACTCGCTCCGCACAAACCCCTGCTTAATTGCGGGACTTCGACATAGGTATTGAATCCGGACGGAAGAAGCTGACGGGCGTCGGGATGAAAAACAATGTCACAGCCGTTTTGTTCGGCCAGCTGAACGTCTTTTTGTTTTTGGCGAGGATAGGCTGAAAAGTCCTCAGCCGGGCCGAACTGAATTGGATTGACGAAAATACTGATAACGACAACGTCGTTTTCGCGCCGGCATTGTCGTATCAAAGATGCGTGGCCTTCGTGAAGGGCCCCCATAGTCGGAACAAAACCAATGCTTCTGCCCCGCCTGCGTTCGTAATCAAGCTCTTTTCTCAATCGGGAAATGCTTGAAATAATTTTCATTAAAGTGTTTTTTCTCCTCGCAGCCCGCATCTTAAAACTGGTCAAGAATGTGCGGTTCGATTTCTTTCAGAGGTCTTTTAACAAAATCCCTCTCGAACATTCGGGGATGAGGGATTATTAGCGTCGGGCTGTTAATTGAAATATTATCATATAAGAGAATGTCGATGTCAATGGGACGGGGGAAATTTTTACCGGAAGGTTTTCGGCCCATTTCTGTCTCGATCGACTTTAAGACCGACAGCAGTTTAACAGGGTTCAGGGAAGTTTCGGCTTTCAGGGCGGCATTGAGAAATTTTTCCTGGGGCGGGCCGCCGACAGGTTCAGTCTCGATTATGGAAGAGACCTTAAGTATGGTTAACCCGTAAAGTTTTAAAAGGGACAAGGCGCGATCAATATTTTTGCGCCTGTCCCCCATGTTCGAGCCCAATGCAAGAAAAACCACATGGGCTTTTTTAACATTCGTGACAGCTGGCTTACCTGGTTCCCCAGATGATTCATTTTTTATATTCATGAAATGACTTTGCCGATCCGATGGGCGGCTTCTGCCAGCCGGTCTTTTCCGACCGTCAGCGCCATGCGGATATATCCTTCTCCTGACGGACCGAACCCTATCCCGGGCGTGGCTACGATGTCAGCTTGTTCAAGGAATGTCTTTGATGTGAGCATTGAATCATTATTGAACTTTTTGGGAACCTTTGCCCAAACGTAAAAGGCGCCCTTTGGCGGAGTGATTTTCCAGCCATAGGCGCGCAGATTATTGATCAGGCAGTCCCGGCGCTCTTCATACATGCGCCTCAGATCATCGACCTCAACCTCTGGGGTTTTCAGCGCGGCGATTGCGGCAACCTGGACGGCCTGGAAGATACCGGAATCATAATTCGATTTGACCTTGGCGAGGGCGGCAACAAGTTTCGGATTTCCACAGGCCCACCCAACCCGCCATCCGGTCATGTTATATGTTTTTGATAATGAGTGGAATTCGATAGCGACCTCTTTTGCTCCGTCTATTTCAAAAATACTTAAAGGTTTTTCTCCGTCAAAATAGATTTCGGAATAGGCCATATCGGAAATCAGGATGATCCCTTTTTCGCGCGCCAGCGACACCAATTCTTCATAAAATTCCCGAGTCGCTGTTGTCGCCGCCGGGTTATTAGGGTAGTTGACGTACATGCATTTGATGCCCTTGAATTCCGCGGCTTTTTTAAGATCAGGGAGAAATCCGCGGCTTTCTTTTAAGGGAAGTTCGACGATTCTGGCGCCGGCGAACAGGAGTGAGGCGCGATATGCCGGATATGCCGGATCGGTTAAAAGGACTTTATCTCCGGGATTAAGGATGCCCAGAGGCAGGTGAGCAAGCCCTTCTTTTGAGCCTATGACCGGATAGATTTCCATATCAGGATCAAGCGAAACATGGAAACGCTGGTTAAACCATTTGGCGATGGACTGGCGAAGTTCAGGCAGACTGGAATCCATGGCGTAGTGGTGATTGGACTGGTCCTGGACAGCCGCTTTCATGGCATCTATGATCCGCTGGTCGGTCGGCATGTCCGGATCGCCGATGCCAAGGTTGATGACGTCCCTTCCTTCGGCGACAGCCTTGCGTTTTGCTTTGTCGATTTCGACGAACAGATAGGGCGGAATGGATTTTAGCCTTTCAGAAAATTCAATCTCGAACGACATGTTTTCCCTTTCGGTAGTTGTATTATTGCACGCTGATTAAAAATTCAGTTTCAAAACATCCTGCATCGAAAAGAGGCCGCTGGTCTCTTTCATCAGAAATTTTGCCGCAACAATGGCGCCTTTTGCGAAAATATCTCTGCTCTTTGCGTGGTGCCTGATTGTAATTATGTCTTCATCGCTGGAGAAGAGCACATCGTGATCGCCGATAATCTCTCCTTCACGGATCGATTCAATATCCTGAACTTCCTTGGCAGAGGCAGCCTTGATGAGATTGGCAAGGGTTTTGGCGGTTCCTGACGGAGCATCTTTTTTGTGGATATGATGGGCCTCTACAATGCGGACCGAATATTCCGGCGTCGTCGCTTGGGCCAGAAGTTCGGTTGCCTTAAACAGGATATTGACGCCGACAGACATGTTGGATGAAAGGACTATCGGAATTGTTTCAGAGGCTTTACGGATTTCCTGTTCCTGTTCAGGGGAAAGACCTGTTGTGCCTATCACAATCCTGATACCGTGCCGCTTGCAAAAACGGACGTTTTCCATGGTGCTTTCGGGAGCCGTAAAATCTATCAATACGTCGCACCCTTCTATCGCTGATATGGACGTTTGGATCGGGATGCCGTTCATGGTTCCGCTTCCATCGACACAGCCGGGGCGTTCGATTAACGCCGCGATTTCAAAATATCCGTCCATGATGGCTTGAGCCACGATGCGGCGCCCCATTCGCCCCTGGCATCCGGTTATCGCTAAATTATTCATAAGAAATCCTTTCTTGTTACAAAAGACCGTAGTCCTGTAATGCTTTTTTAACTTTCGCGCGATTCTCTACCGAAAGACGGCACATCGGCAGACGGACATCTGCCGAACACATATTTAACAGTTCCATGGCTTCTTTCACGGGACATGGATTAGTTTCGCAAAACAGAGCGTTGATCAATGGAAGCATTTTGTAATGCATGGTTTGGGCAGTCAGGACATCACCGGCATTGAAAGCCCCGATCATGGCATTGATATCATGCGGAATAAAATTCGCGGCGACGGAAATAACGCCTTTTCCTCCTATGCTCAGCAGCGGCAGGGTCAAGGCGTCATCCCCCGAAAGGAGAAGAAAATTTTTCGGGCAGATGGATTTGATGGTCTGCATCTGTTCAATTGAACCCGCAGCTTCTTTGACGCCGATGATATTTTTGCAGTCCCTGGCTAAACGGGCCATGGTCACAGGTTCAATGTTACGGCTGCAACGGCCCGGGATGTTATAAAGGATGATGGGAATTTTGACTGATTCGGCAACCGCCTTGAAATGCAGGTATAACCCCTCCTGGGTGGGCTTATTGTAGTATGGGGTTACGACCAGGGCTCCATCTGCTCCGGCATCGGCGGCGTGTTTTGTAAGGCGGATCGCTTCAGCTGTGGAGTTTGACCCTGTTCCTGCCAGAACAGGAACTCTTCCCCGCGCGGCTTCAATACAGATTTCAATGACTTTATCATGTTCTTCATGAGACAAGGTTGGTGACTCGCCGGTTGTCCCGCATGGCAAAATGGCATTTGTTCCTTTTTCGATATGGAATTCGATGAGATCTCTCAGGGTTGGCTCATTGATTATGCCGTTCTTAAATGGGGTGACGATGGCAACGGTCGTTCCTTCGAACATAAAATCCTCCTGATTGTTGCAGATTTTGAAATGTATCCACAGACTGATTTATTTAGGTAAAAAAAAGGCGCCTTCGGCGACAAATTTTGCAGGTCCCTTGAGCCAGACATTATCAGGCTGTCCGGCTACCACATCAAACGTAATGCGCAGGATATCACCGCTCGCTGTTTGAACCTTCATTGATGCGTTCTTTTTATTATTCACATCGGGATTTAATTGTAAATAGGAAATAATGGCTGAAGCCACGCTTCCGGTTCCGCAGGCCTTTGTTTCTGACTCTACTCCCCGTTCGTAAGTCCTGACCGCGATCATGTTATTAGGAAGATGCTCCACAAAATCCACATTGGTGCCGCGAGGCTTGAATTCCTGATGGTAACGAATACTTCTTCCCAGTGTAGCGACGTCGATGCGTTCAATACCGCTGACAAAAATGACGGCGTGCGGCACGCCAGTATCAATGTAATCGGCGCTGAGCTTTACCGAATTCAGTTCCAGGGAAACACGAGGCCGATAGTCTTTTGGCCTGGTCAATTTGACTTTGACTTCAATACTGCCGATATCGGCCATGATGATTCCCGCGATCGTCTCCATCCCGAACAAATTATTTGCTGGCTTCTTGTATTCCCGGATATAGGCCGCCATACATCGGGCGCCGTTTCCGCACATTTCCGCTTCGGAGCCGTCAGCATTAATGATCCGCATGCGGTAATCGGTTATTTTTGAATGGTCAAATATCAAAAGCCCGTCTCCGCCGATTCCGTTTGAACGATCGCACATTTTCTTGGCCAGAAAAACATAATTACAGTTTTTAACTGCATCGACGATGATGAAATCATTTCCAGCTGCTGACATTTTCGTAAAGTGGATTGTTTGTGATGACATGGTTCCCCTGCTTATTAATTGAATAATAAAATTTATGATTTAAGGAAATCAGGCATTTGTTCGCCCCGCAGTAAATCTTTGATGGTTTCCCTTTCTCTGATAAGGTGATAATCGTTTCCTTTGACCATGACTTCAGCGCCCCGGCCTCGAACATTATAGTTACTTGACATGGCATAGCAATAGGCCCCCGCACTTTTAATGGCCAGCAAATCTCCTCTTTTCATTGAAGGCATAGTCCTCTTTTTGGCAAAAAAGTCCCCGCTCTCGCAAATCGGGCCAACCACGTCGAAAACATCTTCGGGGGCGGATGTTTTTTTGACGGGAACGATCTCATGATAGGCGTCATAAAGCGACGGGCGGGGAAGATCATTCATTCCCGCGTCGACAATAATGAATTTTTTGACCCCGTTATCCTTGATATACAATGTCTCCATGACAAGGATTCCGGAGTTTCCCGTGATATAGCGTCCGGGTTCCATGATAATTCGCAAGCGTGTTTCTTTTAAAAGCGGAATGAGTTCTTTGGCAAAATCGCCGATCGGAGTGACCGGAGAATGGTCGTACGGGATGCCGAATCCTCCTCCCAGATCGAAGTATTTTAAAGGAATATTTTCACCGCCCAATTTATGGAGAAAGGCCAGCACCTTCTTCATGGCAGCGACGTAAGGTTCGACAGTGGTAATCTGGGAACCTATATGCATATGGATACCGCTGATGTCCAGCCAGGAATATTTCTGCCTGTTCAAAAGGACAAGTTCCGCGGTCGACAGATCCAATCCGAATTTTTTATCGAGAGTCCCGGTCGTGATTCGGTCATGGGTTGGTGCTTTAACGTCCGGATTGATCCTTAAAGCGGCCCCTGCCCGCGTCTTTGTTTCCCCGGCGATTTCGTTAATTCTTGAAAGTTCGGGAAGGGATTCGACGTTGAACAGTAAAATGCCAGCTTTAAGGGCGTCGCGGATTTCGGTGTCGGTCTTTCCGACCGAGGCGAAAACGATTTTTTTAGGATCTGCGTTGACCTTAAGCGCCTTGTAAAGTTCTCCGCCGGAAACGATATCGCAGCCCGCCCCCTGATCGACCATGGTTTTAATAACGGCGGAATTATCGTTGGTTTTAAGGGCGAAACACACCAGCGGGTCTACCGGGGCAAACGCCTTTTTGATGTTTTGAAGCTGCGTAACGAAGGCGTGATAACTGTAAATGTAACAGGGTGTGCCGAATTCCCTGGCGATCGCGGCCACGCTCACGTTTTCACAGTAAAGTGAATTATTTTTGTACTTAAAATGTTCCATGTTTGTCCTTGGATGCTGTACCGTTTTAAAGTGCGGTCAGGATTGAACCGATTTCTTTGAATTGACCGAACGTTCGGCATTAACAATGGTTTTCATGGCTTTTTGTGTTAACGCCGGATGTATTTCTTTAAGGGTTGACTCTGGCATATCCACAAGATTTTTTTTGGACTTTAACTTCAGTTGAATCAGTTGGCCGACAAGAGCATGGGCAGTCTTAAAAGGAACGCCCTGTTGAACTAGGAAATCTGCAATGTCAGTGGCATACAGGCATTCGTCTTCGAGCTCTTTTTTCAGGTTTTCCTCATTAAATGTTACGTGCGGCATCATTTCGGCCAGCACGTCAAGAGACTCCTGAACAATCTTAAATGAATCGAACAGAGGCTCTTTATCATGCTGCATGTCCCGGTTGTACGACAATGGCAGACCTTTCAGTACGACAAGGATACTGAGGAGGTTTCCGTAAAGCCGCCCGGTCGAACCCCTGACCAGTTCAAGTACGTCGGGATTCTTTTTTTGGGGCATTAAAGAACTTCCCGTGCAAAAAGCCTCATCAATGTCAATGAAATTAAACTCCCTGGTCGTCCACAAGATCATATCTTCGCACATTCTCGACAGATGCATGCCGATGATCGCCAGGGCGCTTAACGTTTCGACCGCGAAGTCCCTGTCGGAAACGGTCGCAATGCTGTTATCCGGCGCCGAGATTTTTTTAGGCAGGTTTCCTTGAGGAAGATTATAGCTGTCTGCCGGAATCATCGTACCGGCGATCGCTCCGGAACCCAGTGTCAGTTCAATCCCGTTAAACGCGTTTAATAAACGGATTTCATCTCGTTCGAGCATTATGTGATAGGCCCCGATCATGTCTTTTACTTTAACAGGCATGGCATGCTGCATGTGGGTGAAACCCGGCATCAAAAGATCTTTATTCTTCTCGGCCAGGGACCTCAAGGCGGCAAGTAATTTCATCAGGTTCTTCTCTGTCTTAAGCAGATTGATCAGACAGTAGAGTTTGATATCAAACAAGACCTGGTCGTTTCTTGACCGGCAGGTATGCAGCTTTAGAGCCGCCTTTCCGATCTTTTTGTCGCTCTCAAGCAAATGCTGAATATACGAGTGGATGTCTTCAAACCGCAGATCCGGTTTGAACCTCCCGAGCTTGATGCTCTTTAAAATCCGGTTCAGCCCGGTTGATAATTGCTGGTGCTCTCTCGTTGTCAAAAGTTTTGCCTTTTTTAAAACATCAATGTGTTTGAGAGAGCCGACACAGTCGTATCGGGCGAGCAATGAGTCGAAATGAATGGAGTTGGAAAACTTCTCCACCAATTCATTCGTTTTTTTGTTGAACCGTCCACCCCAAAGTTTTTTCATAGGAATCCTTTTTTATCGCTCTTCATTTCATTCTTGAAACGGCATGGCCCACAAGGCATTAAAACCTTCGGATTTGCTCTGGTCGAAGATATCGCCTTTTCCGTATGTAGCCATTTTTTCTTTATAACGGGAAAAAGGAGATTTGCGCCCAACGACCATGGCATGGCCTTTAAACAATTTAATCCGCAATGTCCCCGTCGATCGTTCCTGCATCTGATCGAATAACGCGTCGAATTGTTTTTTCAACGGTGTCCACCATAAGCCGTTATATGTTAACTCGGCATATTTATGTGAGAGCCGCGCTTTATGCTGCATGCTTTCGCGGTCAAGGACCAGCGCCTCAAGTTCAGATAAGGCCAAGTGCAGGACTGTGGCCGCGGGATTTTCATAAATTTCACGCGATTTGATTCCAACCAAACGGTTTTCGATCATGTCGACCCGTCCGATGCCGTGTTTCCCTGCAATCTGGTTCAGTGCGTCAATCAGGGCCAGTGGCTGGAGTTTCCTGCCGTTGACTTTTACCGGGATTCCCCGCTCAAAATCAACTGTGATATATTCCGGAAGGTCCGGTGCTTTTAAAGGATCGGCGGTCAATGTAAAAACTTCTTCAGGCGGCTCTTCCCATGGGTCTTCGAGTACGCCGCATTCGATGGCCTTGCCGTAAACATTGGTATCGATGCTGTAAGGGCTTTTTTTTGTGATGGCGACAGGAATATCCCGGGACTTGGCAAACTCGATCTCCTCTTCCCGATTTTTGAATTCCCATACCCGCACCGGAGCAATGATCTCCATCTCAGGCGCCATTAAACGGTATGTTGTTTCGAAACGCACCTGGTCGTTTCCCTTACCTGTGCATCCATGCACCAGGGCCGCTGCTTTTTCATCTTTGGCAATCAGCACCTGGTGTTTGGCGATTAATGGTCGCGACAAGGCGCAGGCCAGAACATACTTCCCCTGGTAAAGCGCCCCGGCTTTGAGGGCTGGAAAAGCATACTCGGTAATCAGTTCTTTGCGCAGGTCCACACAATATGCTTTGGAGGCCCCGGATTTGAGCGCCTTTTTCTTAACTGCGGAAAAATCATCGCCCTGGCCGACATTGGCGATAAAAGCAATGGTTTCATATCCGCGGTCTTTTAGCCAAGGGATGATACATGAAGTATCCAATCCTCCCGAATATGCCAAAACGACTTTTTTCATCGGTTTGCTCCTGTTATTTTTTTAATAGGAAAATTAAAATGGCTTTCTCAGCATGCATCCGGTTTTCAGCCTGGTCAAAGACAACGGAGTGGGGACCGTCGATAACGTCGGATGTAACTTCCTCTCCCCGATGGGCCGGAAGGCAATGAAGAAAAATATATCCGGGATCGGCCAGTTTGACCAGGGAGGCATTAATTTGATAATTTTTAAAATCTTTAAGGCGTTTATCCGTCTCTTCCTCCTGTCCCATACTGGTCCATACATCGGCATAAATAACGTTGGCACTGTCAACGGCCACCTCAGGTAAATGAGTCGTGTGAATGACAGTCCCGGTCTCTTTTGCATATGATTGGGCTGATTCAAGGACGTCATTGCTGATTTCGTATCCTTCGGGCGTCGCGATGCTGATATTGATCCCCAGTTTTGAACAGATCAGAAGGAGCGAGTGGCAAACGTTATTTCCGTCGCCGATATAAGCGATCTTCACTTTGCTGATATCACCAAGTTTTTCCTGAACCGTGAGGATGTCCGCGAAAGCCTGGCAGGGATGATAAAGATCCGAAAGACCGTTGATCACTGGGACAGTCGCAAATTTACCCAATTCGATAATGTCTTTATGGGAAAACGTTCTGGCAACAATGCAGTCCAGGTACCGGGATAATGTTTTTGCCACATCCTCAGTGGTCTCCCTTTTTCCAAGATTGATTTCAGCAGGCCCGAGATAAATACAGTTTCCCCCCAACTGGTAAACTGCGACTTCAAACGAAACCCGTGTCCGGTTTGAAGGTTTTTGAAAAACCAGCCCGACGGTTTTGCCTTTTAAGTGAGTGGTTTTAAGGCTTTTATCATTTTTAAGTTTTGCCGCCTGTGAGAGAATTTGCAGGATCTCGGAACTGCTGAGATCATGCATGCTAAGAAGATCACGTTTCTGTTTCATGATAAATCCCTTTTTGAAGTTTCAAGGGCAGCGGCCCTGGATAACGCGTTTTTGATGATTGACAGCGCCTTGTCCATTTGTTTCTTAGTTACCGTCAAAGCGGGCATAATTCGAAGAACTGTCTCATGAGTGCAGTTAATCAGCAGACCTTGTTGAAGACAGTCCTCAACGATTGTTTGTCCGGGAACTGTTAATTCTATTCCGATCATCAGTCCTTGTCCCCGAATCTCTTTAATAATGGGAAGTTCCTTTTGCCATGATTGAAGTTGTTTCTTGGCATAGGCGCCTATTTTTTTTGTATTCGCCAGGAGTTTCTGCGAATAAATAGCCTTGAAGACACCAAGGGAGGCTCTGCATACCAAGGGACTTCCTGCAAAAGTCGATGCATGCATTCCCGGTTTAAACACCCCGGCCAGCTCGTCTTTGACAACCATGGCCCCGATCGGAAGTCCTCCTCCTAGGGCCTTGGCCAATGTCATGATATCAGGGGTAACATTGTAATGTTTAAACGCAAACATTTCACCGGTCCTGCCCATCCCGGTCTGAACTTCATCGAAGATCAACAAAATTTTTTTATCATCGCAAAGCCGACGTAATTTCAACACATACTGGGGATCGGCAACGTTAACGCCTCCTTCCCCTTGCACCGGTTCAAGCATAACTGCGACCGTGTGTTCATTGATGGCGGCGTTGACGGCGTCAATGTCATTAAATGGAACATAACGAAACCCGTCTAGCAGCGGTTTAAATGGTTCCTGGTATTTTTTCTGAGCGGTTGCCGTCAAAGCTCCCATGGTTCGTCCATGGAAGGAATTTAACATGGTGATGATTTCGAAGCGTTCCCCTTTTCCAAATGCCCGCGCAAATTTGATAGCTGCTTCAGCCGCTTCAGCACCGCTGTTACAGAAAAAAACCTTGCCTGGAAAAGATGCCCGGATGATTTCCCTGGCCAGTTTCGCCTGATGGGGGTGATAAAGATTGTTGGGGATATGGATAAGCTTGTCAATCTGATCCCGGACAGCGCTCATGACTTTGACATTACAATGCCCGACGTTATTCACACCCCATCCGGGGAAAAAATCGAGATACTTTTTCCCGTGGATATCGGTTAAATCCATCCCCTTTCCTTTGACAATCACCAGCGGTGTTCGCTTATAAGTATTGAGGATGTATTTATCATAGTTATCGAAAATATCTTTAACTTTCATATTTTTTAAAATAGGTGTAATGGTTTTGTTATTTTTCCGAAATGATCTGTGTTCCGATTCCCTGGTCGGTAAAAATTTCCAGCAAAAGGGCATGTTTAAGACGGGCGTCAACGATATGCGCTTTGTGGACTCCACCGGCGAGGGTTTCCAAACATGAGTTAACCTTAGGGATCATTCCGCCCTTGATAATGCCCTTTTTGATCAACTGCTCGGCTTCATGAACTTTTAACGTTGATATGAGGGTCTCGGGATCACTCTCACTTAAAAGGACACCGGGAACATTGGTCAAAAGGACAAGCTTTTCCGCCTTAAATGCTGTCGCAATCGCACTGGCGACCTCATCGGCGTTGATGTTGTGTGGCTGACGTTCGGCGCTGATTCCTAAAGGAGCAACAACGGTGATATATCCCTGATGGAGGTGCTTTTCGATCGCTTCCTTGTCGACTTTGGTGATGGTTCCGACAAATCCCAAATCTTCATCGGACTGTTTTTTTTCAACATGAATAATGTTTTCCTGACCTTTCATTCCGGTCGCGTCGCCATGATATTCTCCGAGTTCTTTGACGATGCTCATGTTTAATTTTTCCAGTTCGTCGACAACAACCTCCAAAGTATCTTTATCCGTTACCCTGATGCCGTTGTGGAATTTCGCAGCGATCCCCTTCTCTTTTAACCTGGAGCTGATATGCGGGCCGCCGCCGTGCACCAGGATTGTCCGGATGCCGACGAAACTCAGGAAAACGATGTCTTCCAGAACATTCCTTCTGATTTTTTCATCATGAAGGATGCTTCCGCCGAATTTAATGACAAAGACGTTTCGACGGAACTCGTGAATATAAGGAATGGCTTCGACTAATGTGCTGGCTTTTTGAATGAATTTGTCCATGGCTTTAGATTTGTGGAGACGCGAAATTTTGCGTCGTTATGGATTTAGTTATACGCCCCGTTTATTTTGACATACTCTTCCGTGAGATCGCACGTCAAGACCATCGCGCCTGCTTTTCCCATTCCGAGACTGGTTTTTATGATGACCTCTTTTGATGCAAGCAATTTTGTCGTGATGCGCAGAGTTTTCTCGGTTACATTTAACCCGGTCGAACCCACGGCGGCTGCAATACGTCCCCAATTCGCGTTTTTCCCGTAAGCGGCTGTCTTGACCAAATTAGAATTGGCGATGGCCATGGCTGCTTTGCGAGCTGCCAGAATCGACGGAGCCCCGTTTACGTAGACGTGAATGAGCTTTTTGGCGCCTTCGCCATCCTGTACGATCTTTTTGGCTAAATCAAAGCAGACGGATTTTAGCGCCTGACAAAATTTATCAAAATGCTCACCTCTTGATTGAATAAATTTATTACCGGCCAAACTATTGGCCATGATCACAGCCATGTCATTGGTGCTCATGCATCCGTCTACGTTAATACAGTTAAATGAATTTTGTACGGCATAGGCGAGCGCTTCCTGCAATAACTTTCTTTCGATGGCCGCGTCTGTCGTGATATAAGCCAGCATCGTGGCCATATCCGGAGCGATCATTCCAGAACCTTTTGCGCATCCGCCAATGGTGATGTTTTTACCGCCGACATTAACTCTAACGGCGGCTTCTTTGACAAAAGTGTCCGTCGTCATGATGGCGGTGGCAGCGGCATGTCCTGCATTAAAAGATGAATTTAACTGACGAACAAGTTCTGGAATGCCATGAATGATCTTATTGACTGGTAAAGGTTTTCCGATAATTCCGGTTGAGGACACAATAATGTCGGTTGTTCGGCAGCCAAGGTCTTTGGCAAGAACGGCAGCTGTTTTCAGGGCGGCCTTGAGACCTGACTCGCCGGTAAAACAATTGGCATTGCCGCTGTTGGTCAGAATAGCCTGGGCTTTTCCGTCAGATAAATGTTTTTTTGAAACAATGAGCGGGGCGGCCTTGACGGTATTTTTCGTGAAAACTGCGGCGGACGCACACGGCACCGTCGAAACAATCAGGGAGAGATCGGGTTTCCCGGACTTCTTTATTCCGCAAGAAAGGCCGGAGGCCTGGAATCCTTGAGGCTGGGTCACGCCACCCTTGACGATCTTCATTATGCAGACTCCTTCTTAAGCTAATCCGTCTGTTTCCTTAAAGCCACACATAATATTCATATTCTGAACGGCTTGCCCTGAAGCGCCTTTAATCAGGTTATCAATGGCAACGGTAATAATTGCCAGTCTTTTTTCTTTATTGTAACTCAGGCCGATATCGCAAAAATTTGTCCCGGTTACATTTTTGGCCTCTGGCGGCTGATCATTGTTCATAATCCGGACAAACGGTTCAGTTTTATAAAATTTCTTGTAAACAGAATTGAGTTTGAGTGTCAATTTATCGTTAAGCCGAACATAAATAGTTTCATAAATCCCAATGTTCATCGGAGTCAGATGAGGTGTAAAAGTGACTGAGACGTTCGAACCTGCCATCGAAGACAGGTATTGCTCGATTTCCGGCGTATGCTGGTGATGAAAAATTTTATAAGCCTTGAAAGTTTCGTTCACTTCGGAAAACATCAATTCCGGTACGGTTTTTTTCCCGGCGCCGGTCACCCCGGATTTGGCGTCAATGATGATTGAATCGATTGCGGCCGGCTGCAAGCTGACGAGCGGCGCCAATGCAAGCAGGGCCGCAGTTGGATAACAGCCCGGATTTGCGATGAGATCCGCTTGAGCAATCCTGGCCCTATAAATCTCCGGAAGGCCGTAAACTGCCTTTGAGAGTCGTCTGGCATCCGAATGCTTTTTTCCATACCATTTTTTGTAAACGCCGCTATCTGCAAGACGGTAATCACCGCTTAAATCGATAATTCTCAGTTTCTTCGAAAGGAGTTGCGGGACGATTTCCATGGGAACGGTGTGGGGAACGGCCAGAAAAATAAGGTCACAAAGTTCAGCAGCTCGATCTGCCTTGAATTTTTCGCAATCGAGCTTTGTTATTCCCTTAAGTTGAGGCCAGATTTCATCCACTCGTCCGGTTGTTTTGTTCGCGCTGACATAAGTTAATCTGACTTGCGGGTGCCGAAGAAGAATTCTTAGGAGCGCCAGTCCTGAATAACCGCTAATACCAACGATTCCTGCCCGGATCATGTGTGTCTCCTCAAATTTATGTACGAAAGTAAAAAATTAATAAGATATATTAAAATAAAAGGCCTATCTCGTCAATTCTTTTATCGAGGGAGATAGGCCTTAAAAAATGATCAATTTGTATATATTATCGCTTAACCCATTGGAACTTGCGGCGGGCTCCCTTCTGTCCTGGTTTTTTGCGCTCTTTCATCCTTGAATCACGGCGGAGCATCAATGCTTTTTTCAGCACGGGTTTGGTATCTGCATCAAACTGAACAAGGGCCCGGGATAATCCCATTCGGCAGGCTCCCGCCTGTCCCGAAGATCCGCCGCCTGTCACTTTGACTTCGATGTCAAACTTGTTTAATGTATTTGTCATTTTTAACGGCTCGAGGATCAGGATTCTATCAGTCTCGCGGGGGAAATAATTTTCAAAAGGTCTCTTGTTGACCCTGATCGTTCCTGTGCCGGGGATCAGAGCAACCCTGGCAATTGAACATTTTCTTCGGCCGGTAGCTCCGTATTGAACCATTTCAACCATATAAACTCCTTTAAATTTCCAGTAAAATTGGTTTTTGAGCGGCGTGAGGATGTTTATCCCCAGCGTAAACTTTTAGTTTGCTCCGTAATTCATTTCCAAGAGGTCCACTCGGCAGCATTCTGTCCACAGCGAGTTTCATGGCTTTTGTCGGCGCCAGTTCCATCATTTTTTCCAAGGTCACTGTCCTCTTGCCTGAAGGGTAACCGGAGTAACGCTGATAAGTTTTATCTTTGGACTTTCGTCCGGTGACCCGTATGTTTGCAGCGTTAATGATAATGACCCTGTCCCCCGTATCAAGATGGGGCGTAAAAATACGTTTGGTTTTACCGCGTAAAATACTCGCCGCTTTCGTAGCGACCCTGCCCAGAATCTTGTCATTTGCGTCAATGACATAGAACTTTCGTTCAATCGTGTTGACATTGGGCAAATACGTCTTAATTTTTTTCATGTATCGGCACCTATCGTTAAAACATTGAAAATTACTAAAATGAACAAAAATTATAACATTTAATCAGTTAATGTCAATAATATTTATACGATCAGGCAAAGAATCAGTCTTCAGGTAGATCCGGGTAGCATGGTTATAAATAGGGGTTGCCGTTTTTTCCCAGGGGCCATATGTTCCTGCTAAATAGTAGCGGCTGTTTAGATAATCGACAAACTCTTGTCCGTAATCTCGTCCAAGAAGTCCGAAACGGGTTTCTTCATTATGATGAAAAGCGCGATTTGAAATAAGGATTAAACGTATATTTTTTTCCTCAATTTCACGGATAATTTGTTTGCTGTTAAAGTTGAATAAACCTGTTTCTTTTGTGGCAAGCGGCCTACGGGCAAGAAATCCATATAAGGCATCATAAGGCAATACAAGGATAGGCTCCTGAGGTTTGGTATGTTTATCAATAAAGGCTGTTGTTTGCTGAACCGTATCAATCCATAGCGTTTGGTCTTCCCCCATCAGAAGGTATGTTCCGTTGATTTTTAAAGCAGCATGATGTTCTTTACTAACCAGAATCTGCGCGTATTGGCTCAGGATCAACCCTGAACATGTGATGATCAATACGGCATATGCAGTGACTCGCGCCCATTTCGTAAGTGATCGCATCCCCGCATCAATGAGATAAAACATCGTGAGGAACGTGAGCGGCATAATCCAGATCCACCGGAAAAAACGTGAACCGAGTAAATATTCTCCGAGAAAAAATATAATAAAAATCATGACAGTGAATAATGTTTTGAAATAATGAACTGTTCCCTCTTCTTCCCGGTCTTTCCACATTCGGATAAGTCCTGCAAGCATAAGAGAAATTAAGATAAGTGAGAGCGCAGATGTGAACTGGGTTTGAGCCGCGAAATTGAACCATATCTGAAAGAGTTGTTTTAGATTGCTGAAAAACTGCGACCATTCAATGGATTTAAAATAAGGGCCAAGGATTTCAGGAAAGAAAAGGTTTAGAATAATAACGGATCCGGCGAGGGTGATTGTGGAGATCGTGAAGACGGATTTGTGTCGCATGAGACTGTTTTTTTGAAATAAAAGAGAACTGACGATCAAGCTTGTCAGCGCGGCCAATCCGATATCCGGACGGATCAAAAAAGTAAGCAATGACCAGAAAATTCCCGAAAAAAAGAAACGGTTGTCGTTTTTATGAATGGCTTTGATGGCAAACATCAGGGTGACAAGACCCGTTGTTAATGCCCCGATATGGTTGAACGTGTAAAAGAATTCCTGTCCCCGCCAGGCCCAATACCATAACGCGGCAAGAAAGGCGGTCATCGGAGCCAGGTGATGTTGCGCGATCAGGAAAATGACGAGGCCTGCGGCGAGGATCATCAAGGCGTAACCGATCAATACACTTTGAATGTTATCGCCAAAAGTATTAAGAAAAAGAGAATAGTAGCAGGGCATCAGAGGACCGTTATCAGTTGCATAATCCAGATAAGGGATAGCACCATGGGCTGTCTGCTGGTATTGATAAAGATCCCTGCCATGGTCTCCCTGCATCAGGAACGGCTGATAAAGGATTTGAGGAAAGACGGCAATAATACCGGCGAGGAGTGTCAAAATCAGAAAATATTTTTTTTCAGTGTGGTTTTTAATCATATCAATATTTCACTTCCATCAGGCAAAGCCCAAGAGCGGGCGCTGTTTCTCCTGCGAATGACCGATCTCTTTCTTCAAGAATTCGGGCGATGCTGTCTTTGGCCAGCTTTCCTGTTCCGATTAAGATTAATGTTCCGACAATGTTCCTCACCATTTTATAAAGGAAGCCGTTGGCTTCGATTTCGATCGTCAGATAATCGCCTTTCTTTTTTAAGTGAATTTGAGATACCCTACGGACAGTGGATTCTTTTTTTCCTCGTTTTGCCGGATTCGAAGCCGCAAACGATTTAAAGTCATGCTCTCCAAGAAGCTGCTTTGATGCGTGCCGCATGGCCGTAAAGTTTAAACGGCAGGGAATGTGTGTGCAAAACCTGCGGTTGATTGCGCACGGACAGACCCGGTTTAGAATAGTGTAACAATAAGTTTTCTTTTTGGCATTATATTGGGCATGAAAATTCAGAGGGACATCGGTAACATCATGAATAATGATGTCAGGCGGAAGGTTTGCGTTCAGGGCACGATTTAAAACTTCGCACGGCATAGGCGATGATGTTTTGAAATGCGCAACCTGGCCAAAGGCATGGACTCCGCTGTCGGTTCTTCCGGATCCGTAGATCCGGGTCTTCTTTTTCAGAATTATATTAAGGGCTTTTTCGATCTCGCCCTGGACTGTCCTTTGCGTCTTTGCCTGGACCTGCCAGCCATTAAAGTCTGTTCCGTCGTATTCGATGGTTAATTTAATATTTCGCATATTAAGTCTAAAAGCAAAAAGCGATGTGCGAAAAGCGAAGAGGAAAAGAAAATAAAAAGGAATAAACAAGCGTTTTTATTTAAAACTTGATTTTTAGCCTCTCGCCCCGTTCTCTTCCCTTTTCGTTTATTTATATTAATCCCTGCCGGATCATTTCTTCAGCAATCTGGATAGCATTGAGTGCGGCGCCTTTTCTGATGTTGTCTGCGACAATCCAGAGGTTGAGACCGTTCTTAATGGTCTCATCTTCACGGATTCTTCCGACGAAAGTATCGTCTTTACCGTCTGCGAAAACCGGCGTGGGATAAACATTATTGGAAAGATCGTCAAGGACAGTCACTCCTGGCGCGGCGGATAAAAGTTCAACTGCTTTTTCCCTTGAAATTTTATTTTCTGTCTCAATGTTGACCGATTCGGAATGCCCGTAAAAGACAGGGCAGCGGACGCAGGTCGCTGTTACTTTAATATTGTCGTCGCCCATGATTTTTTTGGTTTCATTCACCATTTTCATCTCTTCTTTTGTATAGAGATTAGGCATGGTCACATCAATTTGCGGGATCAAATTGGCCAGGATCTGATGAGGGAATTTGCTGACTTTTAATTCCGATCCGAGTTCCGATTCCAGTTTCGAAACTACGCCGGCATCGATTTTATATTTTTTCATTAACCTCAGGGCATCGACCATCATTTGTGACTCCAATTCGGTGATGGCGTCTCCGCCGGCCCCGCTGACCGCCTGATAGGTCGAAACAACAATGCGTTTGATTCGTGCGAAATCATGAAGAGGTTTCAAGGCGACGACCATTTGAATCGTAGAGCAGTTTGGATTGGCGATAATGCCATGGTGTTTGGCAATGTCGAGTGGATTGACTTCCGGCACAACCAAAGGCACATCCGCATCCATTCTGAATTGACTGGTGTTATCAATGACAACACAGCCCGATTTGGCTGCGATTGGCGCCCAGATTTTGCTAACCGAAGCGCCAGGAGAAAACAAACCTATTTGAACATCTTCAAAAATATCTTCCCGGATTTTTTCAATTAAATTTCCATTCTCGTCGGTAAAATCCTTTTCGCAGCTGGTCGAGATAAGTTTTAATTTGTTGTAAGGAAAACTCCTCTGCTTTAAGGTTTCAAGCATGGATTGGCCCACAACTCCGCGAATCCCAACGATAGCAACGTTATACTTTTTCATAAACTGTTCCTTTAACGTTAACGGCAGGACCACGACCCAAAGCGTTTCCTGAAATGGTTCGCCGGGCGTCGTACCTGAAAAATTATAATAAATTGACCACAAGATCCCCGACTTCGGTCGTTGAATAGCCCATTTTACCCGCTGCGAGAGTCGTCAGTTTGGTTTGAACGACTTTTTTAACCGATTTTTCAACCTGGTCAGCGGCCGTAATTTCACCGACTTGCCTTAACATCATGGCCATTGCGCAAATGGCCGCCAGGGGATTGATCACCTTTTTGCCGGTATATTTGGGAGCTGAACCCCCGATTGGTTCAAACATGGAGACCCCGTTGGGATTGATATTCCCTCCGGCTGCGATGCCCATTCCACCTTGAATCATGGCGCCGAGATCAGTAATGATGTCTCCGAACATATTATCGGTGACAATTACGTCGAACCATTCTGGATTTTTGACAAACCACATCGTGGTTGCATCCACATGGGCATAGTCGGTTTTTACATCCGGATATTCTTTGGCAATCTCATAAAACGTCCGTTCCCAAAGATCGAAGGCATATGTCAGGACGTTAGTTTTTCCGCAAAGGGTAAGTTTCTTCTCCCTGCCATGTTTTTGCGCAAATTCAAAGGCATAACGCAGGCATCTTTCAACGCCTTTACGCGTATTATAAGAAATTTGGATTGCCACCTCATCCGCGGTTCCCTTATTCTGGAACTCTCCCAGTCCTTTATAAAGTCCTTCTGAATTTTCACGGACAACGGTAAAATTAATATCGCGGGTTGTTTTATCTTTCAAAGGGCAAAAGCGTTCATCATAAAGCTGGACAGGTCGGAGGTTTATATATTGATCCAGATCGAAACGGAGTTTAAGCAGAATTCCTTTTTCAAGTATGCCTGGTTTTACATCCGGATGACCGATGGCGCCCAGAAAAATGGCATCAAATGTCTTTAGTTCGTCGACGGCAGTTTTTGGGAGAACCTCACCGGTCTTAAGATATCGTTCACCGCCAAAGTCATATTTAACGGTTTCGTAAGTAAAATTATTTTTTTCTGCGGCTGCCTCAAGGACTTTAAGACCTTCTTCAACGACTTCAGGGCCTGTTCCATCACCCGGGATCACGGCAAATTTATAATGACTCATTTCGATTCCTTTCTCTTACAAGGTAAAAAATTCATCATTCCTGGAATTTTTTTAAAATGATGCTCGCGTTATGTCCTCCAAAACCCAATGAGTTCGACATAACTATATCAACCTTCATTTCACGGGCTGTGTTCGGAACGTAGTCAAGATCACAATTAGGATCCGGTGTTTCATAATTAATCGTCGGGGGGACGATATTTTCTTGAATCGCCATGACGCTGGCGATGGCCTCAATGCCGCCGGCGGCGCCAAGTAAATGGCCAGTCATTGATTTTGTAGAACTGATGGCCACTTTTCTGGCAGCTTCTTCCCCCAGAGCCAGTTTGACAGCAAGGGTCTCGGTCTTGTCATTTAATTCTGTTGAAGTGCCATGGGCATTAATATATGAAATTTCTTCTGGCTTCAGGCCGGCGTCTTGAATGGCCAGACGCATGGCATCCGCTTCACTCTCTCCGCTTGGGTCAGGAGCTGTAATATGGTAGGCATCTGAAGTACGACCATATCCGACCATTTCTGCCAGAATAACGGCTCCGCGAGCTTTGGCATGTTCGAGAGTTTCCATTAGCAGAACACCCGCTCCTTCAGCCATTATGAAACCATCGCGGCCGGCGTCAAAAGGACGGCTTGCTTTTTCAGGCGCATCATTTCGTCTTGATAATGCTTTCAGGGCATTGAAGCCGGCTACGCTAAGAGGTGTGGTCGCATTTTCTGTTCCACCGGCGAGCATGATATCCGCGTCACCATATTGAAGCATTCGGAAGGCTTCACCTATGGCGTTTGTTGCGGTAGCGCATGCAGTCACAATACATAATGCACAGTTTCTGGCCTTCATATCGATAGAAACCTGACCGGCTGCTTCGTTTATAATAATTTTTGGGATCAGAAATGGGGAAACACGGCCGGGCCCCTTCTCTAAAAGTTTTTTATGTTCACTTTCAATCGTGTTCATGCTTCCGATGCCCGAACCGATCATGACCCCGAAACGTTTTTGGTCAATCGTTTCAGGATTTAAATTTCCCTGCTTAGCAGCTTCACGGGAAGCGACTACGGCAAATTGAACAAAACGGGCAAGGTTTCTGGCTTCCTTTGGATTAAAATAGTCGGTCGCATTAAAATCCCGGACGCGGCCAGAGATTTTGACATCGAAATTTGTCGTATCAAAATGGTCGATTGAAGAAATGCCGCTTTTACCGGCTTTTAAGGCTGACCAAAATTTTTGAAGCCCAGTACCGACGGGAGAAACAACGCCCATGCCGGTAATAACAATTCGACGTTTTTTCATGATTTAAATCCTTATAGGTTAGCAAACATTATACTCAATAATGCAAATTGCCCCGATTAATCGAGGCAATTTACATTATGTCGATAAAGTTAAGATGAAAACTATTCGCCGCTTCCAACTTTTTCCTGGATGTATTTAATGGCATCGCCAACGGTGGACATTTTCTCGGCATCTTCGTCAGGTATCTCGATATTAAACTCTTCTTCGAGAGCCATGATCAATTCGACTGTGTCTAATGAATCAGCACCTAAATCATCGATAAAGGACGCTTCAGTGGTTGCTTCTTCAGGTTTGACACCGAGCTGCTCGGCAATAATCGATTTGATTTTTTCTTCAACTGCCATACAAGATCCTCCTTTTAGACCTTAAGGGTTAAATTCCCATGCCACCATCAACGATGATGGTTTGACCTGTTATGTAATCCGCATCATGCGATGCTAAAAATAAACAGGTGTTGGCTACGTCTTGTGCTTCACCCAGTTTTCTCAGAGGAATCTTGTTCAGCAATTCCTCTTTGACCTTATCTGAAAGTTTATCAGTCATCGCTGTTCGAATAAAACCTGGCGCGACAGCATTGACGGTAATTCCGCGGGATGCAAATTCACGGGCTAATGATTTGGTAAATCCGATTAAACCTGCTTTGCTTGCGGAATAATTTGCCTGGCCTGCATTTCCAATAACGCCGACAATCGAAGCAATGTTAATGACCTTTCCCTTGCGGGCTTTTACCATGCTTTTAATCAGGGCTTTTGTGCAATGGAATGCGCCTGTTAAATTGACTTTGAGAACGGCATCCCACTCTTCTTCGCTCATACGAAGGAAAAGATTGTCTTTGGTAATGCCAGCATTGTTAACTACTATATCAATGCGACTATGAATGTCAAGAATTTTGTCAGCCATTTCCTGCATACTTTGCATATCCGTAACATTACAAGCAAAGGAATTGGCTTTATAGCCACCGGCGACAAGTTCATCTGCGGTTTCTTTGGCTGCCTGTTCGTTTATGTCAGAGATGATAACAGTGGCGCCTTCTTTAGCAAAGGTAAAAGCGATTTCCTTTCCGATACCTCGGGCAGATCCAGTAATCAGAGCAATCTCATCTTTTAATCGCATATGACACACATCCTTTCGCTGACAATGTTTTATACGTAGTATTACTTAGCGTTTTTACATATTAACAACCTATTATTTTTTTTCAAGAAAAAAAGAAAAAAAGACGCGCAAAAATTAACGCGTCTTTTGAAGGTGCAATCTAAGGAAAGGTTTAAAGAAGTTCAATCTTTACTGGCACTAACCCCTCTTTCAATGGAGCTATCTTTTGAAAAGCAGATCGGGAAAGATCGATGAGCCGTCCTTTTTTAACCAATCGTTTATTTGGTCCGCGATCATTAACCCTTACGATAACGGATTTTCCGTTGGACAGATTGGTTATCTTGATCTGCTGATTGAACGGAACGCCCCACATTGCGCATGTCATGGCCGTATCGTCAAATATTTCCATGTTGGCGGTTGTTCGTTTGATGCCAGGAGATTGTTTTGAATACCAGGAAGCCATACCTACGATCAGGTCTTGCCGGCTTTTTAAAGCAGGCGTGAAAGCCTGGGATGTTTTTGAATACATGGCGTGAGCCAGAGTGCCACTTGTGAATGAAATGATGAGGATTATTGCTAGTGTAAATCTTTTATTGATGTTCATGTGCCCGCTCCTGGAAAACAATTAGTAATAAAGCTAACATATGAAATGAGTGTGGGCAAGATGAACGGATTTAGTCGCCTTTTTGTAAATTGTTGGAGAAAGGCAGTTTATAGGAAGGATAAAAAAAAGAAGGTTTTTTAGACTAAATATTCCCCGCTTCAAGCTATTCTTTGAAATCCGCATCCTCATAATTATTGTAAAAATAATCAGAATGAAGATGCGGGCGGCCGGGAGTTCCTTCCCTATATAATGATTGCTGAAGTTTGTGCCGGACCAGGCTTTTAATCATGGACCGGGTGAATGGAATCAGCAGCAGAAACCCGAGGATATCGGTAATGAATCCAGGCGTCAGAAGGAGAATTCCTCCGCAGAAAATCATTAAACCGTCGATCATCTCGATGGACGGCAATTCTCCATTTGATAAACGCGACTGAATGTTCTTGATGATGAAGAAACCCTGAAGGCGGGTAAGATAGACTCCGACTACTCCGGTTAAAATGATCAATAAAATTGTATTTCCTGCCCCGATATGCGTGCCAACTTTAATTAAAAGCGCAAGCTCGAGGGCTGGTAAGATCGTGAATAATAAAATAAGATATCTGAACATATTTGAACGTAGGAGGCATTGCCTCGTCTCTACAAAAATTTATCGTTTAATTAAACTCAGGAACTCGGCTCGTGTAGATGAGTCGTTACGGAAAGCGCCCAGCATACAGGATGTGATCATCACAGAATTTTGTTTTTCGACCCCGCGCATCATCATGCATAAATGCTGCGCTTCAATCACGACCCCTACTCCAAGCGCGTTGGTGTATTTCATAATGGCTTCGGCAATTTGCTGGGTGAGATTTTCCTGGATTTGAAGACGTCTTCCAAAGACATCAACAATTCGGGCGAATTTTGACAGCCCAAGCACCTTGCCATTGGGCAGGTAACCGACATGGCATTTTCCTAAAAACGGAAGCATGTGGTGTTCACACAAGGAATAGAGTTCTATATCCTTCACGATGACCATTTCATCGTTGTTTGTGTCAAAAATGGCGCCATTAACGACCTTATCAAGGTCAAGGTGATAACCTTGAGTCAGGAATTGAAGGGCTTTGGCAGCACGCTTGGGGGTTTCCTTCAATCCTTTTCGCTCTGGATCTTCACCGATCAGTTTTATTAATTCGTGGTAATGTGTATGCATGGTTTCTTTCAAATATTTTAGAAGGGCATATTATGCCACATTCTTTAAGTCTTTGTCAACGCTATTGACCCCGAACTTACATAAAAATATTGCATTCAAGATAACTTAAGATAAAATGTTTACATCTCTTATTTCATAAAAACCGAATTATTCTGAATAACTTTTTAATTACTTATCCCAAAAATGCAGCCTGTTGCTGATTATCACATCCATACCCCGCTCTGTGGCCATGCCCTTGGAGAGCCGTTTGAATATGCGGAGCAGGCGGTCCGGATCGGTCTACGGGAAATTGGTTTTTCCGATCACGCTCCGTTCATTAAACATCCCCTGCCGGGCATTACAATGACGACGAGTGAATTGCCGTTATATCATCGCATGATCGAAAGGGTTCGGGGAGAATATACGGGGCGTTTAACGGTCAAAATAGGACTCGAAGTCGATTTTGTTCCAGGGTACGAAGATAAGACATCAGGAATGCTGAGCCAGTATCCATATGATTATATTTACGGCTCGGTTCATTTTATAAACGAGTGGGCTTTTGACAGTCCTGATGAGCGCGCGAAATGGGGCAGTTCCGACATCAATGCCGTTTATCGGGAGTATTATCAGCTCTTGCAGGCAGCTGCTTCGTCCCGTTTGTTCGACATAATGGCCCATGTTGATCTCGTTAAAAAATTCGGCCATCGCGCAAATGTTTCAATGGATGGCGAGATTAGGGAAACGGCGCGGATTTTTAAAGAAAGTAATGCCTGTATCGAAATCAATACTTCAGGTTTGCGAAAAGAAGCCGGGGAAATTTATCCTGCCTTGCAGGCGCTAACCATTTATGCCGAGGAAGGAGTTCAGATCGTTTTTGGATCTGATGCACACCTGGTTCAGGATGTTGGGAAAGATTTTAATTTGGCTCGCGATCTGGCGATAAAAGCAGGCTACAGGGAATATGTGACTTTGAAGGACCGAAAGATCGATCAGGTTCTCCCCCTCCTTTAATTATTTTCCATCATAATTAAAAAGATCATTCAAACTAAATTCTGTAGTGCCCTGTACTCGGTTCAAGGCATCAACAATTTTTAATTGCACTTTCCGGCCAAGACGTCTCCCCTTCCTTGCTTTTCCAACGATCTTATGAGTAATTTGAAGCGCGGAAGCGGCAACAAGATCATGGTTTTTTATCCCCAAATCGTTCATTATCTGATCTAGCGGTTGGATGCCGAATTCAAATTGTTTCGGCGAGTTCTGGATTTCCATGAGCAAATATCTTAAATGTTTGAATGATCAGCAGCACGGACATAATGATTAACAGTAACGACGCTGCGGTCAAGTTCCACTGCTTTGTCTGGAGATTAGCGGAAAAAAGTTCTATCAACGCCCATGCAGAGATAAACATCATGAACACGAATGGGATAAAGGTAATCAGAAAATTTTTCTTTTGACGGATGAGAATAACGCTGACAACGAGAAGGGCCAATGCGGCCAGCAATTGATTTGAAGCCCCGAAGACCGGCCATATTTTTTCGGCCTCACCTGAAAAAGCCAGATAACCGGAAAGAATAATAACGATAAGAGTGCAGGAATAGCGATTAATAAAAATATTAAAAAATGCAGGGTTTGTCTGGCCCCTTTTCGGCAGCGCGAGTTCCGCTAAGGTGAATCTGGTTAAACGGGCGGCGGTATCAAGTGTTGTTAGGATAAATGCTGAAACGATGAGTGAAATCAGGGTTTGCCCGAGTGAAAACGGCAGGCCGATGGATTGTGACAGGGAAGCGAGTCCGGTTGAAAATGCATTGAGGCTTCCCTGGTTTTTTATAAGTAAAAAGAAGTCCTCCTGGCTTAAGGCCCCGACCGCAATCAGAGCCAGGATCCCTACGACCCCTTCAACTAACATCGCTCCGTATCCCACACAAAGGGCATCTTTTTCATTATTTAGTTGTTTTGACGTCGTGCCGGAAGCCACAAGGGCGTGAAAACCGGAACACGCGCCGCAGGCGATGGTCACAAAAAGGATCGGAAATAATGACCATTCGTTTGAACCCGTCGGCTCCATGGCGCGCAAGCCGTTGAAGGCCGGCGCGTTAATCTCCGGGTTAACAACAATGACCGATAATAAGCCGATGCCGATCAGGGCGTAAAGCAAGTAGGAATTCAGATAATCCCTGGGCTGCAGCAAAAGCCACACCGGCAAGACAGACGCCAGATAAATATAAATCATAAGGACGGCCATCCAGACATGATTTGATAACTGCGGCGATAATCCGAAAATGGCCGTCAGATCCAGGGGAAACCGGATGCCGATGTAAATGGCGAGAGTCATCAACGGCAGAAAGATCATGGTCGCCGGCAGCAGCGCAACTCCTCGCCGGATGGTCACTCCAAAGGCCGCGGCCAAAGCGATGAAGATTAATGAGGCGGTTGCGACAGGCGGAGTTGCGGTGAATGTTTTGGCCACAAGCAGGGTGAATATCGCGATGACAAGTAACAAGGCGATTGAACAGAAAGTGAGAAAAATCTGTCGGCCTTCATACGAAATGTATGTTTCGATCAGATATCCAATGGAATAGCCTTTATGACGGACGGATAAAATCAGGGCTGAAAAGTCATGAACCGCGCCGATAAAAACACATCCAATGATCAGCCAGAGGGCAACAGGAATCCATCCGAACGTCAGCCCAAGCACTGGGCCGACGATTGGACCTGCTCCCGCAATTGATGAGAAGTGGTGTCCGAACACAATCGGTGCTTTGGTCGGAACATAATCAATGTTATCTTTAAGAGAATGGGCCGGTGTCAGGGTAAACGGGTTGATACAAAAAAGCCGTTTGAGATAATTCCCGTAATAGCAGTATCCCAGAAAATAAATTGCAACCGTTATGATTAACAGGAGCAGCCCTGACATGAGAATGAATATTAAAGGGCGCCTGTTTTGGCATCGGAGCAGCAATTCTTGACGGCCTGTTTCATGCTGGCCTCAATTTCGATTTGGCATAATGCCTGCTGGGCGGCGAGCTTGATTTCGAAGGCGCGATTTTTGCCTGCGAAGATTCCCAGCACTCCACCGATAAAGACGCCGATGGCAACAATCAGGAAATCAAAGCCGCCCATTAACAAGGAGGCTATTTCACCAAAGACGATAATGGCGGCGAAGATTCCGATAAAAAAATAACAAGTGGTGACTGACTTCGACTGATTGTACAGACCTTCCGCGTAATCTTGAATCACTTTTGGATCGTATTTAACCATGGTTCTTTCTCCTTTTTGAGAAGTTAACAGAATTTATGGATAAAATCGTCGAGGATTTTCAAAAATTCCTGTTCGTAACGGGTCCCCTGCAATGTTTTAAGAAACTCGCCACGGATATAAACAGGGGCCGTTGGTTTTTCAGTTTCACCCGGTAAAGAAATACCAATATCCGCATGCCGGCTTTCACCGGGGCCGTTAACAACGCATCCCATAATCGCGATAGTGATACGGGAAACGCCGGGATGCGCAGTCTTCCATTTTTCAAAATGCTCATTGACATAAGTTTGAACGGTCTGGGTCAAATGTTGAAAACGTCTTGAAGGCGATCGCCCGCAACCTGGGCAACTGATGATTCTTGGAAAGAAGTAGCGGATCCCGAGTGATTGCAGAATGTGTTTGCAGATCTCCACTTCTTTTGTGCGGGGATTTTTTTCATCTGGTGTTAGCGAGACCCTTATCGTGTCACCGATGCCTTTTTGAAGAAGAACGGCAATTGCGGCAGCGCTGGAAATAATCCCCTGTTCCTGCTGACCGGCTTCGGTCAGACCGATGTGAAGAGGGTGCGGAATTTCTGACGCGAGACGTTCGTAAATGAAGATCAGATCCTGAACGTCCGGGGTTTTGGCGCTGATGATGATCCGGTTCTCAGAGAGTCCGAATTTGCCGGCTTGTTCAGCGCTTTGTAATGCGCTGATGATCATGGCTTCTGAAAAAACGCGGGATGCCGGTTGGGGATTTGCGGAAGAAGCGTTTTTATTCATAAGATGCTTTAGCAGATCGGGATCAAGAGAACCGCTGTTGACGCCGATACGCACAGATTTGTCGAATTTAATTGCGGTCTTGATTATCATTTCAAAATGTTCATCATGCTTCTGGCCCAGTCCGAGATTTCCGGGGTTGATCCGGTATTTTGACAAAGTTTTTGCCATTTCAGGGAATTCGGTCAGGAGAAGATGTCCGTTAAAATGAAAATCTCCGATGAGAGGAACCGGAACGCCTTTCTCATCCAGTTTCTGCCGGATTCGGGGAATCGCTTCGGCGGCCTTCTCATCATTAACCGTTAAACGTACCAGTTCGCTTCCGGCCTTAACCAATTGCGTAATCTGTTTAACCGTTGCGTCGACTGAAGCTGTAGGGGTATTGGTCATGGACTGAATAGCGACGGGAAAATCGCTTCCTATCCCTACCCCACCGGCCATGACTTGAGTTGTTGGACGTCGTTTAATCGTCATTATTTTAAAAAACATTGATATTTTGTCCGAATTAATAGTAGTATCATATATACCATTAACTTAAATATCAAGTTCGAGGAAACTTTTTTCATGCCAGGGAAAAAAATATTTTTAGCGAGAATTCAGGGGTTTTGTTCCGGAGTCGCGACTGCTATTGAAATTGTCGAACGCGCCTTGAAAAAATACGGGACACCGCTTTACGTTTATCATGAGATTGTACACAACACATTCGTGGTGAAAAGCTTCAAAGATCGCGGGGTTGTTTTTGTCGAGCGTATTGATGACGTTCCTGAAGGAGGACGTATCATTTTCAGCGCCCATGGCATTTCCCCGGAAATTATGGAGCAGGCGCGTAATCGCAAACTTAAACTGATTGATGCGACGTGCCCTCTGGTTAAAAAGGTCCATCTTGAGGCGGTGAGATTCTCAAAGGAAGGCCGTCAGGTGATCTTGATCGGTCATAAAGGGCATCAGGAAATTATCGGGACATCAGGTTACGTCAAACCTGAACTGCTTCATCTTGTGCAAAATAAGAATGATGTTAAGGATTTGTCAATCGCTTCTGATACTCCCGTTGCCTATGTCACCCAGACCACTCTTTCCGTAAATGATGCCAGTGAAACAATTCTGGCGTTAAAGAAAAAGTTTAAGGATATCAAAGGACCCATGAAAGAAGATATTTGTTATGCGACTCAGAACCGCCAGGAAGCAGTAAAAGAACTTGCCCTCTATTCGGACGTTATTTTGATTTGCGGTTCTCCCAACAGCTCGAATTCAAACCGCCTTCGTGAAACAGGCGCGCGTGCCGGCGTCCCTGCTTATATTATTGATCATTCTGAGGAACTGAATCCTGAATGGTTAACGGACAACAATGTCATCGGTATCTCCTCGGGGGCTTCGGTTCCCGGTTATGTTGTCGATGAATTGGTGAAACGAATCCAGGATCTTTTCCCCGGCACCGGTGTCGAATTAATCGGTGATTCAACGGAGCCCAGTACTTTTCCATTGCCGGAGATCTAATGAATATTCCTTCAATAAAAAACAAACTGGCTGAACTCCGGATCCCTTCTTTCGAGAATGTGGTGATGAAAGATTTTACTACTTTCAGGATCGGCGGCCGCTGTCCCCTTCTCATTGTTTGCGATACCGACGAAAAGTTCAGGAAATCGGTCGAGTGCCTCCACGGTCAGGCATGTGATTTTGAAGTGATTGGCGAAGGTTCCAATATTCTCGTTTCAGACCTCGGCATCCCTTGTCCTGTCATCCGTTGTCTAACGGCCTCGCCGGACATTCAAATCAATGGAAATGATATTTTCGCTTCCGCGGGAACCCGTCTGAACGATGTTTCGTTATTCGCGGCAAAAAACGGATTGGCTGGAATGAACTTTGCCAGCGGTATTCCAGGAACAGTCGGCGGTGCCGTCACTGGAAACGCCGGAGCATTTGGGTCCCAGGTTAGCGATGTTCTAAAAACTGTTACTGCCCTGGCAGAATCCGGCGAAACAATTGTTTTAGAAAAGAGCGAATTGAAATTTTCTTACCGTAATTCGATTTTAAAAACCGCAAAAGATTTTATTTTATTAACTGCCTGTTTTACATTAAAATCTGGCAATCCGCTTGAATTGATCAAAGATCGTGAGGAGATCCTGTCTCTGAGGCTGAAAAAACATCCGGACTACTGTGCCATTCCCTGTGCGGGCAGTTTTTTCAAAAATATTGTTCATGATGATGGCAGACGGGAAGCGGCAGGATGGTTTCTGGAGCAGGCTGGCTGCAAGGCGCTTACCTGCGGCGGAGCTGCTGTTTTTCAAGGCCATGCCAACATTATTGTAAATAACGGAAACGCCACTGCGAAGGACGTCATTGGTTTGTCGGGGGAAATGATAACAAGGGTTCAGGAGAAATTTGGAATTACTCTGGAGCCTGAAGTCAGGCTGGTTGGTGAATTTTAACTATTCGATTATGTCCTGCTCCTTTGATGGAGCAGGAACATCTTCCCATTCTTCAAATTCAAATGCGTGACGCAAAAGGTAAGTAATTTCTCTTCGAGTATCTGCATGGTTTGGGTCAGTGAAAAGCACATCAATAAGTTTTTCCCGCAGTTCCGCGTGAAACCGGTCATCCATAAGAACCTGATAATCCAGGTAATCATTACGGTAAATGACGCCATCGATTGTTCTTCGCAAATTGATTTCTTTTGCGAACTCTGTGATTCTTTCAAGAACTTGTTCGGGGGAATACTTCATTAGAACAACCTTTCATTGATGCGTTAGGAAAAATGTTTTTTGATATATTCTTCCAAAAGTCTCTTTGCTTCCTTTTCGCATTGACCGCATACGGTTCCAAGTTTGGTACGCTCCTGGAGTTCCGTATAGGAGCGCGCCCCCTCAAGCACCGCGTCTTCAATTTCATGATCAGTCACATTCATGCATTGGCAGATTATCTCCGCCTCTTCTTTTTTGATCATTCCGGATTGGCCGCTTCTTGAATAATAATCATCAATGGCGGCGCGCAGCGCTTTATCACCCAAAACCGAACAATGAATTTTATGCTCGGGAAGACTTCCTAATTTTGCCGTGACATCTTTTGGAGATAATTTGTAGGCTTTCTCCAGAGGCATTCCTTTGACCATCTCCGACAGAACCGAAGTGCTGGCAATGGCGCTGGCGCAGCCGTAGGTTTTCCAGCGGCAGTCAGTGATGCTGTTGGTTTTTGGGTCGACCTTGATCGCCATGAGCATCTGGTCGCCGCATTTAATGTTGCCGACGATTCCCTTCCCATCTTCTTTGAAATCTTCTTCATTGGAAAGAACGTTTCTGGGATGCATGAAATGATCTTTAACAATATCCGTATAAACCCAATCAGTCATTTTAATTCCTTTAAAAGTTACAAGTTGCAGGTGGACAAACGAAAAGAAAAAATCAAGTTTCCCGAGGTTGTATTAATTCTTTGATCCTTCTTCTATGCCTTGGCGATACCAATCTTCCTATCCTCAGGCAGGTTTTTTGTTTTATATTCTAATTTGTTTTTTAAGCTGGTAACTTGTTACTTTTAATATGCTGTTGACATTTTTCTTAAGCGTTTAACAACTTCCTGAATCTTCTGGACCGTATAATCGGTCTCTTCGTCGGTATTATCGCGTCCCAGGCTGATCCTGATCGATCCATGGGCTTGTTCCGCGGCCAAGCCTGTCGCCAAAAGCACATGTGATGGATCCAGAGACCCCGACGCGCAGGCAGATCCGGTCGAGACGGCGATGCCTTCTAAATCAAGATACAACAAAACAGACTCGCCTTCAACCCCGGTGAAAGAAATATTTAATGTCCCGGGAAGACAGTCTGCGGGGTGCCCATTAAAGCGGATATCCGGGACAGTATTAATGAGTTGTTGTTTCATCCGGTTCTTTAGACTGAGTAGGCGGCCTTCCTCTTCTTGCATTTCTTTCCGGCGCATTTCAACCGCTTTTCCAAATCCGATGATGCCAAGCGTGTTTTCTGTTCCTGCCCGGCGGCCTTTTTCCTGATGTCCTCCCACGATTAACGGGCAAAAACGAACGTTCTTTTTGACATAAAGAGCGCCGATTCCTTTTGGTCCGTAAATTTTATGGGCGGATATGGTTAAAAAATCAACATTAAGGTCCTTAACGTCAATGGGAATCTTGCCGACCGCCTGAACGGCATCGGTATGAAACAGGGCGCCTTTCTCATGGGCCATTTGGACAAGCTCTTTAATATCCTGGATAGTTCCGATTTCATTATTGGCCATCATGATCGATACAAGTCCCACGTCGCCAGTTGATAAACATTTTCGAAAATCGTCCTTTAAAACCTTACCGTACTCATCGACTTCAAGGAATAGAACGCTCGACCCTTTTCTGCTCAGGCATTTGGCGGATTCCAGAATGCAGGGGTGCTCAATTTTTGTTGTAATAATTTTATGCGTTGTCTTTAGATTGCAGATACAGTCCCTTTTATCACAGGGGAGTATCGATAAAACAGTATTGTTGGCCTCCGAACCGCTCCCTACAAAAAAAAGTTCGTCGGCTTCAGCGTTGATAAATGAGGCTATGGCGTTTCGGGCTTCTTCGACCCGCTGACGCGCTTCACGGCCGAAACTATGAAAACTTGACGGGTTACCGAAAATATCAAGGCCTTCAATAATCGCTTTTTTAACTGCAGGATGGAGCGGTGTTGTCGCATTGTGGTCGAGGTAAATATGTCTTTCCATGAATCGATTCCTTACTTGTAACAGGCTTTTTTACGTATTTCTTTTTCCTTGGGATGATATTGATTTTTAATAATTGAACCAATGGAAATTTTGCTCATAAAATCGTTAATCTTTTCATTTAAATTCAATAAGGGGCTGATCACAATGCAGTGCTCAACACACTCGCATTGGGTCACATCATCATCAAGGCAATTGGCGATTTTGACCGGCCCCATGATTAAACTATTCAAATCTTTTAAACTGAGAATATTCAGATCCTTTTTTATCTTGTATCCGCCATGAGCCCCCTGGCAGGCCTGGACAATGCCTTCCTGTGCCAGGAGCTGCAAAGCCCGCGCGGTCGGGTCAAACGGGATCTGGTAATGATCACAGATTTCTTTGGCGCTCGTGACCCCGTCGCCTTTTTTATCATGCATATGCTTTAAGGCGATTAGAGCGTATTTAACTTTTTTGTTTAGTTTGAACATTCTTGCCTTCCCCCGCCCGCCAGTTCTCCGCAAAGGTTTTTTCCGGGGAACCCGGGCTCCGGTTCAGTGCGCTTGTTTATGCCGGCACAACCGAAATATCCGGGTTAAACTTTTGTTTTAGCGTCTCTTCTATCATTTGCAAGGTTCCAAACATGGCACTGGGGCAACACCCGCAGGCGCCGCTGTATTTGATCCGCAGGATATTATCCTGATAATTGATGATTTCGACATCGCCGCCATGCATTTGCAGGGCCGGCCTGATTTCCGAATTAATGATCGCTGTGATCTGGGCTAATTCTGCTGATTGATCCTGAGCCATAAAAATCTCCTGTTTAATACGTTAAAAAAGAACTTAATTGCATTGTTATATTACACCATAACGTCGCATTGTCAATAACTGCTTTTAAAAAAGACGTATTTTGGATCGTCGGAAGATTAATCAGGATGACGAACAAGCTTGTTGGGTCAAAGCCGGTCTTGCGGCATGGGCTGCCGATGATTAATATGCTTCCGGTAGACATATTCGGCAAAGGGAAAGGCACATGTAAAAGCCGGGGATACGGCATTAAGGATATGGACGCTTTTTTCATCACTCTCGATGACAAAGTCCTGGACGAGCTCTTTTGTCGCTTTGTTTAAAAGCTGGGCGTCAATTCCCGGTGCGGCATATTCAGTGAAGCCTTTCGGGTCGATTTGATGGACGAGATTTTGAGCCAATTCAATAAAATATTTCTTGCGATATCTTCGGATTCTCTCAAATGCTATGTCACGGAAGTTGAATGAATTAGATAAAAAGAGGAGCGCTTGCCAATAAAGAATTTCAGGTATCTCCCCTGTTTTGAAATTATAAAGACCGTTGTAGTTTTCTTTGCCGAAAGCCATGGCCCGCAGCCCTATTTTAATATGACCCTCCACGGTTTTGATGAAGTGAACGCCGGGGAACGGATTATGCAGAATCGAAACGGGAGCGATATTTGTTTGTATATCCGAGTCATTCCTGGTGTATTTTATATAGATTCCCTTTATAGGAATAACTGTATATTTCATCCCAAAGCCGAAATCATTTGCGATTTTGGCGGCGTAAAGCCCTGCGCAGTTAATGATCTTGTCCGCGTAAAAATCGCATGACGTTGTACTGACGACCTGTTTTTGATGATGGAGATATTTACAATTAAAGGCGAAATGAACATTCATGCATGACAAATCGTTCTTTAACGCGTGGCAGATTGCTATTGGATCGATAGAGGCGGTGTCAGGAGAATAAAGCGCTTGCCGGTTTGTTTTTACGTTTGGGTCGTGTTCCCTGGCTTCTTCAGGAGTCAAAAGACGGACAACAGAACCATTCCGCATCCCTCTTTGGTAAAGCTCCTGGAGTTGATCGAGTTCATGGTCAGCGGAGCAAACAACCAGTTTTCCGCATTCATTGACGGGAAGGTTCTTCGACCTGCAATAAGTTTTGAGCGCTTTGTTGCCGTCGTCAGTGAACTGCGCCTTCAAAGTGCCGGAGGAGTGACAAAAACCGGAGTGAAGGATTCCGCTGTTGCGGCCGGAGGAATGCATTGCCGCATCCGGTTCTTTTTCCATGACAAGGATTTTTGAGTCCGGCTCATTCTTGCGGATCTCACGGGCGATACTCAAACCGGTAATTCCGGCGCCGATGATGATGTGATTGTAATAATTCATGCCGGTGGGATTTGTTTAGCCGAAAAAGGTTTCCCCTTTTGCCCAGTTGCTCCCGGGGACCTCATCAATAACCAGATAGGTGTGTTCTTTGGCCTTTCCCGCGACCCGCTCCAGTGTTTCTGAAAATTCCCTGGCAATTTGGCTCTTTTGCTTTTTACTAAGTTTCCCGACAAGCTTCAGGTTGATGTAAGGCATTATCCATTCCCGGTTCAGTCGTTAATAAAACCATTACCTTTTTAAAAGAAAGATCCCTGCCGTTGCGAAAAGATTCGGCAAGACATTAACGCGCTTTTCAATACCGATCGCGACTTCTTTTTCGATCGTAATTTTTTTCTTCCGGCAATAAACGCGGAAATCTTTTAAACTGAAAAAACGGATATTCGGAGTGTTGTACCATTCATAAGGAAGATATTTCGTCTTGGGCACCCTTCCTGAAAAGAAAATCTGCAAGCGGGCTTTCCAGAAACAGAAATTAGGCACCCCGGCGATTACGTTTTTGCCGACGCGCAAGGCCTCTTCGATCGTTTGTTCCGCGTCAAGGACCTGCTGCAAACTTTCGTTGATGATGACATAATCGAATTTCTGATCGGCGTAATGGGACAGCTCATCATTGATATCGGCATGGGATACGGTCAACCCTTTTTCTATGCACTGATAGATCGGTTGTTCGTCGATCTCGATGCCGACACCATGGCATTTCTTTTTGTCGATCAGCAATTGTAACAGCTCTCCGTCGCCGCATCCCAAATCAAGGATCCGTGAACCTGGATTAATCAGTTCCATAATGACCTGGTAATCAAGGCGTTTTTTCCCGTTGCCGTTAACCATTGTTTTGAAACTCCCGTGTGATCCGTTTTAGAAAATGGGAAACGACATGGGTCTGACGTTCATTTTCGATCAAAAAGGCATCGTGGCCGTAGTCGGATTCAATGACGACATTGGTGACATCATGGTCGTTATGCTTAAGAGCTTTGACAAATGTTTTTAATTGATGCGATGGATAAAGCCAGTCTGAGGTAAATGAAATTACCAGGAACTTTGAATCGACATGCGCGAGCGCTTTTTCCAATGAACCGCTTTCTTCCTCAAGGTCAAAATAATCGACCGCTTTGGTCAAATAAAGATAAGAATTCGCGTCAAAGCGTTCCACAAAACTGTCACCGCGGTATCGCAGATAATTCTGAACTTCAAAATCGATCGAAAAATCATAGCCTACCTTCTCCTTGTCGATCAGCTTCCGTCCGAACTTCTCGTCCATTGATTTTTCGCTCATATAGGTGATATGCCCGATCATTCTGGCAAGCGCGAGACCATGTTTGGGAATGCTTTTCCCGTAGTAATCGCCATCCATCCAGTCCGGATCGGACATGATCGCCTGCCGTCCGACTTCATGAAGAGCAATTTGCTGGGCATTATGGCGATAGTTGGTGGCGATAATTATTGATGAATTGACCGTATCCGGGTATAACACACACCATTTCATGGCCTGCAATCCGCCCATGGAGCCTCCGGCCACACATAATAATGATTCAATTCCCAGATAGTCGATCAGTTTTTTTTGAACGACGACCATATCTTTAATAGTAACGACGGGAAAGCCTAGACCGTAAGGATGACCGGTTTTTGGATTTATGGCTGATGGCCCCGTAGTTCCTTTGCATCCGCCCAAAACATTGGAACAGATCACAAAATATTCATTAGTATCAAAGGCCTTGCCCGGACCGATCATGTTGTCCCACCATCCGGGTTTTTTGTCGTCGGCATGAAATCCTGCCGCATGGGCATCCCCGGTCAAGGCATGGCATATCAGGATGGCATTGGATTTGTCGGGGTTTAATGTGCCATAGGTTTCATAAGCGACGTCAATCGGGCTTATCACCTGGTGGCTTTTCAAGACCAGTTCATCAGGTTGATCCCAGAAACGCACATATTGTGTTTCGACCGGTTTGTTCATTATTTTTAGTGTGCGGTTGGAGGAGTTTCGGCGTATTTAAACATGTTTTCGACGCATTTTTTCGCGCGTTTTCTTACCGATTCATCGATCTCGACAAAATCTCTTGGTGCCGGATTCGTTAAAACCCGGATGACATCATCAAGCGTATTGGATTTCATATATTTGCAAAAAGTGCAGGTCCCTACGATTCGTTTATCGGGAAATTCAACCAGCATTCTGGCGGATAATCCGCATTCCGTCAGCATGATAAATTCATTGTCGGGTGATTTTTTTAAATATGTGTACATCTGCTCCGTGCTTCCTACAAAATCCGCCTGGGCGCAAACTTCCGGACGGCATTCCGGGTGAGCGGCCACCCTGGCATTGGGAAATTGTTTTTTCAGCTCCAGAAGCCGTTCCAGAGTGAATTCTTCATGCACATAGCAGGTCCCGTTAAAGTATGCGATTTCTTTGTCGATGCCCCTTTTTTTCATTTGAGAAATGAGATTTTGGCCCATCATCTTGTCGGGGAGAAAATAAATTTTTTTGTTCGGGATGTTCTGAATAACCGTATTGACGTTTGATGATGTGACGCAAACATCACACTCCGCCTTTACTTCAGCAGTAGTGTTGATGTAACAGACAAAAGTGTGATCAGGGTATTGTTTCCTTAGTTCACGAACTTGTTGGGCGGTGATAGCGTCGGCCAGCGTGCAGCCGTCTTCAAGGCCCGGAACCAGCACAGTCTTTTGAGGGTTAAGGATCTTGGCAGTCTCACCCATAAACCTGACAGCGACGAAAATAATGGTGTCCGCGTCAGTAGTCATTGCTTTCTTGCTTAGAATATAGGAATCGCCGACAAAATCACCGATGCCGTAAATGATTTCCGGAGTCACATATGTATGCACAAGGATCACGGCATTTTTTTCTTTTTTGAGTTCGTTGATCCGCTGGATCTTTTGCGTGAGTTCTTGGGACTTTTCCAGAAAGGCGGCAGGGCAGAGATTCTGGGTTTCCTTTATCTTGAGCAGGCGCTGGAAAAGGTCTTCCGCAGGCGCATCATTATTTGGTGTTTGTGTCATAATGAAAAAATAAATATTGGACTTTTTGGCAGTATAGCGCAAATGACATGATTTTCAAGTGAAATTATGGCACGTCGGCGCATTTGTCAACCGGTCGAGCGGACAAAATTTCTCCTCGTAGAAGATGAGGCGTGGCGGAGGTGATTTGAACGTTTATCAAGTCCCCAAGTCCCCAAGTACCCATGTTCCCGGGTGTTTGATCCTTTTCTTGGGCCCTTGGGCTCTTGGGAACTTGGGCACTTACGATAACTCTCTTATTCTGGATCGTCCTTCCTTCGATCTCCCGGCCGCTGATCTTTTCGACCAAAATTTCTTCGGTCTTACCGATTCGTGAACGGTTGATTTCCAGTGAGATGTCTTTTTGAAGTTCATTAAGAAAGACGATCCGTTCTGTCTTAAGGCGCTCGGGCACATCGTTCTTGAACTTTTCCGCTGCTTCGGTATGCTTTCGGGGAGAATATTTAAAAATAAACGCGGTGTCAAAATAGGCCCTTTGATACACATCGACTGTGTCGCGAAAATCATTGTCGGTCTCAGTTGGAAATCCAACAATTATATCCGTTGTGATGGCAATGTCCGGGCATTTTTCCCTGATACGTTCGACCAGTGAAAGATAATCCTCTTTGTTGTATGGCCTGTTCATTTTTTTCAAAATTGCAGTGCTTCCTGCCTGAAGCGGAAGATGAATGTGTTTACAGATTTTTGGATGCCTGGCGATTAAGGTGATTAATTTTTGGGAGAAATCTTTTGGATGCGGCGAGGTAAACCAGACTCGCTTGATAGCGTCGATGTCCGCGACCATTTTAAGCAGTTCCGGAAATTTAACCCCGTTGGAATGATAGGAATTAACATTTTGTCCCAGTAGAGTTACCTGGGCAAATCCTTCAGTTGATAGACGCTGAGCTTCTTTAACGATGCTTTCCGCGGTCCGGCTGCGCTCCCGTCCTCTTGTATAGGGAACGACACAGTAGCTGCAGTAATTGTTACATCCCCGCATTATGGCGATCCATGCGTTCACCGAGCTGTCGCGCAGCGGGTAAATATCTTCGTAGGTTTCGGAATCGGATAATTCGATGTCATATGGTTTGATCTTTTTTTCCTGGGCACTTGGGCACTTGGGTACTTGGGATATACAATTTTTTATCAATTCCGGTAAACGTTTATACGAATCCGGCCCGGCGATGAAATCAATCTTCAGGTAGCGGTCTTTCAGCAAATCTTCTTTTAAATGGGTTGCGATGCATCCGAGAATACCGTAGATGGCAGGGCGGCCGCCGCGGTCATGCCGGATTTTGTCCAGATATCCCCGCACTTTCCGCGCTGCGTTTTCCCGAACGGAACAGGTGTTGAGAAGAACGACATCAGCGGCAAGCACATCATCCGTAAATGAGAACCCCGCCTCCGACAAAATGGCCCGGATCAACTCCGAGTCGTATTCGTTCATCTGGCAGCCGAAGGTTTTAAGATAAACTTTTTTCATAAGCTGTTCATTACAATCAAATATTTAATAGACTTCTTTTTTCACAACAACAGCAAATTCCTTCCCGCTCTTTGTGAAGGGTGTCCCGGCAACGTCAGCGAACATATTTTCAATAATAAATCCATTTTTTTCCAACTCTTCTCTTAAAGATTCTGGAGTGAAATATTGAAGCCAGTTATAAATAACGCGTGTTTTATTATTCTGAATAATCGTGTATTTATCAAGAACGACTTTTTCCGCGTCATATTTAAACACATTCAAAAAGCCGTCGTATTGTTCCCCAGACCAAAAACCATCAAGAAGGTTTTCTTCGTGTCGTGATTCTTCTATTCGTTCGTTATAGCTGAGAAGTGAATAAACATCAAAAAGAACGCGCCCATCAGGTTTTAAGAATCGAGAGAATTTGTCGAGCAGAATTTTACGCTGTTCGGGAGAAAGCGCACAAAAATCACACATGATCATTAAAATCAGATCAAAGCGTTTATCTGTTTCAAATTCAAGATAATTTTTGTTGATATAGTTTATCTCTAATTTATCTTGAACAGCTTTATTTTTCGCATATTCAATGGATCGACGGGAGAAGTCGATCCCGGTTGCCTGAATTCCCCGCTTTGCCAAACGTTCAGCATATAATCCCGGTCCACATCCAAAATCAGCGACCCTGCTCCCTTCGTGAAGACTAAAATGAGAAGCAATCCATTCAACCGAATGCTCAATAAAAGTCAGATTTCTTGAGGATACGTCAACGTCTTCATTTAAATGAAATGCAAGCATTTTTTCGGATACATAATCATCATCCCATAAGTCATGTGCTGTGTAACATTCAAATACTTCAGGACGTTGGTCGGTTTTTGGGACATCTCGGAACATCTTACTTAAAAGCCATCGTTTTTTACTGTATTTTTCAACTCAATTAACTGCTCAATGTCAAAAACTGTAAAGTAAGGATAATTCCTAAAATCCCGCTTAGGTTTGATCCATCCTTTTTTGATCCAGTAATATAACCCTTGTCTTGTTACGCCAAGAATTTTTGCTTCTTGTGTAAGATTATATCTTTTCGTCGAGAAGTTTTTTCAAATATCGCTTGTCTGCTTCGTGCAGTATTTCAAGAACTCTCTCCACTCTCCAATGCTCTTCGCTTCCCGGCGGATAAACAGCTTTAACCTCGCCTTGTTTGTTATAAACAACTATACTTTCTTTTTT
>JBFMEN010000012.1:0-39407 GCA_040753435.1 Candidatus Omnitrophota bacterium | reverse complement strand
ATGGCAGATCCGATTCAGCTTTTATATTCTTGGTTCCGTAGATTTGAGAAAGAACAAAATAATCCGTGATTGAAAAAGTGTAAACGATGTACCCGGTTTACAATGTAAACGATGTTTCAGTTGTACAGGTGGAGAATGTTTATAGTTTATGCCATAAAAAGTCTTCGCTGCAACTACATCTATGTTGGATTAACTAATGATTTGACGAGAAGACTGAACCAACATATCAAGGGAAAAAGCGCTACGACAAAGGCGTATAGACCGTTTGTTTTAATATTTACAGAAGAATTTGAAATTCGACAGGACGCAAGAGATAAAGAGAAATATTTAAAATCTGGTTCTGGAAAAGAACTTTTGAAGAGATGTTGCGCGGGTGGTGAAATGGTAGACACGCTACTTTGAGGGGGTAGTGGGAGCAATCCCATGGAGGTTCGAGTCCTCTCCCGCGCATTATTTGGTTCCCGGGTTCCCCGGTAGTTCCCTTGGGCACTGGGTCATTTATGAATAATTCAATCAAAATAAGCATTTCCATCCTTTGCGCCGACTTTGCCCGCCTGGCTGATGAAGTCAGGAAGATCGAGAAATCCGGCGCCGATATGATTCATGTCGATGTTATGGACGGTCATTTTGTTCCCCCCGTCACCATCGGCCCGCTTATTCTTAAAGCCCTGCGCCCGTTAACGACACTTCCTATCGATGCACATTTAATGGTTGAGCATCCTGAAACGATGTTGAACGATTTTGCCGCAGCCGGCGCGGATATTATTACCGTTCATGCGGAATGCTACGGGCGGCTGAAGCCGGAGGCGGCGGGTTTTGGAAATTTTCCGAAAGAAATTGCCGAAATCCATGGTTCAAAGGCCAAAGAGGACATAGCCATGATCCGCAGTCTCGGAAAGAAAGTCTTCATGGCCCTTAACCCGGGAACAGAAGTCAGCCTCCTGGATCCGTTGCTTCCTTATCTGGACGGCGTTCTGGTCATGTCGGTCAATCCGGGTTTTTCTCACCAGAAATTCATGCCGGCCGCCCTCTCTAAAATCCAGTATCTGTCCCGCTTTTTCAAGGGAGAGATTGCTGTCGATGGCGGGATCAATGACATAACAGGTCTTGAGGCCGTCAAGGCAGGCGCTACCATTCTGGCTACGGCCAGTCATTTTTTCAGCTGTCAAAACCAGTCTGTTTGCGTTCAACAACTGAAAACTGGCAACGGTTAGATTTCTTTGCTATATTTGATGTGTGGAGAGAAGATCGATGAAAAGAAGAAAAGGCCAAAGCGCTATCGAATATCTGATTCTCGCGACTGTCATTACGATTATTGTCCTGATCGGATTTGACCAAGAGCGGGGGTTTTTGATCGAAGCCAGGAACCTTTCAGAAGAGATGTTTAACCGTTCCGTCCGCAGGATTGTCGGGATCTCTCCTTTGACCAGCGATGCCATCCGCACAACCATGACAAACTACCCGTAAAACAAGTTCACTTTTTCCGTTTATCCCTTACAAAATTACTTTTCTGGAATGTCTTGGCGTATTTTTTAAGTTCAGCGCCGATCTCGGCAATTTGGGCCACGTGATTAATATCCTGGTTTTCATTGCTGACGATGCCGATGGAAATGGACAGGAGACCGGTCTTGATCTCGTTTCCCTGCCGGTCTTTGCCGATGATGTATCCTTTTTGCCTGTCGTTCTCATTGTAAAAGGTCAGGCTCTTTTCATCGAACCGGCTGATGAGCTCGCGGCAGACATCATCCATGACGTAATTATCTGTCACGAAAACAAAATCGTCGCCGCCGATGTGACCGACGAATGAATCTTCCCCGGATTTCTCGCGCACGAGTTCAAGGATCAGTCGGGCGGTTTCCCGGATTACATCGTCGCCTTTTTCAAATCCATAGGTGTCGTTGTAAATCTTGAATTGATCAAGATCCGCATAGGCGACCGCGAAAGGTTTTCCCGAATGGATGCATTCATCGAATTTTTCCATGATAGAGGTGTTGCCGGGAAGATGCGTCAACGGGTTGGCGTCGAGACTTTGAACGGTCCGGCGCATCACCATGCGGATTCTGGCCAACAGGGCATCGGGTTCGAAAGGTTTGACCAGGTAATCGTCGGCCCCGGATTCAATGCCTTTGACCATGTCCTTGACTTCACCCTTGCCTGTCAGCATAACTATGGGAATGTTCCTCAGCAGGACGTCTTTTTTTACGTTCTGGCAAAACTCCGGCCCGGTCATCACGGGCATCATATAGTCGCAGATGATGAGGCTCGGTGTTTTCACCTTCAGGATTTTAAGGCCTTCTTCACCATTGGAGGCCTGAATGACATCATAATGTTCCGACAAAGTCAGGTCGAGGACATCAAGGATGTCGGGATCATCGTCGATTGTTAAAATCAATTCACGTTTCATAAGATTTGTTTTTCTCCTGCTTATTGCCTGGACTTCTGGATCAACGTTTCTTTAACAGGCAGGGTAAAATGAAAATTAGCGCCTTCGCCGTATTTACTGGTTACCCAAATCGTTCCCGAATGGGCCTCCACAATTTTTTTGACGAGGGAGAGACCCAGGCCGGTCCCTTTGACCTTCTGGTTGATTTCGTTGTCGACCCTGTAAAACTCATCAAACAGGCGTTCCTGGTCATCGCTTTTGAGGCCGATTCCCGTGTCGGAAACGCATGTCGTGATGTAATCATTTTCCCATGAAGACGAGACGGTGATAACTCCCTCGAAAGGCGTGAACTTGACCGCGTTGCTGACCAGGTTGATCAGCACGCGCTCGATCTGCCCGCCGTCGACCACTACATCCGGCAGTGTGGCGGGGATGTTCTTCTGGAAAACGATCCGCTTTTCTTTTAATTGCGGGCCAAGCAGGTCTTCTACGGTCTCGATGATTTGAAGGAGCGGTTGTTTTTTGAACAGAAGATCCGCTTTTCCCGATTCTATTCTTGAAATATCGAGAAGATTATTGATCAACGAAACAAGGTTATCGGAATGCTTGTTGATCTTTTCGAGCCGATCGCGGACCGTTTCCGGGATTTCGCCGATCTTGCCGGCGATAAGTATGGAGGCATAACCTTTAATCGACGTTAACGGCGTCCGCAATTCATGCGAGACCGCCGAGATAAACTCCGATTTGTTTTTGCTGATGCGCTTGACGCGTTCCAGCGCCTCGGTAAACTGACGGGTCCGTTCCTGGATCCTGAGTTCCAGATCACGCCTGGCCCTGAAAACTTCTTCGAACAGCCTTGCGTTCTCGATGGCCTGTCCCAGCTGGTCCGCCAGGATCGAGATCATTTCCGCATCTCCGTCGGTCAGAAAATAGGTCGGCGAGTGGTGGCCGGCGACAATAAGACCGAGTAAAAGGTTCTGGACCAGGACCGGGGCGATAACGAAATCCTCGGTTTCCAGGATTTCAGAAATCGAGGATTTGATTTCGCTGGCGAGATTGACGGAAGAAATAATAGCGCCGCTCTTCAAGCTTTTGATCAGGTCCGGGTTTTGGCCGAAGAAATTGTTGAGGGTATCCACGCTCTGTTCATTGAACCCGAACGCCACCATGTTTTTAAAATTGACATTATCCGGAAGCAGAAGAAACAGATATCTTTCGAATCCCAGTTCATTGAGCAAATCGTAGGAAAGACGGTTGAATATCTCGTGCTCATCCAGCGTGGTGTTGATCCCCCGCGATAATTTTTGGAGGGAGTCGAGGCTTCTGACCCGGCGGTCCAGCTCTTCCTGGGTCTTGTTGAGCTCCAGGTCGGTCTTGACGATCAGCTTGGCCTGGTCGTCCAGTTCTTCAAAGGACTGGCTGAGCTTCATGAACGATTCGCGGAGGTCATTGATCTGGCGCCGGTAATTCAGGATGATCGCGATGACTGCTCCGGCGGCCGTGACGGCCCCGCCGATTAAAATAAAAGTTATATCCATATGCTTTTCCTGCCGTAAATATTATACAACAGCGGTGAGGATAATATTACCATTAAGCAAATATTTTCGCCCGGGATAGTTTAAAATCCCGGGGTTGAAGATCTCCCCATATGTCAGCATGCCGATGACAGGGCATTTTTTCCCCAGGATATCGGTCACGATTTTAAATTCCTGGGACCACGACTGTTTAAGCACCTGCCAGCGCATGGCGGATTCAAAAATAAATATAAATGACGGCGTTCTGTTGTCCAAATTTTTTTTCAATTCCTGCGCGGCCGCCTCCGCTGACTGAAGGCAGGAATGCTTGTTCCCGATCATAATGTGGACTTCAGAATTTGAACTCACCGTGTCCTGGCAGGCTATGCTGCCGTCTTCTAAAATGTCCATAACGTTCTGGACGACGTATTCCTGTTTGTTTTTCAGGAAGAGTCCGAGCGGATAGCGGGAATTGAGCTTCCCGAACACGTCGTTTTTCAAAAAGCCCAGGTTGTTTTGAAAAAATTCTTCGTAAAGATGAAAGGCCTGGCCGCTGCCGATTTTTTCGATGATGTTTCGTCTGGACTGTTTGACCAGACGCGGCTTTCCGAGCGGTTTCCACCCGTGCCGCCGCGACATGAAGAGGGAAATGTCGCCTCCGAAAACGACGCCCGAAGCGCTTTTTTGCGAGACCTCCTTGTCATGATACTGGTATGTTTTGGAAAACATCAGTTTGTCGCTGCAGCCGCCACCCAGAACAGGGAAAAAATCGCCGTTTTCCATGGCGACTCCGTGGATAAATTCCGACATGTTTTCGAGCAGACCGTCAAAAAAGAACATCAAGAACCGCTGGTCCCTGAGGCCGAACTGATCGCCCGATTCCCTGATAAAAGACTGCCCTGCGGGTTTCAAGTCTTTTAAATGAAGGTGCTGGGCATGGATCGGTTTCAGTTTGACGGTGTCGGAATTAAAGAGAATGACCGCGACTCCGCGCCGTTTCAGCCCGTCAGGCAGGATGATGCCGAGGGTGGTTCCGCCGATGATGCGGGTTTGTTTCAGGGAATTATCAATGACGGGATGGACGTCTTGAGGCGAATAATGGGGCGTGCTCATGACAATGGCCAGGTCGATACGTTTGGCATCAAGATTTGCCCTGGCTTCTTCGGCGGCTTCTTCCGAAGCCTTGAATACATTCTCATTCTGGCTGAATCCGATGCCGATATCCAGACCCATCCTGTCTCCTTTGATTGAAAATTTATCATCACTATATCATAAAAACCAGAGGAGCGTCTTTGATATTGATAAAAAACCGGCAAATATTTTTTATTGAATAAAAAATGAAATATGTTAATATTGGGAAAATGAATGGCGGCAAGCGAGGAGAGACGGGCGGAATTTAATGGTTTTTCGCCGGTCATTTTTTGCCAGTCGCTTTTCGTTATCAAATTTATCCGGCCCCATCGTCTAGCCTGGTTAGGACACATGGTTCTCAGCCATGGAACACCGGTTCAAATCCGGTTGGGGCTACCAATATAACAGTAGAGAAATCATTCTCTGATTCAAAAAGATCCCTGATTGCCGAGTGCGGTCGGGGATTTTTTATCTGTTTACGTTTCAAAAGGTTAGGGCGGAAGGGAAACGGGGTTTGGCGGTTTGGACAGCAGTTCTCAAAAATGTTGAAGGGCAGGGCCTCTCGGTTCGCTGATTTTAGTGCCGATATGGCCAAATCTTCTCGAAAGTGCCTCGTAGTAAATGGCGCTTAGTAAATGCGATATTCGCGCAAATTGGGCATAGTTTGTAATCGCCAAAGTGGCCAATAATCGATTTACTAGGAAGTTGATACTTAAGCAAAAATCTCTTTCGGCATTCTCTAGTAAATTATTTTCAGGATATTGGGAAATGGTGGGGCGGTGAGGGCAGTGATTAATCCGGGATTCTTGCCGTGATGGCATCATCAAGAATTTTGATGGCGCGGTGGATGTTGACGCGCAGGATGTTATTCTCCTTGATGACTTTCTTTCGAAGGATTTTCATTTGGGCGCGTTCAAGCCAGAGGGCGTACTGCTTCCAGCAAGCCGTCTTTTCATTCACGACAATATCTGTCTCTGCCTCAAATTTAAGCCGCAAAAATTTTTGTACTTCATCCATGATTGCCTCCATGTTTGTTGTCGTTAATGTACAATAACCATCTTGCGCCACAGGGTGATTTGCTCATCGGGATCAGGTGACTGGAGAATCGGTCTGAGTTTGTATTCGGGGATGTGGCGGAAGTTTTCTTCATCGCCGAGGATAATGTCTTCCTGAATCTTGGGGCAGAGGTTTAAAAACCCCATGACCTGATGGAGCCGGGCCGAAGAAATCCCTGTCCATTTAGAAATCTCACCAAGCCCCTCGGCTTTTTCAGAATCAAGGATCTGTTTGATCTGATGCGCCAGCAGCAGGAGTTGTTTCAGCGTTGGGAATTGCAGATACGCTGCCTTTGGATCAGCTTCACCATCCGGGTTGATTCTTAAATATTTCTGGGTCTTGTCGGTAAAATGAACCGTGATGCGTTCCCATTCCCGTTCGACATCGATCCGCTCAATCCGCTCAAGAATTTTCTGACGCTGATCCGAAAACAGCAAATCATCCCATCCGATCACATCAAGGGAGGCTACGACGGGGTCCTCAAGCAAATGCGCCGCGACCATTTTGGTCTTGCAATATGTATATCCAAGTTTGACTGCCGTCTGGCAGACGTAATATTTGTAGTTGCGCGGCCCTTTTTTGACATAGGTGTAGACCATCCTCTTTTTGCATGGCTGGCAATAAAGGATGTTTGATAAAAGCCCCAGCTGTTTCTTTCGCTTGGATGATCCCGGCGGGCGATGGTTTTTCTTCAAGATTGCCTGCGCGTCATTAAAGATTTCTTCGGAAAGAATCGCCTCGTGTTCTCCGTCGTAGAGCTTGTCTTTGTACTGCACCTTCCCTATATAGGTCACGTTGTTGATCACCCACTGGATGCTGGTTTTTTTAAAAAGCACGCCGCCGCGTCTTTTTCCGTCGGCGCTATGAACCTTGGTGCGATAGCCCTGGGCATTGACGATCTGGGTTACTTCGAGCAGTGATTTTTTCTTAATGTAAAGATTAAAGATGTGGCGCACCAGTTCGGCTTCTTCGGGATTGATGACGAGCTTATGTTTTTCTTTATCGAGATTGTAACCCAGTGGTGGGCAGCCGCCCATGTGTTTTCCTTTGCGACGGGAAGCGCCGATTTTATCAGTGATGCGCTCGCTGATGAGTTCGCGTTCAAACTGGGCAAAAGAAAGAAGGATGTTGAGCGTAAGACGCCCCATGGATGAGTCGGTGTTGAAATGCTGGGTCACGGAAACAAACGTGACGCCGTATTGATCGAAGAGATTCAGCAGTTTTGAAAAATCCATGAGCGCGCGGCTTAAGCGGTCCACTTTGTAGACGACAACGCAATCGATCTTCGCTTCCTTGATATCCTTGATGAGCTGTTGAAGCGCGGGGCGTTCCATATTCGCCCCGGTGAATCCGAAATCATCATATTTGGTCTCGAGGGTAACCCAGCCTCGTTGTTTCTGGCTGGCGATGTAACTTTCGGCAGACTCACGTTGCGCGTCGAGGCTGGTGAAATCCTGTTCCCGGCCCTCATCCGTGCTTTTGCGGGTATAAATCGCGCATCGCACGATCTGGTTTTTATCGTTTTCTTTTGTCATTGTTCAATCCAAAAAAGCCGAATCCTCCCCACTGCATTCCGGTGATTTCTTTGGCTATTGCCGTAAGGGACCGGTATCGTTTTCCCTCGTATTCGAATCCCGTCCGCAAGACCCGGACAACGTACGTTTTGCCCTTGTATTCCTTATGAATGGTGGATCCGGGGATGGGGAGGCGATTATCGCGCTCGCCTTTAACACTCGAAGGCGTGGTATGGCTGTTGCGGTTATTAATCGGGTCATACCGGGCAATAAGCTCGTTTATTCTGGCCAATAACTGTTTTTTCAGCATCATTTTTTACCCCCACTTGGCCCGCAATGCGCGATGGCTGTGTAGTCATATATAGCCATACTTCCGCCCGGATATCAAGTCAATAAGAGAGCTATTGAAAGGGCCGGGAGATCAGGTTTCGACTTGCTATCCCGACGGAGATATGGATGTATTGGAGTGAGGAGACATGCCATGAACAGGAATTACGGAAAAGCCGACGTTAAACTTGGGGTTCAGGAAAAATTGATCGCGTTGAAGATTTTACTGGTGATTTATCTGCATGATCAACGCTACTGCGAGGCGATTGAGGATATTGATGAGCTTTTGCGCGATCCGCAAATGAAAGGATGCCGGGAATATTTGTTGTTAAAACAGGCTCAAATCAGCGAGGCCATGGCAGGGTTAAATAAGGGAAGGGACAAGTGCGGGCTTATTTTATGAAATTAAAAAATTGTGAAAAAGAAACGCCCAGGGCTTTAACGAGCTTGGCGAGTTTGAGAAGGCCGATCGAAGGAGGATTTTTGCCTTCAATTTTCTGGACGTACTTGTATTCCATCTCGGCAAGTTCGGCCAGTTCCTGTTGCGTCAGGCCCTTTTTGATGCGCAGATCTTTAACTCTCTGTGAGAATTTTTGGAGGATTTCGTTATCAGTCATGGATGAATTATGGCAAAAAGGAAGCCAGGTTGACACCTACGATAATAGGTGATACTTTAGGGAATATTCATATTCATGAAAGGAGAGAGGAATGCAAAACGGCTTGCGCAAGGTTGTTTTTGTCATTGTTGTTCTTTTTCTGGGATGGTTTGCATTTTTGAATTTTAAATACTGCAAGCTCAAAAAAAGTTACGAGCAGCTTCTTTACAAAGAAGAGCTAACGTTGTTTGAGTTTGAAACATTTCAGTTTAAAAAAGGGCATATTCGGGAAGTTTCTTTTTCCCGGGGGGACAAGCCGCGAACAGTCAGGGCGGATGTGACGCTCCAGAATTTTTTGGCTGAAACGGTATCGCCGGAATATAAAACTATTTTGTACGATGAATTTGGAATGATCGCCGGGCAATCAAGTCAGAATTGGATTTTCTCTGCATTAAAACCGGGAGAGATCAGAAAACAGGATTTTACTTTTTCCTGTGACGGGACGCCGAAGTATTTCAAGCTTTTTGACAGGACTAAGTTAGAACGCGAGTGACCCGGAAACGGAACCCGGCGGAATATGGGAAAAAACAAAGAACTGGTTGATGAACTTCGCTACAGGTTGAAAACCGTCTGGATCGTGTTGAGGCGGGCGGCCAAAGGGCAATATCTGCCCAGGGTGTTTGTAGATGCGGCGCTGGATGATTTGAAACAGGGATTGGGGTTGCTCACCGATAGTGAGGAGACGGCAGAAATCAGGAACAAGCTTCAGCGCGCGCTAACGATTCTTGAAAAATTATCGAGCGGTCAGAAGGTCTCCAAACGCATGGCAAGTGCCGCGCTGGCAGATTTCGAGAAAGCCGTCGGAATTCTCATTCAAATCCGGGCATTAAAAAAATTTTTAATAATATTGTTCTTCTTGCTATCCACCTCGACAAATTCCTACCCTCAAACTTCATTTGATATCTCAGGCATTATGTATAGTTCTGAACCCATGGCTGTTGTTAACGGCAGAATTGTTCGAGAGAAGGATGAAGTCGACGGATTTATCGTCGAGAAAATCGGAGAAAATCTTGTCCGGTTTCGTAACGGGCAGGAAGTTTTTACTCAGGGAATTCGTCAAGGACCGCCTCGTGCGAGCAGTTCCCTCCCAGGTAAAACAGAAATAGAACAGCCTGTGATTATCAAGGACGTTGTGAAGGAAGAGGATATCGTTGAGAAAAGCGAATCTTCTAAAGACGTTCCCGGCTTCGACCATTGTTTGAATGCCAAAGAAAATTTTGATCTGGCGGAAGAAAATCTCGGGAAAAAGAATTTTGCCAAGGCATTTATCTATTACAAAAAAGCGCATCAGTATGCCCAATGGGCTCTCGCGTACCGGATCGAGGGGAAACGGGATGAAATGAAATCCATCGTGCGGGTATCTGACGATCAACAGCGCAAGCTTCGGAAGAAGAGTAATGTCGAAGAGAAAATAACCAGTACACGATATCCCAAATTGAAAAACGCAAAAGAAATTATGAATTGGCTTAAAAGAAATATTAAATATCAAAGCGATCTTAAGGTTCATGGACAAGAAAGTTACTGGCAGACTCCCGAAGAGACGATGGTTTTGCGAACCGGGGATTGCGAGGATTTTGCGTTCCTTGCTCAAGCGATGTTAAAACAGATCGGCGTTGATTCGACTGTGATATCGGTTGTTTTTGGAAGTGAGTTTTTCGATAAGACCGCGCACGCGCTTTGCATATTCCCCAGCAAGAATCCCAAAGGTGTCTTTAGCAATTATCAGTTGTATACATCCACCAAGAACATCATGAATTATGTTCAGCATGAATATTCGGACTGGCTGAGCATTTCGGTGTTGGATATTAATCCCAGAAAAAGGGTGCGAATTTTGGAAAAGCAGTTTGGTGGTTTTAAAAAAGTCAATGAACGGGCTAATGCCGTGATGATTAGTGATCTATTAGGAGAGGCTGAAAAATAAGGGGGGAGAGAAAAGTCAGTTTATTAGGCAAAAAGTGGGAAAAATGTCAGCTTTTGGGCCGAATGGTGCAATTTTTTATTGTTTTTTGGCCTTTTTCTCTGGACGCGGGTTTGATTTCGTAGTATAAAAAGGATACTCAAAAAGACGTTCGGTCTCGTGTTGGAAGGGCTAAATCCGGGACGTTAAATATTTAAAACCTTCGCTTGGCAGAGCTCTAGCCGGGCGGAGGTTTTTTGTTTGTAGAAATTTTTAAGGAGAAAACTATGAGTAGATCAGAAGAATTAAGTCCCGCTGCTCAGATCCAAAAAGAAAGAATGGAACAGATTAAACGAAGTTTTGATGAACTGAAGAGTTATGAGCAGAAAAAGTTAAGATTAGTTTATCCGACATTTTTTGTACCCGGCTGGTGCGGCAAGGATTGTGCCGCTTGGTTAATTCAATATAAAGATGCCAAAGGTCCGGACAGAGATTTCTGTCTCCCAATGAAATATTGGACTGATCGAATTATCGAGAATAGTGATGATGCCCATTTTATAACGTTTTCAGAAAAGGAAGAGGGAAGTTCGCCTTCTTTTATAGAACTGGGACAATATCTGAAGAAGGAAGTTTTGAAGTTTTCTGGCGGGCTCTCTGTAAATCTCGTCGGTCATAGTATGGGAGGGCTCAATATCAGGGCGGCGATTTCAGATACAACGGTACCTTTATTGAATGTAGAGAATGTTATTACATTCGGAACGCCTAACAGGGGAAGCAGATTAAGTTCCAGACTTGTCAAGACTGTGCCGATGTTATATTCGGAACACCAGAGAAATCAGGCTTTGAGCATGCATCCGAAAAGCAAGGAAATGAAATTTATCGACAGCAGCGATGAGCGCAGCAAGATGCTGATGAAGATTTCAAAATTTTATTGCTTTCTCGGCGGTAAGGATTGGACTGTTGGAAGAAGTCCGATACTTAATAATAAAGATATCCCCGTCCGTCTTTATCAAGAGAAGGTCAGAAAGATCGATTTTGTTGGCGCAAATCATACCGGTGATGATGGTCTGACTCAAGATCCCCGGTATATTTTGGCTGTTATTAAAATTCTTTGCGGGATACCATTGAAAAGCAGTCCGAAGAATTTTGGATATATTGTTAGGGCCTGAGAGAGAGGAAAGGATTTGTGTTATGAAAAGAATGTTGCAAGTTTGCAAAAAGTGTGGATTTAAAGAAGAAGTCGAAATTTATTCACATGAAGAGATTCAGAAATTACGACTAAGGGCAGTTAATCCCTGTTGTAAAAAATGTGGAAGCCCAAATGTGGAGTTGAGATGAAGCCGCGTGTTTTTGTTAGTTCCATTATGGAAGGATTTTCAGAATACCGCCGTTCTGCTAAAGAAGCGATTGAGCGGTCTGATGCAGATCCAGTGTTGATTGAAGATTTCCCAAGTGCCTCCAGTTCTCCAAGGAATGCTTGCTTAGACGGTGTTAAAAGTTGCGATTTTCTTGTTTTAATTGTTGGTCTGCGGGGAGGATTTGTTGCTCCATCAGGCAAGTTGGTAATTGAAGAAGAATATGAGGAGGCCGTGCGGGAAAAGATGAGAGTCCTTGTCTTTGTTCAAGAGGGCGATCGGGATGAGGGTGCACAGAAGTTTGTTAATAAGATCAGCAATTACGTTGATGGATTTTACCGGAATTCTTTTTCGAATCCTTTTAAATTAGGAGAAGCCGTAGAACAATCATTAAAGCTATTAACAAAAGGATGGTCTGATATGGATAATGAAATACATATCCTTGAAGAAGAAATTAATGAACATTTTAATGTAAACAATGAAACATCGCTAAGGTTTGCGATTGTGCCAACTCGTAAAGGTGAGGTCATTGATCCCGTTGAATTAGACAGTGAGGATTTTAAAAGAAATGTTTACGACATGGCCCATCAACGCGGAGTAGATTTATTTTCTTATGAAAAAGCTAAAGAAGAAGCCCGGATTGAAGTTGATCATATAATTTTTACCCAGAAGACTGTTATGGGGCATGAAGATGATTTTGTGTGTTTAAAGATTTCGACTAACGGGATGATTGTTATCGACATAAACGTTACGGGCAGAGAAAAAGAGAGAAGCTTTTCAAGTTTATCAAGCATGGTTATACATGTCGATATGCTGAAGTCGTGCTTGGCTAAGTGTTTTTCTTTTTGTAATCAAATTATGGAAGTTAAAGACCCCTATAAACGATTTGATCCGTTGGTTTATAATGTAACGCTTAATGGGATTGGTTATCGAAATATTGTAGACGAATACCCCAGAGGAAATTCAATAACGATGAGAACATTCGGGGAAGATCAGGAAAAAGCCTTTGATGCTTCTCGAAAGGTTTCTCGAAACGACATCATGCATCCTGAGAAAGAAATTAATGCGGTAGTGTCGATGTTAAAGAGGCGAGTTAAATAAAATTTAGTTAGGAGGTTTTATGTTTAAGATTGCAAGAGGATTTGGAGCTGTGGAGAAAGGTGTCCCTTATGTGATTGTGACAGCTACTTTGTGGAAAGAATTTTTTATTTATTTAGAAAGATTTATTTTAATTGTTGATGAAGGCCGTGATCCAGAGGTTGTTATTCAGCCCTTAAGAACCAAGATCAGTCTTTCTCAAGAGATTTCATCATTAGGTGACGAATGGGATTTGAATAAACTATTGGAAGAGGAGTTTTTGCTAGCAAAATATACTTATCAGAAATGGCTTTTTGAACAAATTGGAGATAAGGCATTTTCACAGTTTAGGCAAATGGTTTGGCAGGAGGATAATAATGGTCTATTTTTTCCATTGATGTGTTATCGTCTGAAACGAGAATCAAAGAATAATATAGTAAACATCCTTCTCGATAGTTGTTCAGAAGAATTAAAAGAGTTTGTAAATAAAGTAAGGATGTTGAGGTTGCAGATTGAACAAGAATAGTGGAGGTTGAAATGATCACTCAACAACAATTTGAAGTTCTGTTGCCACTCGCATGCGCCTGGGCAGAAGAACAGGAACGAATGATTCTTGATTCAGGGATGGCTCTCAATGAGTTCCAAATGGAAGATGCGCGGAGGATCGGAGTTGTAAATCCAGAACACATTCGTTTAATGAGGGTATCATGCATTCCTTCCCCGACCCATCCACTATTGGCTTCTGCTGCAGCCGCGACAGGACTTGTATCAGCTAAAACTGCCGGTCTAACTGTTAGGTATGGTATTTTTATTCGTTCTGATTGTTGGGGAAATCGATCACTTGTCGCTCATGAATGTGCTCATACGATGCAATATGAACGACTGGGAGGTTTTGAGGCTTTTCTCAGGCCCTATCTGCTTGAGTGTATTACTCCCCCAGGTTATCCATATGGTCCTTTAGAACAAGAAGCTCAGAAATTACAGCGAGAAATATGTTTAAAGTAAGAACGGAATTTCAACTTCACCGAAACTGATAGTTTGGCTCAAAGATTGAGAACTGATCTATAAAAAAATGTAATCCCGCAATCTTCAGGAGGAATTATGAAAAGATATTGGGTCGTTGCTCCGTATGATTCACGAAAGCCAGATGTTTTTGATGTGGCCTGGAATTATGATTTGCAGAATGGAACGATAGCTGTCGGTTGGTCAAAGCTCGGTGATATTTCAAGACTAAATGAGAAAGAGCTTAAAGACAAGTATCTGGAGCATTATTCTCCCGACGATCCTGCTGACCGCAATGCCTTGTGGAGATTTTATCATGAGATCTCTGTCGGCGATGTCATTCTTGCCAGAAGAGGAAGAAAAAAATTATTGGCAATGGGTGAGGTTGTCGGCACTGCCGTCTATGATCTTAACAAAGGCAAGGAGCGGATTGGAAATAAAGAGGGGTACGTATATCCCAATTTGATAAGTGTGAAATGGGAGGAGAAAAATATTGATTATGGGAGGCAGGTTTTCGCAATCAGGACGCTTTATGAAATCCCCTCCGAGAAGTTTGATTTGTTAGTGAAGGGCGAGGTCTCTGAAGAAGTCGAGGAGCAGGAACAAATTAAGGAACATCAGGAATTTGTGTTAGAAAAGTATCTTGAAGATTTTATTGTGTCGAATTTTGACAGCATCTTTGATCATCGACTGAAGCTATATGAAGATGAAGAAGGTGTCGGGCAACAGTATCCGACGGATATCGGGACAATTGACATCCTTGCGTTTGATCCTGAAGAAAAAGCTTATGTTGTTATTGAATTGAAAAAAGGGCGAGAGTCTGACAAAGTTGTCGGACAGATTTTGCGGTATATGGGCTGGGTTAAGAAAAATTTGGCCAAAGAAAATGAAAAAGTCAGAGGCTTGATTGTCTGCAAGGACAAGGATGAAAAACTCGATTATTCTTTAGAAGCGATTCCGGGATGCAATATTCAGGTCCGCCTTTATAAAATCAATTTCAAGCTTGTTTAATCAATGAGGAGAGAATGTCAGAGATCAATAAGATATTGTTAGAAGCCAAAGACCTTGCCAAAAGATATCGAGCGTTGACCGGCAAGCCTTTGGGGATTACAGGAGAGGTTGCAGAATTTTCGGCTGCCGAAGTTTTGGGTCTTGATTTGGCGGCGGCAAGACAGGCAGGATATGATGCGCTTTGGCAACGAAATGGGAAAAAAGTTAAAGTTCAGATTAAAGGACGTTGTTTGATGAAAAACTGTAAACCCGGGCAACGGGTAGGCTCCATCAAATTAACGAATGAATGGGACATAACCTTACTGGTTTTGATGGATGAAAATTTTGAATTGGTAAGCATATACGAAGCTGGGAGATCGGCGATTAAAAAGGCATTAACCGAGCCGGGTTCAAAGGCAAGAAATGAACGAGGATCGCTTGCTGTCAGCAAATTTAAATCTATTGGAAGGCAGGTTTGGTCTAAGGATCAAGTATAAAAAAAGGCAAGAAAGAAGATTTTCCATCAAAAAGACAGTTTTTTATAAAAAATAGCGAAAAATGTCAGTTGATTGGGCACTCAAACTATGTTCTTTTATAAATAATTATGTTATTAATACTTATTCAAAAATAATTTAGAAAGCCAAGATGAACAATGGATTTTTTGAGTTTTTAACAAGAAATCCTTAGTTTTTCACTCGTTTTTGATATAAAATACTTCCGCTTTTCTTAATAACTCCGCGAGCCCCGTCTGATTCGATTGCAAAGAATTCGAAACGTCCCCTTATTAATATTAATGATCCCCGGTTTGAGGTTTTACAATGAAAACAAAAAAATCATCGGGGATCGGATCATGGCCGGTTGATGATCGGCCACGGGAAAAATTATTAACAAGGGGAGCGCGCTCTTTGAGCAATTCGGAATTGCTCGCGATTTTAATTCGCTCCGGAACCCGTGGGGTAAGTGCTATTGATTTGGGCCGCCAGTTGATGGAGAAGTTCAAAACATTCCGCGACATGGCCCACATTGATCAGCGTGAATGGCGGCAGTTTAAAGGATTGGGGGATTCCAAAGTAGCCATGATTCAAGCCGCGCTTGAGATTGGACGGAGGTTTAGGGAAGACGAGGTCAGGGCGGATCGGCGTAAAGTTACATCAGCGCAAGACGTGGCCGACATTCTCATGCCGCAGATGAGGGATTTGAAAACAGAAGTTTTTAAAATCGTGTATTTAGACAGCAGTAATCGGATCATCGATATTGAAGATGCGTCCAAAGGCACGGTCAATCACGCCATGCCCATTGTTCGCGAAATCATTCACTCGGCATTGCAAAAATTCTCCGCCGCGATCATCTGCGTCCATAATCATCCGAGCGGGAATGTTAGTCCAAGTAAAAGCGATATGAGTTTTTCTGAAGAGATCATTCAGGCGGGTAAATTAATGAGGATTAAAGTACTTGATCACCTAATTATGGGTTACGATAGATATTATAGTTTTGACAATAAATATGAGTTTCCGTTTGCTGAAACTGTACAATGACTATGGCAAAAGAAGCTAAAGCTCGAATAAAGATCAACAAATTACTTGAAGAGTCAGGATGGCGATTCTTTGATAGTGAAGCAGGGCCTGCCAACATAACTCTGGAAGATAAAGTTAAAATTACCGAAATAATTTTAAATGATCTGGGTGAAGATTTTGAAAAGACGAGCAATGGGTTTACTGATTATCTGTTATTAGACAAAAATGGATTCCCTTTGGTGGTTCTTGAAGCCAAGCGCGAAAAGATTAATCCTCTTGATGCAAAAGAAAGAAGTCGTCAATATGCCAATTCATTAAATGTTCGTTTTGTGATCTTGTCGAATGGCAATATTCATTATTTTTGGGATATAGAAAACGACAATCCGCATATTATCACAACATTCCCAACGCCTGATTCAATCCTTCATCGACAAGAGTTTAAGCCGGACCGGGATGCCTTTTTACGGGAAGAAGTAAATGATGATTATATTGCCCTCACCCAAAATCCTAATTACAGCAAAGATCCTCAATACATCGATCAAGACCAGCGGCAGGATTTTATCCAAAAAACAGGACTTCGTTTCCTTAGAGAATATCAGAAGAAAGCAGTTCATTCTATACAGACTGCGGTAAGAGAAGGGAGAGACCGTTTTCTTTTTGAAATGGCAACAGGTACAGGAAAGACGCTGGTTTCAGCTGCAGTCATAAAGCTGTTTTTACGCACAAGCAATGCAAAAAGAGTATTGTTTTTGGTTGATCGTTTGGAATTGGAAGATCAGGCCGAGAGAAATTTTAAAGACTATTTAAAGAATGATTGCAAAACTGTTATCTACAAAGAAAACAAGGATGACTGGAAAAGAGCAGAAATAGTTGTTTCAACTGTCCAATCGTTATTGTTTAAAAATAAATATAAAGATCTTTTTTCTCCGACTGATTTTGATTTGGTGATTTCTGATGAAGCGCATAGATCTATCGGAGGAAATAGTCGGGCAGTGTTTGAGTACTTTATTGGTTATAAGCTAGGGTTGACTGCCACGCCCAAAAATTATTTGCGTAATGTTGACGAAGCTCATCTTGCAAGTCGTGATCCTCGAGCCCTTGAAAGACGACAATTGTTAGATACCTATACAACGTTTGGTTGCAGAGACTGTGACCCTACCTTTCGCTACACTTTATTAGATGGAGTTCGCGATGGATATTTGATTAATCCTATCGTCGTTGATGCAAGAACTGAAATAACGACCCAGCTTCTTTCTGATGAAGGATATTCCGTGGTATTGGAGAATGAGGATGGCGAAGAAGAGACCAAGGTTTTTTTTCAGAAAGATTATGAGCGTAAACTGTTTTCGGATGAAACGAACCTTTCCTTGTGTCGGACCTTTATAGAGAACGCTCTCTGTGATCCTCTCTCAAAAGAAATTGGAAAAACAATTTGTTTTTGTGTAAGCCAAAATCATGCTTCAAAGATAACCCAAGTATTGAATCAGTTGGTCCACGAAAAGTTCCCCGGAAAATATAATTCTGATTTTGCTGTTCAAGTTACTTCCAATATTCAAAATTCTCAGCAAATGACAATTAATTTTGCCAATAACCGCTTAAGTGGAAATTCAAGATTTGCCGATGGTTACAGTACATCAAAGACTCGGGTTTGCGTAACTGTTGGGATGATGACAACAGGTTATGATTGTCAGGATATTTTAAATCTTTGTATGATGCGACCAATATTTTCTCCTACGGATTTTATCCAGATAAAAGGCAGGGGAACTCGCAAATATTCTTTTATTCATAGAGAGTCAGATGGATTGGGAGGACAGGAAGAATATAAAAAGGAAAAAGAGCGATTTAAGCTTTTTGATTTTTTTGCCAATTGTGAATATTTCGAAGAACGATATCCCTATGATGAAGTTATTCCATTGCCTCCAGTTACTGGCACTGATGGTCCGCCTGGGCCACCGCCTCCCCCTAGACCTAAAGACTTTGAAAATATCGATCCTGATCCGATTGTAGGTATTGATGAGACACCAATCGGGCTTGAAGGCATGAGGATTGATCGAAAGCTGTTTGAACGTTTTGAAGAAGTTGTAAGTGCTGACGAACATATAAAAACTAAAGTTTATGAAGGAAAGTATGAAGAAGCCGAAGCATATATTAAAGATAAGGTCTTTGATAAACCAGAAGATTATTTCAATTTGGATAAATTGAGAAAGTCGCTCAAGTTGGACAGACGGCTGAGTTTAAAGGAAATTCTTGAAAAGATTTTCGGTAAGATCAAGAAATTTAAGACGAAGGATGAATTATTAGAAGAAGAGGTTCAGAAATTTATTTCGATATATCATCCTGAACCTGAATTCGTTCATATTATCGGACAGTTTATGAAGGCGTATGTTTTGGATCATGAGATAAGGCAGATTATGGAAACTGGAGAATTTTCTTCACTCGCGATAAATCCACGTTTTAATATGCGTGACTTGGAAGAATTAAATGGTTGGATGGAGCCTGTTATTGAATATGTAAAAGATTATGTGCCACTCAATACATTTATGTAAATGGGGGAGATATCATGCTAGATAGCGAAACAAAGCACAGAATTGATACGGCCCGGGATATATTAGTGGGCAAAATTCCTGATCCCAAGTCGCAAGTTGAACAGATAACAATAGCGCTTATTTATAAATTCATGGATGACATGGATAGGCAGGCTGAAAGCCTACCAAGAGGTAAGGCGAAGTTTTTTAGCGGTGAATATAAAAAATATTCATGGCGCAACATCTTTAGTTCTCAAAATAGCGGTCAGGAAATTGTTAATCTCTATGGTGAAGCGCTCCAAAATATGAACTATAACAAAAATGTTCCTCAACTTTTTAGAGACATTTTTAAGAATGCTTATCTGCCCTATCGAGATCCCGAGACGCTTAAAGATTTTTTAAAGGAAATAAACACTTTTGAATATGATCATTCTGAATGTCTTGGTGATGCTTTTGAATATTTATTGTCTGTACTGGGCAGTCAAGGAGATGCTGGGCAGTTTAGAACGCCGAGACATATTATTGATTTTATGATCGAAATTATTGAGCCAAAGAAGAATGAAAAGATTCTCGATCCAGCTTGTGGCACAGCCGGTTTTTTGATTTCGGCATATAAACACATTCAAAAACGAAACTCAAAAAATTATGATCCCAAAAATGATCCTAAGCCTTTTGAGCTTCAGGATGTTAAATTATCTGAAATTACAATAAATGGCAAAGGTTTCCGTGGAGAAAAACTTACTTCTGATGATCGTAAAAGGCTAGTCGAAAATATTGTTGGTTATGATATTTCGCCTGATATGGTGCGACTTTCTTTAGTAAATATGTATCTGCATGGATTTAGTAGCCCCAATATTGCAGAGTATGATACTCTTTCGCGAGATGATAAATGGGATGAAAAGGCAGATGTAATTTTAGCCAATCCGCCGTTTATGTCACCGAAAGGCGGGATGAGGCCTCATGATAAATTTCGTCTAGCCCAGTTGACCAAACGTTCAGAAGTGCTTTTTGTTGATTATATGGCAGAGCATTTGACTCCCAACGGACGTGCCGCAATTATTGTACCTGAGGGAATTATTTTTCAAACGGGTTCCGCTTATAAAGATTTACGAAAGATGCTAGTGGATGAGAAATTTTTAGTTGGTGTTATTTCTTTGCCTGCCGGATTATTTAACCCGTATTCTGGAGTTAAAACATCAATACTTTGGCTTGATAAATCGTTGGCCAAGAAAACCGATAAGATCTTATTCATAAAGATTGAAAATGATGGATTTGATCTAGGCGCTCAAAGAAGACCAATAAAAAAGAATGATCTTCCTGATGCGTATCAAGCGATTATAGAGTACAAAAAATGTTTGGCTGAAAAGAAAGATTTTGTTCTTAAGTCTTGGAAGAACACGAGTCTTGTTGAGCGAGAAAAGATGGCTAAAGATGGCGAATATAATTTAAATGGTGAAAGGTATAAGGTTTTAGTAGCGCGATCAAAAAAATATCCATTAGTTTATTTGGGAGACAAGAAATACTTTCGGATAGAGAGCGGCGGAACGCCTGATTCCAAAAATAAAGATTATTGGAATGGAAATATTTCATGGATCACTCTCGTGGATCTTCCAGCAACAGATATTTTTACTAACATACAAAAATCAGAACGAACTATTTCTGAAAAGGGTCTTAAAAATTCATCCGCTAAATTAATTCCTCAGAATTCCATCATAGTATCAACTCGAGCAACAATTGGCAGAGTTGGTATAAATAGAATCGAATTAGCCACCAACCAAGGATTTAAAAATATTATCATTGAAGAGGAAAACAAGGTTATTCCGGAGTATGTCGCTTTTATTATGACAAGTTTGCGAGAAAAAATGAAAGCTATGGCTACGGGCGGAACATTTAAAGAGCTTTCTAAAACAAATTTTGAAAGATTAGAAATTCCACTTCCACCTTTATCTATCCAACAGGAAATCGTTGCAGAATTAGATAGCTATCAAAAAATCATTGATGGCGCATGTCAGGTAATTGAAATCTACGAGCAGAAAACTAAAGACCGCATAGCTAAGATATGGGGTGAGAAGTGATTGAAGGGGCAGAAAAGATATTTGAATATTTGCCAATAGAAAAAGATAAGGCTTATCTAGATTTTCTTTGGGAAACATGTGAATGCAATTTTGAAAAAGAGAAGTACCAGTTCTCATATCTCGCATATCACATGCTCTTCATGATGTTTGTGTATTTCTCGATTTGGAAAATAAAAACAGTTCGCCCAGAATGCTTTTATAAAGCGCTAATTGGATTTGGCAACGATATTGAAAAAAAGTTTATTGATGCAATAACGCCGTTTGATTTTAGTGAGTTGAAGGAGCGTAGCATGCTACGTTTTCTTAAACTTGTAGGCTTTAATAATGGCCATATTGGCCTATGGGGGAAAATAATTGATGATCGTAACAAGATGGCGCATTCAAATGGACATATTTATTTAAAATCTGAGGAACAATTGCGTGAATATGTTGAAAAAATACTTAAATGCATCGACGACATACAATGCAGCATGAAAGATGTTGTTCAGGCTGTTTTTGAAAAGGCATTGCGGGACGAGGATGAGAGCTTTGAACATTTTCAACAAATATTATTGTTTGAAAATTATTTTTCAAAACAGGACATGGGGAGTTGTTTGGATTTTGATTTTAATATCGTAGTTGTTCGAGGCAGAAAAAGACTGATGGAGCAGATAAGAAAGCAGCAGAACGATATGTATGCCGTTGGGAATGAATGAAGGAAGAGAATTTAGTCAAAATATTTTTAAAAGAGGCTGGCTATGGATACAAAAAAGAAAACACTTTTTTATAGACGTGCTATTTGGCAGAACAAGCATGAAAGTTTACAAAGATTGCTTGCAGAGGCTCATCACCAGTATGGCACCACGGCTCAAAGAAGTTTTATATATAGTGATGGTGAAATTCAGGGGGCATATATTAAAATCGATAATGCTTCCATTTTTTGTCAAGTGACATATTATGTCCCAAAACAGCTAGCCGCATTAATTCCTATACCTTCGGAGACTACATTCAACGATGTTACAACCATAGCCCCGCCAAAAAACAACAATTATATGGAAGGCGAAATATTTTTTATGGTGAACAATAATGATCTTGTTCTTTGTCCCAGCGGGGTAAGGGAAAGCGTTGCTATTGAGTATATTAAAGAAATTTTAAAGAGAAGCTATAGGGATGATATTGATCTGTTTTATTCAATTGAGCCTGTAGCAGACTTTGATAAGTACAGACTGTTGCAGCGTGAAGGGGTGAAAAAGATCTCTTTAAATGCGGCTTTATATGAAGCGAGTGTGAATTACTCAGACAGGCATAGTGCAAAGAAAATGTTTTTTAATGACATTACGAATGATATAAGATCACTTTTTTTGAAGGATAGCGACGAAGATCTTAGGCACATTGATCAAAAAGAAAATATTTCTCTTAAGCTAGAGCTATCTTTTGATTCACGAAAAAAAGGCGGTCAGGTTGGAAAAAAGAGAATGTTGGGCCTAAGTAAAAAGTTGATGGATCAGGACAACGGTTTCTCCATCACCACAGCAAAGGGGAACGTAATAACAGCTGAAGACATGCGTTTAAAGATGAAAGTTGAAATTCCTGTTCAAGGGAAATCTTTATCTCGTGAAGCAGTTTTTAATTGTTTAGGACATTATTATAAAGAATTAACGAGAACCGGATTGACAGAATTATGAAGAATGCAATAGATTGGCATAAAACCAGTCGTCTTTCTCTGTCATTTATAGTGTCGGGACTGCTTGCTTATTATGGGCAGCCTTTGATTCATGGAAATGATCTTGCAATTAATGTTATCGTTACAGTGTATTCTATTTTAGCAGGTTTTCTAATCGCTATTTTAGCAGTAGTCGGAGACCCTTTGTTGCTGTCATCTGGAACATGGCGAGCTGCGGAAATGGATAGGAACAAAATTATTATGCGTTTGAACAGACATAAAGTTCTTTTCGAGACCTATCTAGTAACACTGTTGCTTCTTTTTCTTTCTTTGCTTTTCAAAGAAGGAGAGCTTGCGGGGATATGGCTTGAAAGAGGGTTTTTATTCTTTGGAACGCTTTCATTTATTTGTTCTTTTTATTTGCCAAGAATCCTAATGAAGGCACAGGAGGAACGAATTGATGCTGAAATTAAACGGCGAAGAAAATTACAAGGGCTTAATTAAAGTAAATTTTTAAAAGGCGTTCTCGAGAAAAAACACAAAAATTTCGGAACACTGAAATTGGAAACTATGAATAATTTGACCTGTGAAGATTGTTTGTTTCATTGCGGATTTAAAGATGAAGAGACAAAGGCGATGGTGCGTGCTAGATGTAGGACAACTTCACGTGTGAAAAGAATTTATGTAAATGATTTTATGTCGGTTGAGATCGCAGTAGAAGGAAAGGTTACGAATAAGGATTACCCGAAGAACAGGCGCCCTAAAAGAGAATTTTTTTACGGACCAGAACTGTATAAGAAAGAAAACAAATGGGTGCATAAAGATCGGGAAATTGATAGAGCAAAAGACCGTTATAGAGAAATAGTCATTGATCCCGATACGGGTGAAGTAATTCATGAGTGTGAGCATCCATTGAGCGAGCATAAAGAACATGGTTCTGCGAAGTTTAACAAAACGTTTTAGGAACCAAATGGGGACAGGTAAGTTAATAATTCTCGGGTCGCAATACTTAATTCGAAATAAATAAGTGTGATGTCCCGGAAATTTCCTCGTTTATCACGGAATTTATTAGAGTGATTAAAAAAATGATAGCTTCAAAATTATCAAAACAAATTATGAGTCCTTTGCGTTATCCGGGTGGGAAAGGATTGCTTGCAGAATATTTTATTAAAATTATTCAGCAAAATAATTTGGCAGGATGTCGATATTATGAGCCTTTTGCCGGAGGCGGGGGCGTAGCCCTAGGGCTGCTTTTTAAAGGAATAGTTTCTGAAATTGTATTAAATGATGCGGATTATCACATTTATTGCTTTTGGAAAGCAATGATAGAGTGTAATGATAAATTCATCGAATCATTGAATGCGGTTCCTATCACAATTGCTGAATGGAATAAACAAAAAGAGATCTATCAGTCGCCTAAAAAACACACAATTTTTGAGGTCGCTTTCTCAACTTTTTTTCTTAACCGGTGCAATCGGTCGGGTATTATTGCTGGTGCTGGTCCGATTGGAGGGCGTGTGCAAAAGGGGAATTGGCGATTAGATGCCAGATTCAATAAAAGTTCTTTGGTGCAGCGCATTATGCAGATTGGCAAGTTGAAGGATAGAATTACTATAAAGAATTTTGATGCTATTGGATTTTTGAAAGAAAGTCTTCCGCGTGGGAATGCTCGAACGAATGTTCTTGTTTATTGTGATCCGCCTTATGTTTCCGCAGGCAATAAGCTGTATTTGAATTTTTATCAGGATAAAGATCATAAAAAGCTAGCTAAATATTTACTATCCCAGAAAGGATTACGTTGGATTGTCACATATGATGACCACCCATTGATTAGAAATTTGTATAAAGTTTCTCAGGAGTGGATTTTTTCATTGGGATATTCGTTACAGGTTAATCGTAAAGGGAAGGAGCTTTTAATTGCTCCCAATTATGTAATTTTACCTGACAAGAGTTCGATAACCAGTGCTAAATGGAATTTAATAAAAAAGTTAAATGATTCTGAGGAACTGATGGAGGTTTTGATATGAACATAATTAATAGGTTGGTAAAATCTGACTGCTTGCCGCGTTTGGTTCAGACAGATAATTTTATTGGTTGGATATTTCGTATTGACTACGAACAGGCATTCGTTATGACCAACGATATATGGAAAGCAAAGGTCGGAGGCGTTCCTCATAATTGTTTCCTCATTGCAACGGCTTTCAATCCCGATAAATATGCCGAAGCTCATATGTACGAGAAGGAAATTGTATTATTGAGGGTTATAGGCTCTTCAAAACTTCCTATGGAAGATGACTTAGTAAGAACAAAGATTGAACATTTCCAAGAACAACAAGATGCCCGCAACGGAGAGTCTTTGGATGATTTGACACGCAATCAATTACAGTTTAGCGGGTTGGAATGTCGGGTCCTCGGCACTTTTTATACCGATGACGATGGGAGGCTTTTGTTGGGAAGCGATATAGAAACTTATCATACTGCAGTCCGTTTGCAAGTTTATAAACCTGTTGGGGATGCTTTGGCAACGATGGTTAATTATATTTCACCTGTTCGAGAGAATGCCGCAAGAGAGGAAGCGGAAAGAATGGGATTACAAAATATCCTCCCATCGTTTCCAATTGGAAGCGTGCGGTACACATCAACTCAAAGACTTCAGAGAGAACTTAATCAGGATGGAGTGATATTTAATATTCAATCTGTAGATTTTCTTGCGCGTCGAACGGGTGTTTTTGGCATGACGAGAACTGGTAAATCAAACATGATTAAACAGCTTGTATCTGTTGTTAAAAGGACGGCTGATGATACCGGAATGAAAATCGGGCAGATTATTTATGATCTTAATGGTGAATATGCAAATGCTAACCAACAAGACGCAGGATCTTCGTTATCAGATGTCTATCCGGAGAGTACAGAACGTTATCGTTTACTAGAAGCGCCGGGTTTCCATTTGATAAGGAACAATTTCTATTTGCAGATACCGGAAGGGTTTTCAATTATTCAACAGATACTTCGAGATAGAATGACCCCTTCAGCCGACTTGAAACAATTTCTCGAAGTATCATTTGATGAACCTGATTCTGAAAACCGTGGAGAGCACAACCGATGGGAAGTTAAAAGAGCAATATATCAGGCAGTTCTTTACAAAGCAGGTTTTCCTTTACCCCAGGGATTTCAAATATCGTTTCCTTTAAATGATGATGTGGATAGGCGGGTCCGGCAATCTTCTAATAAAACCTTCCCTGAAAAAAATGGGAGACGATTGACTCTAAGTCCTCAGCAGGCTGTGGATTGGCTTATTGAAGCCCGCACTGTAAATCGTCAAAAAGACGACCATGATAGGCCTCTACCATTGCTGTCATGCTCCGGCGGCGATTGGTTTGATGAAGATGCCGTAGCGCTACTTAATATGCTTGCCCAAAAAAACAATAATAACTCGTACATTACTGGTTATAAACACATTGCTCCCTTAAAAGAATATCATTCTGAAAGTAGAAGACAGGATGTTTCTGAGGAGATATACAAGCACTTGCTTGACGGGAAAATTGTGATATTGGATCTCTCTGTTGGAAACCCAGAACATCGTGAGCGTTTAAGTAAAGTAATTGCCAGGCATATCTTTAATCGATCGATGGGAATATTCAATTGCGGCGCTTTCGCACCTAACATTGTTATTTATATTGAAGAGGCACATAATTTAATGGGCAAGAAAGACGATATAACAGATGTCTGGCCACGCATTGCTAAGGAAGGGGCTAAATGCCGAATAGCTACAGTATATTCAACACAAGAGGTCTCATCCATTCATCCCAATATTCTTTCGAATACTGAAAACATTTTTGTCTCTCATTTGAACAACGAGGGAGAAATAAAAGAGCTTTCAAAATTTTATGATTTTTCTGATTTTAGTAAATCATTGATCCGTGCGCAAGATGTTGGATTTGATAGAATTAAAACTTTGTCCAGTCCATTTGTGGTTCCGGTACAGATTCATAAATTTGATCCTGAAGCTGAGAAGGTAAGAACTAAAAAGTAGAAAGAAAAATGCCATACGAAAATCAATTTGGAAGCAAGACAGCTCATAGCGATATTGTTAAGAATCCAGATGTTCAGGAATTCTTAAAAAAATGTAGGCCCATACATCCTCCGTCTGATGAAGGACAGAATGCTATTTTAGATGGTTTTGTGTCGCCACCGGAATTTGATCAAACGCCGTTAGTTATTCATGTCATTGCTTCTGATGGGAGTTTATACGTATCAAGTATTGATGATCGCCTGCCGAGTATTAAAGCCGCGTATTTGAAATTCAGCACTATTTTGATTGAAATGGAAGAATTTAGTGGATTACAGGATCAGCAAACGAATATGATCGATCCTTTTAAGGTCGCGGCGTTAAGACGTAATCGAGATGCATTGTCAGCAGTCTTGCCACTTTCGAATTTAAAAATAGATGAGGACAGTGGCGTCAGAGAAACATTCCGAAGGCAAACAGAAGATTTTCTTGCCTCAACGGCGACACGATTCCGAGCGGATAACCCAGATACAAGCTTGTTAAGCACATTGACCGAATTGGCATTGTTGCGGCCGGATGATGGTCAGCATAAAGGAATGATCAGGATTCATAAGTGTCCGTATAAGGATTGTGAGCAAGGAGCCATTTATATTGATCCTAGACAAGACAATCATGTCTGTCCATCTTGTAAAAAAGGTTTGTACATTAGTGATTGTTTGAGGATTTGGGAGGCAATTAATGATTTTTTTCCAAATCAAGAGCCTGCTTCTCGATTTATGAGTTACATAGAACATTTATTGCCTATTCATTACTTGCGGAATTTGAGAGATCATTCACCTCAAGTATTGGCCAATGTGGCCGTTTTGATTGATGGTCCGTTGGCTGTATTTGGTAACGCGGCCTGGTTGCATCGGAGTATTATGCAATTCTTATTCAATCTTAAAAAACAACCCGTTGTGATGGGCTTACAAAAAGGTGGATATGTTTCTGAATATATGAGCATGCTACAGAAAAGAATTCCTCCTAATAAACTTTTTAGTATTTCAGATGAATTTCGTTATAACTATTTGGGTATTGAGCCATCAGATAATGGGTTCGGATCAGAGACTTATTACGGCCATGATTTTGCGTTTAAAACACCGCGAGGGAAATTGTTTATCTTTGCTTTACCGTATCCTTTTCAAACAAAATCAGTACCAAATTTTGTTTTAGAAAAAGTCAAGGTTGAGAACTATCCTACGTTAAGGAAGGCGTTGCGTTTGATTACAGAGGTAGAGACAGATCTTTATAAAAATGCTGTTGCTCCTATCGCTTTGGCCCATAAATATACAGCAATTAGTTTGCGTCCTGGAGGAAGGGTATTGGATATTTTGGGACGATCATCGATAAGATAAAAAAATAATTTAAAATTAATTTTCAAAGAACTGATTTTTGAGTTAGTTCCGGGGAACAAAACTTAATTTAGGGACAGACAGTTAAGTGGATTTTCCGAGTGATCATGAACTTTAACAGGGAGGGAATATGCCATATAAACTGACTACAGATCAAATCAACAAGTTAATTTCTCAACCCGAAACTGGAATGGGTTACCAATATGTTGAAGCAAAGATGAGCAACTATTCTTCGTTTAAAGGCGTTGTGCTTAATGGAGAAGTTTTTATTCCAGATATTCGGGTTGAAAAGATCATGGGGTTTCGTTCTCTAAATTATTCCGCTATTCTTAATGAAGCGGAGCAGGCGGGTCAAGTTCGTGATTTAAAGGTTATTAGTAAAGGCCAGCTACACTTGGGCGAAAAATTTTTTGCGAAGTCTGCCAAAGCTCCCGCATCTGAAGCGCCTATTACAGAAACCAAAGAAGATGAAGTGTTTAAACGGTACTCACCATATCGTAATGATCGTCGCGTGACATCAGATGGGGGACTTCTTCCCGGGACATATACGACTACTGAAGAAGATTCTCATAATGTAAAAACCGGGAAAGAGGCAATGGATAGATACGCACTGCCCAGCGACGATCCCGCAATTTATGTTTTCACAATACAGCCTCCTGAAAAGACGCGAGTTCGTGTTGGTATTGTCGAACCAGCGAATAATAAGCCTGGGGGAGGAGTTGAAGTGATATTTGAAGATGGCTCTCCCCGCAAAACTGTAACTGGTCTTGATACCATTCCTGCTGAATAAATGAAATTGAAACTCAGTGAAAATTGGACGAAAAAACTTCTAAGCTATCCTGAAACAGGCATGGGATATCAGCGGGTGGATATTGTATTGAAATCAGGTCAAGTTATAAAGAATATCATTGTCCTGAACGCGGAGGAACTGGTCTTGCCAGAAGAATATGCAGAGCTGCGAGTTGAAGATGTTTCGGATTTAATTGTTCAAAAGAAATAGAGAAATCTTCTGACGGATGCTTGGCGGAGGGATTGATTAGAATTTTCAGAGGACGATAAACGAGAATAGCAAATCCTTAGGCTTGAAACATTCAGAAGATCATTTTTAAAGAAAAAGAGCATTGGATGAAACTGGATTTTGGACATTTGGCCTTAGATTTAAAGACGGTAATTAAATTTCTGAAACAAGATTTTAAGGATGACTGGTTTAAAGACCCGATTCTTTTTAAAGACAGGTTTAATTATGAATCAATATTGAATTATTTCGATGAAAACATAAATACTAATGCCGGTGTCTTTAAGCCAGTAAAAAGAAAACTACTTAATGTTCCTAAGAAAGGCTCTACTCTCAGATATTCTTTGGAGACTTGTTTTTATGATCGCATTGCTTACCATGCTTTTGGCATCGTCTTAATACCCTATTTTGACTCGTTAATAAGTAGAAGAGTGTTTAATCATCGTTTTGATATCAAATCTTTTTCGGCTAAAAGTAAAGATTTTTTGTTTCTGAATTCAATTAATCAATGGAAAAAATTTGAAGCCTTTGTGCGATTAGATGCAGAAAATAAAAGTATTCTTGTCGTAGACTTATTAAATTATTTTGAAAATATCGACATTAGCATCTTGAAGCGCACTCTTATGAATTGCTTGCAAAAGACAGAGTGTTCAGCTAGAGAAAAAAGTCATCTTAATTTTTGTATCCAATCTTTATGTAATTGTTTGTCAGATTGGGCATATGATTTAAATAAAGGGCTTCCGCAAAGTCGCGATATTTCTTCATTTTTAGCTAATATTTATATGCTGCCTGTCGATGAAGAGATGTTAAGGATGGGTTTTGATTACTATCGCTATATGGATGATATAAAGCTTATTTGTAACGATAAGTTTGAAGCAAGGAAAGCATTGAAGACATTGATAGTCAAATTGAGAGAAATTGGATTGTCAGTTAACCCGAGGAAGACGGAAATAATTGAACCTGGCTCTGAGAAACATAATATTTTTCTGAAGCATGATTCCGTTCATCTTGAAGTTATTGATTCTATGCTACAAAGCAAGAAAAAACCTTTAGTGGCGTTTGCTTTCTTAAAAATTAAAGATGGGTTAGAAAAAATACTTACAACTGAAGATCGACAATCTGCTGAGTTTCGCTTTTATGTTAATCGAATCTGTAAAATTGCGCTCTGTAAGGATATAGCAAAACCGGAAGGTTTTTTTGATGCCATTACAGAAGGGATTCTAGGAAGTTTTATCGATGCCCCGGAAGCCATGGATCAGTATTATTTATATTTAACAGCAATAAAGCTAAAAGAGAATGATTTAAATAAGATCCAATCTTTTATCTTAGATCTGAAGGTGTGTATTTATAGTTGGCAGAACTATTTGATCTGGAAAATTTTAGCATATCATCACTATTGCACTAAAGATCTGGTTAGCCATGCTAAAAAAATACTTAGAGAGGATTCCGCGAATGCCGCAGGCGCCATTTTGTATTTAGGGAAATGCGGATGTTTAGAAGACAAAATTAAGATAGCCGAACATTTTAAAGAAATGAATAATTTTTTTCATCAACGCCATGCTTTAATTGGGCTTCAAGAGGTTGATTATCAAATCATTAAAGAGTTTATTAGCCCGTATATTCTAAGAGAATCAGTCGGTATATATCGAAGTCTAAAAGAATTAAACGAGCCTTCATATATTTCTCCTCCAGACCCGATTCCATACAAACAGCTGATAAACGAGATCTCTTTTTATGCATAATAAGATCTATGTTATTTCTTTGCAGCATCCATTTTCTAGTGCCCCATTTATATTCATAAAAAAGGGGGAAGAGATCGGTATTTATCGGGACTGTTCTTGTTTTGATGGCCCATCAACATATGTTTCATATGATTTTAGTTGTGTTATAGATAAATTTCGGTCTGAAGAGAGAATGTCTTTACCGAGATTAATTGATGTTCAGACAGCAAAGAAATTAATTGTAGGTCGCAAGAAAAATGAATTTGCTCCAGAGAATCAGCCGTGGATATTAAAGAATATTATAGGTAAGTACGTAGAGCCATCTTCAATAAAATGGCTATCTGAATTTCTGAAATTAAGGATTACGCCATCTGATATCGAAGCACATGCCGCAAATTTTGTTGCTGATATCATGAAAGGATTTGAGAAGGCTTGGTCGGACATAGAAGAAGATTTAGAGAAAGCAAATGAAGGGGAGAGATTCAGGATGATCGAAAACCCTTTATATAATATTTTTCTCCACACCCAACTCTTTGGAGTTAGTGTTCCTAAAGAAGATTTATTGGAAATATTGAATGACTTATATAGAGTGCATTATAAGAGTTTAAAAAGATTGGAGTTAGAGCACGGGTTTGTTTTTAATCCCATAGATATCAACTCCAAAATTAGATTTTCTGATATTAAAGATTTCGTTAGATATAACAAAATTATTAAAGAGGATTTTGAATATGACTTCTGGGAATCTGTAGAATTATACTCGGAATTTGATGAGTTTTTAACGACGCTGTTTACTGCGTATAAATCATTTAGGGATAGGAATGCGCTCTTAAGATACGCCGTCGATCAATATGATTCAGTTTATCCAAAATTTGACATTATGGGTACAGTTACAGGAAGGATATTAGTAACTTCTCCGGGCATTCAATATTTGAAAAAGACAAGCCGTATTATTTTTAAATCTAAGAATGGATATAGTCACCTTTATGCCGATTTTGATCAATTTGAACCCGGCATAATTGCTTCTTTTTCAAAAGATGAAAGATTGATAGAGCTATACAATAATGGAGATGTTTATACTGAATTGAGTAAAGTTTTATTTGGCTCCGGTGAAAAGAGAAAAATTGCAAAGATTATTTTTCTAGCTTTTATATATGGGATGAGCCAAACAAGAATGGAGCATTTTATTGAAATGATTGCAGGGGAGGAATCTAAAATAAAAGGTATGTCTTTTTTTGGTAAATTTCAGAAATTATGTAGTTGGAAAGAGAATGTTTGTAGGGTTGCTATACAAGAAGGACATGCTTGTTCCTTTCAAGGAAACAGGCGATATCTACGAAAAAAGGGAGAAGCTTCTTCATCCGAGATGCGGTGGATTCCCAATCAAATTATTCAAGGAACAGCGTCGTATATTTTTAAGAAATCTCTTATTGAAGTCAAGAAGGCTGTTCCATACGTAGAATTTCTTGTGCCTATGCATGATGCGATATTGTTTCAAGTTCCAAATGAGGAGATTGATAATGCAAAAAGAGCTGTAAAAGAGATTTTTGTTAAAGAATTTTCTATAGTTTGTCCTAACATTAAAACAAGTGTTTCATTTGAAAATTTTTCAGAAAAATAAATGAAAATATCCGCAAGTATATTATACAACTTTGTTAAATGCCCTCATCGTGTCTATCGCGATGCATTTGATGATCAAAGTTTGAAAGAGCCGCCGAATGAGTTTGTTCAGCTTCTTTGGGATAAGGGTGTGCGGTATGAGTGCGAGGTGATCGGTCGGCAAAAGGGAGAGATTGAGATCCTGGATCTTTCCGGAATTCCTCGAGATGCACGATTTGCCGAAACATTGAAAGCAATGAAAAACAGGACTCCTTATATTTATCAGGGGAGTCTGGAAATTGATGAGTTGTTGGGCTGCCCCGATCTTTTAGAACTTCAGCCCAATGGAGAGTACATTCCGATTGATATTAAATCCGGGATGGGGTTTGAGGGCGAAGATGATGAGAGTGAAGGAAAATTAAAAAAGCATTACGCGGTGCAGATCGGCCTTTATGTTGACGCGCTTATACGATTGGGATTTCTTAGCCAAAATCTCGGTAAAATATTAGATAGTAGCGGAGTCGTTGTTGATTATGATTTAAGTCTTCCCCAAGGAGTAAAAAATAAGCAAACGTGGTGGGAGTTTTATGTTGAGACGCTTGCGGCTGTGAGGAATATTTATTCGAAACATTCGATCACGGAACCGGCCCTGGGAAGTGAATGCAAATTGTGTGATTGGTATACTGACTGCAAGAATACTTGTGTAAGCTCAGATTGTTTAAGTCTTATACCTGAACTTGGTCGATCAAGAAAGGCAGCCTTAAAAGTTCTGGCTAAGAATTTCAAAGATCTTTCGAAAATAGAATTAAGTAATTTCATTGCCGCAAAAAATCAGTACGGTATCAAGGGAATCGGCGAACCAACTTTTGAAAAAATGAAGCTTCGGGCCGGGCTTTTGGCTTCGGGGAAAAAAGATCCATTGATACTGCAAGCTTTCAATCTTCCTCAAAAGCCAATCGAAATATTTTTTGATATTGAAACTGATCCTACCCAAAACATTTTATATCTTCATGGAGTAGTGGAACGTAGACAAGATAGGCGGGAGAATGTGTTTTACGCATTTACAGCCAGAGATGTTTCTGATCGAGAAGAAAGACGTGCATGGGCTGATTGCTGGGCTTATATCCGCTCTCTTCCTAAGAATGATTGGGCAATGTATTATTACAGCAAGTATGAGCGCACCCAGTATCGCGTCTTGGCGGCAAAATATCCTGACGTTGCTTCTATTGAGGAGGTGGAGTGGTTGTTTGATCCACAGCGAAGCATTGATCTTTACTATGATGTGATAAAAAAATATACCGAATGGCCTACCTATAATTATTCTGTAAAAACTTTAGCGCAACATTTGGGCTTCAATTGGCGTGACGAGAACCCTTCCGGAGCCGCTTCCATTCAATGGTTTAATGAATGGTGTGAGAGCAAGGATGCTAAGATTTTACAGCGCATTCTGGATTACAACGAGGATGATTGCAAGGCGATGATTATTGTTAAAGATAAGTTGAGTAGTCTGATATCGTAGTAAAACCTGTTAGAAATTTAAGGAGGCTACAATGAGCGATCTGTTTGAGAAGATATTGGAAATAAGCAGTATTAGTTCAAAAGGGTTGATTGCCGACGGCAAATGGAAGATGCAGTTTATAGGGAATACGCCAGATGGTTGGAAGAAGGGAGACCGGATCACTGTTGCAGAGGGTCGAAAGATTGGGGCAAGAGCAGGTGATGACAGAGTTTCCGATACCCTCGTCAAGGTTGAAAATCTGGATAAAAAAAGCGCTGCCATTTCTATGTATCTTGACGGTTCAGTAGCTGCGGAAAAATCTTTTGATGCCTCTTCTGAATCTTGCGTTTCCTTAGAAAAAAATATTCGATTGGATGTTGAAGCGACAATTAAAAATGTCGATGGGCTTGTTATTGAAGTAAAGGATGCCCAGGGTCGTTTGACACGATGGCAATTAGATAAGTTGACAGCCAGAAGAGAAATAGATTGGTATGAAGGTGACAAGGTTGTGATTTCAAAGGGAGCATTTAATCGTTACAGGATAATGAACATGGATCAAAAAGATCAGCAGGTTGGCGCCGTCTTTATGTCTGATGAATAAAGAGATTGAGGGATAAAAACATGCCAGAGATCGGAAAGAAAAAAGAGTTTAAAAAGTTTTTTGACGGATTGATCAAAAAGTCAGAGTCCGGCTCGAAGAGCTTTCTGAGTTTTTTTAAAAGTATCTCTGGTGGATCCGGTTATGGGAATACCGGAAACATCATCCGCATTTATTATCTCAAGGATGATTACAGTTTTATGATTTTGGAAGATGGTTCTAAATGGGAGCGGAGTTATACATTTAGAGTAAATCAGATATATTGGAGTCCCGGAGACAGGGTGATTGTAGATCGGCGAAATGTCAGACGAGGGGTCCAGATATTCAGTATTTATAACCTCGATATTAAGGATGAGGGTCGGGATGAAGAGACCGCTTTTTGGATCTTTCAGGGTTATGAAAAGGAGATGCCGAGTGGAAATTTGCAAGATAGAATTAAGCCAGATCAATCCTACCGCGTATAATCCGCGCATTGATCTACAGCCTGAGGATAAAGATTATCAGAAATTAAAACGCAGTATAGATACGTTTGGGTATGTCGAGCCACTGGTTTGGAACCGCAGGACCGGGAATCTGGTAGGCGGGCATCAGCGGTTTAAGATTTTGAAAGAACAGGGGCTTGAGGAAGTCGAGGTGAGCGTTGTCGATCTGGATGCAGATAAAGAAAAAGCTTTGAATCTGGCTTTAAACAAGATCCGCGGTGACTGGGATGATGAGAAGTTGGCACAGTTGCTTCAGGAGTTAACGACAACGCCCGATTTTGATGCGACTCTAACCGGTTTTGATATTCCTGAAATCAGTTCAATTCTGGATACATTGGTTCCCTCCCCGGAAGACGGGTTTAATTTCGAGGACGCTTTGCACGGCGGTCCGGCAATAACTGCTCCCGGCGACTTGATTTTATTAGGCGAGCATCGTTTATTGTGCGGCGATTCAACGAAAAGGGATGATTTGGAAAGACTCCTGGACGGCGAGCTGGCAGGATTGCTCCATACAGATCCACCTTATAATGTCGATTACTCGGGGGACAACCGTCCCATCGATGATAGTTCAGGCGATTGGAGAAAAATCGCTAACGACAACATGCCTCAGGAAAAGTATGAGGCCTGGTTGGCGGAGGTGCTTCAGAATGCAGTGGCTTTTCTGGCTTCCGGGGCTGCAATGTACATTTGGAACGGCAGTCGTCAGTTCGGTCCCATGTATGAGATTCTTCTTAAAGAAGGAATACATGTTTCGTGTATCATTACCTGGGCTAAAGAAAGTTTCGCCCTCGGATTCAGCGACTACAATCACCAGACCGAATTTTGTTTCTATGGATGGAAAGATCAGGGCGGTTCGCATAAATGGTATGGTCCGAATAACGAGTCTACTTTATGGCAGATCAAACGTGATTCGACGGCAGAATATGTTCATCCGACTCAGAAGCCTGTTGCCCTGGCGCATCGGGCCATTGTCAACAGTTCCAAGAGGGGGGATGTTGTGCTGGATTTGTTTCTCGGATCGGGAACAACGCTTATTGCCGCCGAGTCATTAAAACGTCGTTGTTATGGTATGGAACTTGATCCGCTTTATTGCGACGCCATCGTCAAACGGTATATTAAATTTGCAGGAAAAGAAAGAGTCTCCTCGGAAGTTCTAGAAAAATACAAAATGAACGAATAAGGAGGATTGCGAATGCCAGATGGTAAAGATTCTCAACCAGCCGCGATGCCGGTCTTAAAGATTTTAAATCAGATAAGAACCGGTGAGATTAATCTGGAGGAGGCGCCTCTTCCTAAAGATATCCGACTCGAATGTGTCGAGCATTTATGGATAACAGAAGCGCAGCCGGTGGCAACGATAGCAGGTATTTTAAATGTCAGCGAAAAGACTATACGAAGAGATCAGGACGAGATCAGAGAGAGAAATCAAGCGCGCTTATCTCCTGAAGAGAGTTTAAAGCTGGTTTCTGAATTGATGACCAAGTTTAATTCAACGCATGAAAACTTGATGCGTTTGGCTCGCGGCAAAGAGGGTTCTGTTCAGGAGAAAGCTCAATCGGGATATTATGCGTATAAAGCCATAGAAGGACAGATCGAAATTTTGCAGAAGTTAGGATATGCGCCGAACAAGCCGATGACGATTGAAGCGGATATTTATCATCATCAGGAAGAGGACATGACAGTTGATCAACTTAAAGCCGAGCTGGCTGAGATTGAGAAGCTGGCAGAATCAAAAGGCAGGAAAGATCCCGAGATTATTAGGCTTATTGAGACGGCTAAACATCAGATTGCTCTGGCTGAGGCAAAAGATACATTGGTTGATCTGCGAAATAATCTTAGTCAAAACCCGGAGAGTTCAGGTGAACAAGGCAAGTAATACGATAAGTCAGATTCGTCGTGAGATGGGGCGTAAGTCGGTTCTCGATTTTGCTCGAATTTATTTTGCCGAATACATGACCAGTGAACCGGCTGAGTTTCATAAAGAGATTTGCGATATTCTGATTGAGATGAGCGACAAACGGGGAAGTAATTTTGCTATTGCCGCGCCTCGTGGCCATGCCAAAAGCACGGTGGTTAGCTTATTTTATGTTATGTGGTCGATTTGTTATGGGAAAGAAGAATTTATCGTGATTTTTTCTGCTTCAGCCAGGCAAGCCACAAATCTGATGGCTGATATCAAGACCGCGCTTGAGACAAATGAAAAATTAATTCGTGATTTTCCTGAAGTCTGTCATGTCGGGGAAGGGCTTGGAAATTTCCAATGGACACAGCAGGCGATCGTTACAAGAAATAATATCAAAACTCAAGCATTAGGTTATGACCAGGACATGCGTGGGTTGAAGACCGGGAAGAGCAGACCTACTCTTGTTATATTGGATGATGTCGACGGGGATAAGAATACATATACGCCCGGAGCAAGGGACAAGGTTTTGAAATGGTTTAAGGGGACAGTTCGTTTTATTGGATCCAAGCGAACGAATACGGTAGCGGTGGGTACTCTTTTGCATACTGAGTCGTTACTTTCGAGATTTATTAATCAGAATGAATTTCAGAACTGGGAGCATAAACGCGTTTATAAGGCAGTTGTCGAAGATGCCAAACGCGATGACTTGTGGGAGCAGTGGCAGAAGATCGTCTTTTTTCAAGATAAATATAAAGGTGAGGTCGGGAAGTACTTATTCGACCAAGCCGGATTGGACTATGAGTCCTTGTTCCCCAGGATGATCAGAATGAATTATGTTAATCAGTATAACCATGTTGCCGATGGGTTTGAGGGCATTGATAATGTTTTTAAAAATATGTGTCCTGAATTAAATGAAGAACAGTTTCAGAAGATTGATAATATTTTGAAATCTTTAAAAAATAATGAAGGAGGAATTAGAGCAGGGGATTGTTTCTTTCAGGATCATAAAGAAGACATGCTTCTGGGTTCCGAGGTTCTTTGGGATGCTGAGCATGACTATTATTCATTGATGAAAGTGAAGAAGATCGAAGGCCCGCATGAATTCAATCGGGAAATGCAGAACGATCCCAAGAACGCGGAGGACTGTTATTTTGATATTAATAGATTCCAATGTTGGACTAAAAAATTCGAGACAGAAGCTGATCTCATCAATGAGTTTGGAGATAATCTGGATTATTTTGGGGCTTGCGATCCCAGCATGGGGAAAACTGGACGCAAAGGAGACTATTCGGCCATTATTGTTTTAGCCAGACACCGAAAAGCAAATACTCTTTATGTTCTTACAGCTGATATTAGAAAGCGGGAACCGGATGAGCTTGTCCAGGATGTTATTAACTGTCATCGTGTTCGATCTTTTTCCGGGTTTGTATTTGAGGCGAATCTGTTTCAGGGGTTGTTTATTCCTGCAATCAGAAAAGCGGCGGCTGAGCAGGGAGTTTATACATCGATTTCGCCAATTACTACAACTGAAAATAAAGAACGCAGAATCAAACTTCTTGAGAATTTTATAAATCCGGGATGGTTATTGTTTTCAAAAGGCCACAGTCTTCTGTTAGAGCAGCTGCAGGATTTTCCGATGGGATCAAATGATGATGGCCCGGATGCTCTTGAAATGGCGGTGAGATGTGCCACTAGTACCAAGCCGGGAACGGTTTGGATGGGCGTGAATACGAATGATGGGAGTAGAATTCTTTCACAGTTTACCAACGACCCCAATGCTATGGATTATGGCGAGCAGTATAACATATATGATGACAGCACCCCGCAGGATAGACTTAGAAGAGAATTCGAAGGTGACGATGACGATTAAAACTCCTCTTTATCCAACTTTTGAAAAGCGAGTTAGAGACGCTGTTGAACATTTAGTTCAGCAGCAAATTACTCCATGGTCTTTTTTGGAAACGGGACATCAGTTCTCTGTTAAACAGTTTGATGGAAAAGAAATATCATATCAGGGGATTAGATTTGAAGGATCTCCTCGTGAAGTTTTTTGGTCACCTCGCTATATCAAGCCATTTCTTGAAGATCTTTGTATATCGCAAATTTCAGCAGCTGTTGCGATGGCTAAAGAAAGAGATGTTGATGCTAAAGGTCTACTTGCCGAACTTCAATACATGCTAATGAATGGGATCAGGAATGTTTATAACCATATGGCAAAAACTGATCGTCTTTTAAGAGGGAGGGGATACCCTGATAAAGTGCCCTTACGATCTGTTGAACCTGAAATTCAAGTTATGAAGCGATTTCTTGAAGAACAGATAAAAGCAGAAATAGCGATGTGCAAGCCGAAATCTCCCCTTGAAGAATGGTATAAAAAAAATATGTTTTGGGTGTGGTTGATATCAATTATTGTGACTCTTTTTCTTGGAATTTGGGGACAAATTCATGTTAATTCAATAGGTGTTCCTTCGGTAGATGAGAAATCTAAAGTTAATATTACAAAAATAAAAATAAAACGAGTATTTGAAGATTTTTT
>JBFMEN010000011.1:0-11131 GCA_040753435.1 Candidatus Omnitrophota bacterium | reverse complement strand
CTTTGCTATCCGCTTCCTTCAGATTCGACCTCACGATCGACACCCTTGCCGAGTCGCTAGCAGTTCCCACGACCGGGCCTGCAGGGGACTTTCACCCCTTAGTGAACGCGCCCTGCCGGGCGCACCAAAAAAAGCCACCGATTCTTAAAGATTCGGTGGCTCTAATATTTGCCTGAAAAAAATTATTACGTTACCCTATTAAAACACACCTCCTCTTACAAACTCCGTCCAAAAGGAACGAAGCATAATGCAAAAGACTGGATGTTGTTTAATGGTTAACGTTTTCATCGGTCAAAGAATAACATGCCTTCCGCGCCAAGTCAATGGGCGCCATTTTTTGATTTCGTAATTAGTCTGCGTTTCGTTGAGAATCCTTACAGCCCCTCTTCAAATGAATCGACCAATTCAGGAAAGATAACGGGATCCTTGATAGCAGTTTTAACATCGGAAAAGGACTGGAGGATTGTATGAATTTTATCCACAACTGCTTCTTCTGACATGATATGAGCAAGGTTTTCGAGCTCTTTGACTTGTTTTCGCAGGACAACCGGATCAAGCTCCCATGGAGGACTAATATAAATTTTATTATGATTTGTCACCATATCGCGTTCACGGTCAAGAAACAATTCTTCATAAAGTTTCTCACCCGGGCGAAGTCCGGTGAACTCAATGTTTACATCTCTTCCCAATCGCAGTCCGGAAAGACTAATCAAATCTTTTGCCAAATCCACAATTTTAATCGGTTCGCCCATATCAAGAAGAAAAATTTCCCCGCCTTTCCCTAAAGAGCTGGCCTGCAAAACCAACAGCACGGCTTCACTGATACTCATAAAATATCTGCGTACGTCGGGATGGGTCACAGTGACCGGGCCGCCCTCTTCAATCTGCTTTCTGAAGAGAGGCACTACACTTCCTTTGGAACCAAGGACATTTCCAAAGCGAACCGCCATAAACTTGGTATGGCTTTTCCCGCTTTTCGCCTGAAGCATCATCTCACAAATGCGTTTGGTAGCGCCCATAATACTGCTGGGATTAACGGCTTTATCGGTAGAAATAAATACAAAGCTTTCCACCTGATAATGCTCTGAAGCGTAAATAAGATTGCGGGTGGCAATGATGTTGTTTTTAACCGCAGCCGAAGGACTTTGTTCCATCAGAGGAACATGCTTGAACGCGGCAGCATGAAAGACAATCTGGGGTTTAAATTTCGTGAAGACATGCTTCAGCAATCCGGGATCCTTGACGTCTCCCATGATGGCTGAAAACTCAAGGTTCGGGAATTTTGACTTCAACTCCAGTTCCAGGAAGTAAATATCATTTTCGTTATGATCAAACAAGACCAGCTCACGGGGCACAAACGTGGCAATTTGCCTGCAAAGTTCAGATCCGATTGAGCCGGCAGCGCCGGTGACTAAAATCCTCTTTCCCTGCAGATAATCGCTGACTTCCTTTTCATCGATCTTGACTGTCTGCCGTCCTAAAAGGTCTTCGGGACGGACCTCCCTCAATTTTATCTCAAGTTCTCCGCTTAAAATTTTATGAAAACCGGGCGCCATCTTGACTTTAACATCAGGGATATCACAACGGACTATAATGTCACGGATCGTTTCCCCGCTGGCAGATGGAATGGCAATAACAATTTCCTGAATGCCGAACTTTTCAACCACTTCAGAAATAACATCCCTTCCGCCATAGACCATCACCCCATGAATATGTATATTCTTTTTTGTCTTGTCATCGTCAATAAATCCAACTACCTCGGCGTTGATGCCGGGATTATTCTGATACTCCCTTAAAACCATGATCCCAGCCTCACCGGCGCCGATAATTAATGTTTTCTTAAAAAGAATCCGTTTGCCAAACAATGTTTTACCGCGAATCACTCTTGCCAGGAAACGCAGAAGTGTCGTCAACCCCAGGCAAATCCCCCAATCCAGAAAAAAAATAGATCGGGGCATTCCAGAGGCCTTGTGAATCAAAACAAGAAAAACAATAAAGAAAATACTGGCCGATGTATTTGCTTTAAGCACCTGCCAAAGATCATAAATACTGGCATATCGCAACGATGATGTAAAAACCTGAAAGTAATGAAAAATAATAATTTTTATTACGAGCAGCGCAATTAACGTCTGCAAAATCAGTTCATAGTAAGCTTCAAAATGGCCGTCAAAACGAAGGCAAAAGGCTAAAAGATAAGAAGAAACAATGATGACAAGATGCGTCACAAAAACAAAAAAATGCCGCTTTCGTGTAATGAAATGGATTAAATTCATGGCGGTTATTATACTACAAGTTTTAAAAACAAAGATTAAAAACTTCGGCGGATGATTGGCATCAGGCCAGTTTCTGCGTCTCCTCCAATTTTATTATCCCGGCCCTGTGATTATCTGCATGTCCTTTATTTTCAAAAGCATTACTCTCTCTTGAACGCGTCTTTACCAGTGCAGTCGCTAACCCAAACATAAACCAGAACAACACAACCATCTGCAGAGAAAAAAAATGTGTATCGAAAAATGCCTGAATTAGAAACCCGAGAGAAGCCGAAACCGCGCCCATCAGCAAATAGTCTTCATATTGTTTAAGATACATTAAACTTGTTCTGAAAAAACTAAAAAGGATCCAGAGAAAAGCGAGAACTCCGGGGATGCCAATCTCAGCAGTCATTTGAAGGAAAGAATTGTGGGGATACACGCCCCCGCCCTCAAAGCTCTTGTATTTTTTAGCGATGATTGAATAAGTATTAAGACCGCATCCGGTGAGGGGATGGTCTTTGATGATATTCAACGATTCTTGCCAGAGTTTTAAACGGAGCGGCGTGGAGTCACTGTGAATATCGAAGATGGATTTGATGCGTGCCGTCAAAGTGTCATTATAAATAAATTTAAATTTGCTTATTTCATTAATCTGGACTTTAGTTGACTGGGGCAGCAGGACAAACAATAAAACCAAAGAAAAAGCTGCAATAAAATATGAAAGTCTCTGCTTCCACGAAGCCTTCACTAAAATATAAGCAGCGGCAACCAGAAAAGAAATGAAAAATCCTAACCATCCTCCTCTGGAATAGGTCATCACAAGACAAAAAAATAAAAATAAAGTCATTAGTCCCAACACAGCTTTAACAGACCTTTTTTCTTCGGGCCTCTTTAACCAGCCTAAAAAGACAGATAACACGACAATAAGCCAACCAGCCAGTCCGTTTCCTGAGGAGAAAGAAGCACGGAGCCGGTTTTCGTAATCATATCCCTTCAGGAAATCAACGCCATTCACAAGCTGGTAAACACTATCCGCTCCTAAAATTACCCCGGAAAAAAACAGTGCCCACAACACTTTCTTAACGCGTTGTTCCGAATTAATGGTTTCAATCATCATTAAAAAAATTACCAAAAATTTAAGCGTCTTTGAAAAAAATGCAGATAACGATTCTCCAACATCTATTGAAAAAATGACCGATATGATATTCAAAACCAAAAATACCGCAAAAGCCTTATTTAAGGATGTCAGGGGAACTATTCCCTTAAAACCGTCAGTCCTGAAACCCGCAATCCTTTTGCCAAGCCAGGCCGCTGCACCCAAAACAAAAAAAATACTTATTCCTGCTTTAGAAAACGGAAGCGAAAAAATCAAAAGATAAAGACTGAAGGCAACTGTTTTATCACATAAAGAAATCACTTTAATGTTCATAACATCCTTTCTCCTGTTCCTTTAAATTTACCCAGAATGCTAACAAGCCCAGCTCCAGGCATGTGAAAATAATAATCGCCTTCTTCATCCAGCCAAACCCATTTAAATAAAATACGGCCGAGGCCATCAGGAACAAAATAACAAAAGATAACGTCAACGTCACCTGCGCGTGGCTATACCCGAGTTTAACCGCGCGCTGATAAAAATGGCTCCGGTGCGCCTGATACCACCTTTCCCGATTCAATACTCTTCGAATGAGTGTGACAACAGTATCAAAAATAAAAACACCAAGCATCATGGCGACAGGTACAAACAATCGCTGATCGGTCAGGGCGATTCCGGCGATAAAAAATCCCAGAAAATAACTTCCCGAATCACCCATAAAAATACGGGCCGGGGGTTTATTCAGCAAAAGAAATCCTGCGATCGCTCCCGCTAAAATCCATCCCGATGAAACCAGCGTCGGCTCTGCCAATATAATCCCAAAAACGGCGATGCCTGCTGCCATCAGAATTCCCTGCATCCCCGCCAGTCCGTCAATTCCATCCATAAAATTATAAAAATTGGTGATTGCCGTCATCCAGATGACGGCGAAAATAATTTTCCCGAAACCAAGCGCAATAACCCATCCACCGACTTCAACGGTATCCGATAAACCCATAAAGGCCCCGGTACCACCCGCGATCAACGCTTGAAAGATCATGCGGATCAACGGAGAGATGTGCAAGCGGTCGCTGAAAAAACCCAGAACCGCCATCAGGAGCGACCCCAGGAACAGAATGGAATACGGCGGACGAAACTCAACAATGTTAAAAAACATGCCGAAGGCAAGGGCCAGGGTCATGCCCGAGGCAATCCCGATCCCTCCTCCTTTTGGTTTCGGCTGATTATGAGAACTTCTTTGATTTGGGACATCCATCAGGCCCATACGATGAGCGTTTTGAATGCACCATAAGGAAACCAGAAATGATATTCCAGCGGCTAAAATCAATATCAATATCAACATGCCTTTCCCTTCCCCGCTGTTTCAGCAATGCCTTCTTCCGTCGTAAACGGCGGCTTCCAGCCAAGAACTTCCCTTATTTTACTGCTGTCAACACGAAGCGAGCCTGTCAATTTTTCAATAGCGTCACTTTTCCCTGCAATTTTTCCAAGAATATTTAAAACACCTCCAGGTAATGAAAACAAATGCGCCCTTCTGCCCATTGCCTCCGCAAGTTTTCTTACTAAATCGGGCGTTGAAATATCATGTCCGTCACTAATGAGAAATGTTTGCCCGGCGGCTCCCGGGTGGGTCACGCACGTCAGGACCGCGTCCACCAGATTTCCCAAATAAATCATGCTCCTCTGGTTGTCAACATTCTTCAAAGGCAAGGGCAGACAGGCTATTTTCATCAATTGCCTGAAATTGGCTTTAACCCCCGGACCAAAGACCAATGGAGACCGCAAGATCACAATCTCAAGGCCGGTCTCCCTGCCAATCCGCCTCAAGACATCTTCCGCTTCTTTCTTACTGATGCCATACGCATCTTTTGGATCTGGGGGGTCATCTTCTCTATATATCTCCGCGGAACCTTCCCCGTTCACTTTAACGGAACTCATAAAAATAAATCTTTTCACACCTGCCGCCGCTGCGGTTCTGGCCAGACATTCCGTCGCATGGACGTTTAGTTTCCGAAACGCGGCAAGACTGTCATTTTCCGATTCTTTTAATATGTGTACTCGGGCGGCAAGATGAATAACGGTATCGATTTCCGAAAAATCTTCTTTCTTAAACGGACAGGTTTCAATCGAATCAATAGACATTGACTCGATACCGGCAGGAAGCAATTTTCCGGAGCCTTTCCGGACACATGCCTTAATCTTCCAACACCTGGTTAGCATCTCCTCACACAACTTCTGACCGATAAAACCCGTTGCTCCGGTTATAAACACATTAGGCATATCAGAACTCCTTTGCTCTTCCAATTTCGAAGGCGGCCAATCAGTCCGCTGGTGCAAAATGACTTAAAATCCGGGCGGCGGCACGGTTAACAGAAAATGTTTCTTCCAGTAACATTCTGGCATTTCTGCCCATGAGGCGGCGAAGGTTTTCATCTTTGAGCAGCCGGAGCGCATTATCATAAAACCGTCCGTCATCTCCATTGATGCTGATTAGTCCCGCGCCTTTTTTTTCAATCACATTTTTTAAATCATTTCCCTCATTAATACTGGCCAGGATCGGCATTGAATAATACATGTAACCCAGCATTTTCCCGGGGAAATTCTGGGTTTTCAGATTCCGGTCCAGCAAAATGAGACCGACATCAAATTCCGACAGCATCGCCAGATATTGTCTTTGTTCAACTGGGCCGTGAATGATAATATTGGATAATTTTTTGTCAATGATCGTCTTCTGGAGACGCTCGACCTCACTCCCGCTTCCGACCAGCAAAAAATGTGCCGCAGCCTCATGCCTCAGACCCTCCGCCAGTCTGAGAAGGTTGTCCATGTCCTGGGCTACTCCTATATTCCCTCCATAAAAAAATACCACTTTTCCCTGCAATCCAAGTTTTTCCCGGAAATTACTTTTGGGAACGTCCGATTCTTCAAGCTTTGCCCAGTTGTATAAAACTTCAAGCCGGTATTTTTTATCGAAACCATTTTTATGAAAATAATCGAGGTTGGCCGGAGATTGAACACCGATAATATCCGCGGCTTCATACTGCTCGATCTCTTTGCGATGAAAAAACTGATAAACCAGGCCCTTTTTCAGAACACCCATGTCCACCGCCCATTGAGGAAAGATATCACGTAAAATCAGATAGGAAGGACAATTGAAAAGCTTTTTAAGACGTTTAACCAGGGCCCCGAAAAATATGCTTGGTGAATACCAGACGATCAGATCACACCTGTTCTCCCGGAAAAACTTTCTGCCGCGCCGCCACAAGACAGCGGAAAGGAGGACTTCATTTATACCCCGCACAATTTTTGAAGCTCCGTCGATCTTGCCAGTCCGGACACGCAGAACCTTCACACCGTTAACTTCAGTCACTTCTGAAGGCGATGCAAGCCTTTCATCAGGCGTCAGGACAACAGGTTCATGACCGAGACGCAGAAATTCGCCGGCCAGATCATCCATTAATTTTGCGGAGGACTTGGTGCTGGGTAAATAATAAACAACGATCAGCAATATGCGCATTTTAAAAATGATTGGTTATACAGCTTCGTAAAATATTAATGACAACAGACGACGGGCTGCAGTCTTCACACAGATCATAATTTCCCGTCCATTTCATGGTCACGGCTGTCTCCACCGACTCACAGATGCTTACGGGATCATTTCCGGCAACGATATGCGCTCCGGCTTCGACTGTCTCTGGCCTCTCAGTGCTTTGACGGATGCTGACGCAGGGAACTTTATAGAACAGCCCTTCTTCCGGGGTCGTCCCGGAATCGGCGACCAGACAAAAAGCATTTTTATTAAAACAGTTGAAATCATAAAATCCCATCGGGTCGATAATCCTGATCCCTTTGCCGATGGTGCGCCCTTTGAGTTTGCTTTTTGCCCGGGGATGCATCGGATAAACGACTTCAATCCTGAATTTTTTATTAATGAGCGCGAGGCCGTCAAGAATGGATTGAAAAATAACGGGGTCGTCTACATTTTCCTTGCGATGTGCTGTCACGGCGACATATTTTTTTGGTTCAAGCTTCAGCGTCTCCAGGATCCGGCTCGCGGCGATCTTGTCCTGGAATGCCCGCATAACTTCAAATGTGGGATTACCGGTCACAAAAATTTTTGAAGGGTGGATGTCTTCCCTGATTAAATTTTCCCGATGGTATTGATTAAACGGCAGGAGGATATCGGAAATGTGATCAATGAGGATCCGGTTGCGCTGTTCCGGCATACGCTTGTCCCAGGCCCGTAAACCGGCTTCCATATGAAAAATTTTAATGCCTCTGTTTGAAGCGGGCATCACGGATAATCCGCTGTAAGTGTCGCCGAGGATGATCAACGCGTCCGGTTTCACCTTTTCAAAAAGCTCGTCGCTCTTTTTAATGACATCAGCGACTTCATTGCCGTAACACGAGGTGTCTATTTGAAGATCATAATCGGGTTTTCGCAATTCAAGATCGCGGAAAAAAAAGTCTTTCAGTTCTTTGGTGTGATTCTGACTGGTGTGGACCATGATGTGGTCAAAGTTAAGCTCATCCAGTTTCTTTAGCACCGACCACATTTTAATCATCTCGGGGCGGGTGCCCATGATGGTCATGACTTTCATACTTCTCCCCTCTATAAAAAATGTTTATAAAATCAAACTATTCCGGATAGATCCTGACCCGGGGGAGCGGAATAATAAACTTCCCGCCCTTTTTAATATAGTCTTCCCGTTTCTTTAGAACCTCGTCCGTAAATGCCCAGGCGAATAAAACCGCGTAATCCGGAAACTCCGATTTTTCAACAAAGTCCCACGGCTTGATCACTACATGAGTTCCCGGTGTATAGAATCCATGTTTCGCCGGCGCATCGTCAACAACATAATCCAGATATCTTCCGTCAATTCCGCAGTTATTCATGATGATCGTTCCGCGGCCTGAAGCGCCGTATCCGATGATGCGCTTTCCTTCCTTCTTCAATCGGTCCAGCAAACTGACCAGCTGAACGCGCGTATTCTTTACCTTTTCGGCATAATCGAGATACGCATCCTCCCGATCAAAACCCTTTTCATGTTCTTGTTCAATCATATCAACGACTGCAGATGAAATTCTGTCATCACGTTTCCCGATATTCCTCGCATAAAATCTAACCGACCCGGAGCGCACTCCCGGAATGTATTTCACGTCAAAAACTTCCATGCCAAACCGGTTCAAAAATTTCTTTAACGTTATCAGCGAATAGTAACTCATATGTTCCTGGTAAATCATGTCATATTGCATCTCATCCATAAGTGTACCGAGATAATAAATTTCAAAGATAAAAACTCCTTTGTCCTTCAAAAGACATTTTATGCCTTTCATGACATCGACCATATCGTCGATATGGGCAAAAGAAAAACTTGAGACGATGGCATCAACCTGGCCGTGTTTTTCTTTAATCCCGGCGGCTACTTTTTCCGTAAAATAATCGTTCACCACGATTGCATCCTTGGGGTCGATCCGCTGAACAACGTTAGTGGCCGGATCCACGCCGAGCGCCTTAACGCCGAGCGCTGAAAACGGCCTCAACAAGACTCCGTCATTGCATCCGATTTCCAAAATTGAGGGTTTATCAATGCCTTTTAAAAAGCGATCATGCGTTTCAAGGGCGAAATCTTTGAAATGCTGGATCAATGTTCCGATTGCGGAGGAAAAGAAAAAATAATTATTTTTAAAAAGGACATCCGCGGAAACCATGTCGCTGACCTGAACCAGATAACAATCTTTACAAAAGTTAAGCCGTAAAGGAAAAAACTTTTCGTCCGGAAAATCCTTTTCTTTAAGGAATCCTCCGGCCAGGGGGACATTTCCCAGATCAAGGATTTGCGTGAGATCTTTTCCCTGGCAAAACCGGCAGTCCTCCCGGCGAACGAATTTTCCGATAGGCTTGTTTGTTGTGGGCAAAATCGCCTCCTTCCTTAATATTACTGTTCCGTGTGATCCCGGTACATTTTATCGATCATCTCTTCCCATGAAGGTGGACAATAACCGGTGACAGCCCGAAACCTGGAAGAATCCAGGGACCGGTCCACGACCAATTTATCATCCGCTTCGATCTCAATCTGCATCCCGTACCTCTGTGCAATCAGCTTCAATAAATCATATTTTGAAATCGGCAACGAAGAAACATGATAAACACCTGACATCTCATCATGGGGAATCACATGGTCCCTGATAATCCCGGCAAGTTCAACTGTTGGAAAACCCGAATAAATGACCTTTGTGTATCCTTTCACCTTCCCGTTCTGAGCAAGAAACCATTCCACCAGTCCCCTTTTCTGAATCGGTGAGTGGCCGATAATGGAGGTCCTTATTGTGACGCAATACGGTCCGCGCACCTCGCCCAAGAATTTTGTCATGCCATAAGCATCGGGAATACTGACCGCGTCATTTTCCGTGTACATCCCCTTCTTTCCGTCGAAAACACCATCCGTACCGATATGGATCAGCCGCGCTCCTGCTGACCTGGCGGCATAAGCCAACCGGTGTGGAAGTTCAGAATTGATCATTATCGCCGACAAAAGATTATCGGAAATCTGCGCCGCACTGGTCAATCCAATGGCATTAATAATAACATCGGGTTTAACGGCGTCAACAACCTCCTCAACAACCTTGAAATTTTCAGCCTGAACTCCGGTGTATATCCGTTTCCGCTCCTGGGGTTTGAACCGTTTTTCATCAAGTGTTGATTCAATTGCCGTGGCATAGACTTCGAGCTCAACATCTTTGACATACTGACGAAATAACGTATATCCCAGCATTCCCGTCGCGCCAAGTATCAGGATTTTTTTACTCAAGCCAGCGCCTCCGGTTCCGCGAGTGACTCCGCCCCCCGTTTCTTCTCAATGAAAGACACATCTTCCGAGGGCGGAAAAGTTTTGAATAATACAACGGACAACAACAGCATCCCGCTTGATGACATCAGCAAAGGATTAAAAAATGTCATTCCCAATATAAATAAATACGCGATGAAAAGATAATGCGAACGCTCATATCTCCTGGAAAAAAGTTTTGTGAGCGGATAAAAAAGCAAAACAAGCATCGGTATAAATAACAGGACCCCAAACTGACGAATGAATTCAAAGTACGTCAGTTCTGTAACTGAAACATAACCCCTGTTTTTCGTTTTAAAAAAAGATCCCATCCCTTGTCCGAACAGGAACACCCTATCGTCATTTAACAAGTTGGCGTAATCTTTTACAAATTGCATCTTCCATGCGTTAGATGGTGAACTGGAATCGAAAAAGGTGCTAATGATGAGATCCAAATTAAATATTGAGTATAAAAACAATACGATAAGGAGTCCAAAAATGATTTTTTTCCTTTTGGAATACCAAAAAGCAACCATGAACGGTAATAGAATAGCGGCAAGAATGTTATTGCGTGTCGTGCTGATAAACATCGCGAATATCGTTATCATCAATAATAATCCATATTGAAGCTTCTTCCCCTCATTAGAGAAAAATGTCTTTACCGTGAAATATCCCAAAGGAAGCACCATCATTTCGGAGGTGTAAAAATAAACGGCAGCGATTCGGGGAAAAATATTACCGCCATAAAGCCTTGCCCCTCCTAAACAAAAAATATCGTACCGGAATCCCACCTCATGAATTCTCCAAAACAACGACGTACTAAACGCTCCGATGATCGCTATTAATACCGTCAACACTGCGATAATTGTAAGCGCATTGACAAGCGGTTTTGTTAAATCTATTTTCATTGAACGTAAAATAACAGCCAATGTTAAAAATAAATATGATTTTAAATATAA
>JBFMEN010000010.1:0-26288 GCA_040753435.1 Candidatus Omnitrophota bacterium | reverse complement strand
GTATTCGCGCAAGCTTTTTGGACTCATAGTGTTACCCCTTTCGTAGAGTGAAAGGGTAACATGAATTATGAGTCAACGAATCCGCAGTTTGGATTCCACGGGTAACATTTTTTATGAGTCAATTCGCCGTGTTTCTCAAAGGTTGACAAGGTTTTACCTGTCAGTTAATCTTATACATATTCCAATTTTAATATTTCTCTTTCAAAGGGAGAGACCACTTTTTTAAGAAAAAAAGCAAAAACATCATGTCAGATATTGAATATAATTATTATATTGTTGCTTTTATAGATTTATTAGGGCAGAAAGACTCTTTCAAAGATAACGAATATTACATTGATGAAATTTATGAAGGTGAAGAGCTCAAGAAAAAGCTGATAAAAGCTCATGGAGTAACAGTTTCTTTTATTGAAGAGTTTAGGGAGAGTTTTGAAGAATATTTTAAGATTTATTCTCTGGAGGGGGATGTTCCGAAGGAGATCCCAGAAGAAAAGAGAAAAAAATTTGTTGAGATGAGAAAGTCAAAAGTTGATTTAATGACTTTTTCCGATTGTATTCTTATATCAAGTGCTTTAAAACCATCAGGTGCATTTTATGCTCCAATTATAAATAATGTTTTTGGTATTTTTGGAGCTTGTGCACATCTTTTTTTATCGTCTTTATCACTAGGTCATCCATTTAGAGCTGGTATTGAGATCGGTTATGGAACCAAAATAAATGGGAAAGAAGTTTATGGGCCATCATTCTTTCGGGCATACGAATTAGAGAGTAAGGTTGCAAAATTTTCTCGAATTTTAATAGGAAAACAGTTAATGAATTTTTTATATAATCTATCTATAAAAAATCCTCAATTAAATAATCAAGATAGTGACGATATCTTATGGTGTAAAAGTTTTGCTGATAAATGTTTGGAAATGATTTGTGCAGATAGAGATCAAGTTTATATTTTGGATTATCTGGGAAAGAACTTTATTTCAATGTTTAAAAGAGGTGCCGCAATCGAAGCTTTAAAGGCGACTTATAAAAACGCACTAATCTTCGTTGAAGAGGAATTGCAAAGGTTCAGACAAGGTAAAAACCAAGAATTAGAAAATAGATATTTACTGTTAAGACAATACCTTATTGAAAATAAACCGTGATAGATATGGGTCATTTATTATCTGGGGATTGAGGAGCTAGTGGCAAAATATCCTCCTGCCGGAAAATGTGTTCACTGCCTTAAAGAATTTGATGATCTTACTTGGGATCATTTACTTCCTAAGTCTTGGTATCCTGAAGAAGACTTATCAAAAATAGGAAAACTGAAGCTTCAAATTCTTGACGCCCACCTTAGTTTCAATTATAGTTAAATTCCCTTTAAAGATTCCCTTTACCAAAAATTAACTTTCCCCGCCTGGAGAATTATTCATGTCAAAGAAAACAATTGTATGCGTAGAGACGCAAAATGTTGCGTCTCTACATCAGATTCGTGAAATGATTTTTTATGTACGCGGACAGAAGGTGATGATGGACAGAGATTTAGCCGTGTTGTATGGAGTGCCAACAAAAGTATTTAATCAGGCAGTTAAACGAAACATTAAAAGGTTTCCGGAAGATTTTATGTTTCAGCTAACCTGGGAAGAAGTCGAATGTTCAAGGTCACAATTTGTGACCTTGAAGAAAGGGCGTGGAAGCAATGTCAAATATACACCGTTTGTCTTTACTGAGCATGGGGTTGCGATGTTATCCAGTGTCCTCAACAGCGAACGCGCAATCCAGATCAACATTTTGATCATGCGGACTTTTACTAAACTACGAGAGATGCTTTCAACGCATAAAGAGCTGGCCTTTAAAATGCGTGAGCTGGAGCGGAAAGTCGGCCGGCATGACGACGAGATCAACGCTATCATTAATGTGATGAAAAAATTGATGCGAACACCCGAAGACGAGCTCCGGAAAAAGGGGATAGGGTTTCATGTGAAGTGAATGAACAGGTTCTTTGAAAGAAAGGACAATAGTTGGATACATGAGTATCGGGAGAACTTGGGATGGAATATTTGATTATTGATCTTGCTCAGGGAGAAGGAGCCGGGTTTGATTACCGGCGCCTTTTTCTATAAATAGTATAAATAAAGCAAGCTTCAAATTCTTGACGCCTACCTTAATTTCAATTATAGTTAAATCTCTTTAAAGATTCCCTTTACCAAAAATTAACTTTCCCCGCCTGGAGAATTATTCATGCCAAAGAAAATAACTGCACCGGAAGTTTCCTGTGAATTCGTTCGTGAAATGATTTTTTATGTTCGCGGACAGAAGGTGATGATGGATGTGGATTTGGCAAAGCTTTACGGAGTTGAGACAAAACGCCTGAAAGAACAAGTTAAGCGAAATATCAAAAGGTTCCCTAAGGATTTTATGTTTGAGTTGACCTGGGATGAGGTTGATTTTTTAAGGTCGCAAATTGCGACCTTAAAGAAAGGCCGGGGAGGGCACAGTAAATACTTGCCAAATGTTTTTACAGAACAGGGTGTGGCAATGCTTTCAAGTGTTCTCAACAGCGAACGCGCGATCCAGGTCAATATTCTGATCATGCGGACATTTACCAAAATGCGGGAGATGCTTTCAACACATAAAGAGCTGGCCTTTAAAATGCGTGAGCTGGAGCGGAAAGTCGGCCGTCATGATGAAGAGATTAACGTTATTATTAATGTGATGAAAAAATTGATGCGAACGCCCGAAACGCCGAAAAAGGGAATAGGCTTTCATGTGAAATAACTGAATTCCGGAATTCCGGAGACGACACCGTAACCCGAATTATATATTTTGACAGCCAGAGAGAAGTCCGTATAATAAAAATAATTCTCTTGAAAAGACATATTCAGGCGCCCCAATAATTTTAACATTCCCCGACGATTTCAATATCCCCCGATAATTTTTTCCAATAGTTCCAACCCCCGCATCAAATTCCAATGGAAACCAGGACCAAAGAAATGAACAAAGTAAAAACAGTATCATTTGTCATTAGTGAAGAGGAAAAACGCCTTATCAACGACATTGTGATGTTTGAGCCGTACATTCAAGAGAACCTCAGACGGATTAAGCGGAAAGGAAAAGAGCAGTATATAATGTTTGATTCATATGATCTGCTTGATTTGATCGGGGCGCTTGAATTTTCAAAGGACTGTTTCGGCTCGAAGAGGAAAAAGAAAGAGTTGTCCGGGTTGATAGGCAGGCTTAAGGATTATTTGAGTTTGGTAAAAAGACCGGGGCAGCAGTCAGGACATTAATTGGGCTGTTTAAATTTTCAAGCCCGGCTTAATGGTTTTGTGAAAGCTTCGAATTCGGCTACGGTGTGTGTCCCGGGTGAATTGAGTTGGGCGGTTTTCAGGAAGTACGAATTCGCTGATGACAGATATTACAATGTTTTTAAATCGAAGATTGTGGAAGAGAATGCGTTGTCACATAAAAAGCAAAACCCCACATGTCTTTGGCGGCCACAGATAACAGTTGCAAAGAATAGGGCTCCGTCCCTTATATCTCGTTCTTGAAAAGCCTGGTAGCCACATAGCGCACGAAATTACGTTTTTCTTCGTCGATTCTGTCGATGACCTTCACGCCGACCACCCATTCCTGATGAACGCCTTGCCATTTTTTCTGGGTCCACACGATTTCCCCGTCGATCCGCACCTGGGTCATTTCATTCAGGGTTAACGTGAACAGAAAAACCTGCCCGTTGGAGACAGGTTCTTTTGTAACAAAAGCGAACCCGGTCGCGCTGATATTCAGGGTTTTAGCAGTCACGGTTTTTTTCGGTTCGCCCATTTCAAAAGAAAGCGGAAGTTCTTGGGGGAACCGGTGACATCGTCTTCCATCGGCCATAGCAAATCTCTCCTTGTAAAATAATATTTGAATTATAGCACCATTTTTTTTCATGGAAAAAGCTTCGTAATTTTTTTTAAAACCGCATTTGTCCGCGATTTTTCATCCGCCAGGGCGGGTTATCATGATTTTTTTCTTTCATTTGATTGATGGAAGCAATACAATAAATACACTTTATTTAAATGAAAGGAGTTTCCGTGAAAAAATTTTTAATTGTCATGGGCGGAATCGCGCTCCTGGCCGGCTGCGCCTATCAACCTCAGCGTCAGATTTTAAAGGAAGACGAGGTGGGGAATTCCCGTACTCTTGGCGCTTCAAGGCAGGCCGTGTATAATGCGTTTCTTAAAACGGCGTTACTCAAAAATTTTATCATTAAAGAAGAGGACGCTGCGGTCGGGAGTATCTTGGCGGAACGCGCCGTAGAAAAAGGAAAGCGGACATACATTGTTTCCCTGCAGGCGCGTATTTTTGAAGATGCGCCTGAAAAGAGTTCATTATTTATTAACGGGAGTGAACGTTGCGAGCGGACCTTTGTCAGAGACAATACAAGATTCTTTCTGTTTATCATCCCTCTTCCGGGAGGGGGAGGCAAGGAAGCTTCTTCCATTGTTGAAAGCGTGAAGGCGCTCAGGGACCACAGGTTTTATGATGATTTCTTTTCAATGGTCCAGGCGAATATTATCGAGCCGACGTCTCCTGCCGCCGCGGCTGGATCTGGTGCTGTTGAAACCGCGCCTGATGAGGATGAAGCGCCTGAATCGGAGATAACGGAACCAGAATCGCCGGATTCGATTGAAGCTACGAAAGTCGAAATTTAGCGAAGAAAAAAATTTCAAACCCGAACCCTGTTACGCGATCAAGGCCATGTTTTATCCCGTCATGGTCATTCAAAGCGGTAGGGAAAATTTTCGCTTCTTGTATTGAACAGATAAACAGCTGCGGCAAGAAAGACGGCCTCGATCGCGGCGTCCAGCAAATAAATTTTCCCAAGACGTTCATTCAGAAGATAAAAAATATCTATTCCCAGAAAACTCAAGGCTGCTCCGCCGGCAAGGATTATGACGACGGCGGCATCTTTTTTCCCCAGCCCTGTTATCAGGGACAATCCGATGACCGCGGTAAGAAGGCCCACTGTCTTTGCAAGCCAATCATCGGTTTTTGGTCCCGTCAGGATTTGAAAACTTTCATAATGAAAAAGCGGCCACAAGCCTGTTATGAAATAGTAGACGCCCTGGATAAGGGTTATGAACGAAAATATTTTTTTCATCTTTACGCTCCTCTCATTAGAGTTATAGTCTTATTTGAAGGACCCCGGAACAAATTTTTTCCTCTAATATTGGACATTTTCCCGTATATATTTAAAAAGTATTGAAAGCCGTTCGGCCGTTGTAAGGATTATCTTTTTGATTCGACTAAAAAAATGAAGAAGGCGAAGTTGGAGTTGAAGTTCCTTCTTGTTGAAAATATATTTCTTTAATACGCCCTTGGCAAGTAAGCATGTTTGAGATTTTTATCGAGAATGTGCTGAATCCAAGGGCTTTTTTATGGCTGAAAGCCAGTGATTTTAATAAAGGTAGATAAAAGAGGAAAACAGGGGGTTTTAGGTTGTTTATATTTTCAGTCATTTTTGATATAAAAGACGGAACTGGTCACATGATTTGCGGGAAAAAGCGAATGACGAATTGACGGACAGGGAGGGGACGATGAAAAAAATTTTAAAATTTTTAATCATTTTTATGACGGTTATCTCATTGGCGGGAACACATGCGTTCGCATCTGCAATTGTTCGTAAAAAGGATGATAAAGGCAGCGGTGCCCGGATGGGGAAAAATATTCGGGGGACAATGAAAGAATCTGTGTCCGGGATCGCGCAGCAACCTCAGCGCATGAGCCTTGAGCCGATACAAAAGGTATCGAGTGATAAGAAATCAGTGATGGCGGCCCAGGAAGCAATCACGGAAGAGAAGAAAGTCGTGGCAGGAGACATCCGGCAGACGATGGAAGAAAAAATGGATATGACGGAACAGGGCCAACAGATGATCAAAGAAGAAGGCCAGGTCGCTCAAACTAATGAACAGGTGATAGAGCCGGATAAAGAAATGATGATGCCCGGGAATGAAATGATGATGCCTGAGAATGAAACGATGATACCCGGGAATGAAGAGACACTGCCTGGCAATGAGATGATAGAACCTGATGCAGAAGAGATGTAACAGTTTGTTGTAACGGGAGCGGGGTCTGTTTGGTTGAAAAGATGAGGGGAGAAAGATTTGTGGTTGCTTGTGTGCCGATGATGAAGAAAAACAGACCCCCTTTTACAAGACGGGAAACCGTTTGTTTTTCCCTGCCGATGAATTTTATTTCAAAAGAATTTTTGCGTGAGTGGCTGAGGTTTTTTCTTCAATACGCGTGGCAGAAATGATCTTGCGGATTTCCGCGAAGGTTTCGATAATCGGAGGGAAGACCATTTTCAGGAAATCTTCTTTCTTAAGAGACATTGCAGTTTCCGCCTGGATCCGCTCGATACTTTCATTGAGTCGAATTTGTTCCTCTTCCTGATTCTTCAACTGTTCCCAAAGCTCATCAATGCCTGACTCGATCCCCTGTTTTTTAAAAGCGGGCTGACTTTTTGTATCGACAACGGACGTCTCCATCTTTTGTAGGCTCTCAATGAGATCTTTCTGCTGTTTTCGTCTGGTTTCAAGCATTTTCCTGGTTTCTTCAAGCTGCTTTTTTCCTTCTTTTGTAAGCTCTTCGGTGTCAGAGTTTTCCGCGGCTAAAAGAGGTTCCTGAACTTTTTCCATTTCCTCGATCGCCACTGATATTTTCTGAAGAAGATTTTTTTTGAGTTCTATATCACCCAAAAGTTTTTTAACGGCTGTCAGGGCTTTCGGATCGTCTTCTCCGGCGCCGGCAATTTGGGTCAATTGCTGCAAAGAATCTCCGATTTTTGTCATTGTTGTTTCAGCCGCTTCTTTAATAACATCAATCTGATGTAACTCATCCTTTTGCTGCTCACTCCAGGCATCCCGCTGGCGCAGCCATTGTTTCTGATAAAATTGAAACGCCTTGCTCAGTTCCTGCATGGCTTGTTCGCAATTGAGAAAGAAAACCGAATCGAATTCCTTTGATAAGGCGCGCGCTTCTTTTTCGAGTTGTTTATTCGCGCTGTCTTCTGCGGCCTTTTCAATAAAAGAGCGGTCGGGCCCAAAGATAACGGTGCCGTTGGCAGAGCGGTAAGCAATCAGAGATGAAAGTTCCTGTTCCAGTGTTTTAAGAATATTTTCGGTTTGAATGGGAAACCTGGGCCGGGAAAAGACCATGAATTCCAGCGTTTGTTTTTCATCCTTTGATTTAAAACCCTGCCACACGAATCCGGCTTCTTCTCCGAGAGAAGAGATTAAGTCTTTGGTTAACAGAGATTTCCGCTCGTCTGCGGGATCGCTGGAGGCTGACTGATGCGTGCCAAAAAGAAGGCGGATTGCCCCGGGAGTAAAAGGTGAAGGATTGCATCCTGACCAGTGATACAACAGCGAGTTTTTAAAATTGAAGGGCATTTTTTTAGGCGCAGAGGAAAGACAAAAAGATTCGGGGGTTTGATCAACATATCTTATGTGGGAGAGGGACGCCACTTCTTTACTTTTTATCATTTTTGCGGAAAGACTGAAGGTCCTGACGCGGTTGAGTTCTATTAAAGTCCGGGCACGGGTGAGGATATCCGTGAATGCACTGCCGGCGGCGGATGGTTCAGAATGTTCTTCGACAGAGGGGGAGCTGCGATTTTGTTTTTCAAGAAAATGTTTGTTATCCAGAAAAAGAAAAAAAGCCTGTTTGTTCATAGCCATGGATTTGGCATCTTGAAACAGGGTGTCATCTTTAAGCGAAGCGCGGTTGCCTGACAGGGTGTTGAGGCATCTGCGGACAGGTCTTTCACCGAGCCCCATAATAACGTAATCATCGATCATGGCATAAGAAATTCGAATTGTCTGGTCCTCAGAGACCAGTAAAAAAAACGGTTGATCTTCGATTGACAATTCCCTGAGTATCCACTTTGCGCGAATCTGACGCAGGCTGTCCATCATCAGTTCTTTGAACAGTTCCTGATCCCCGATCCTGCTGACAAGTATGAAACTCGTCGAGATGTTGCGGATACTTTTGTCATCAAAGCCGCTGAAATGGAAAGGATAGAGGGCCACTGCAAAATGATCGGCGAACAGGTGCCGGGCGAGAACCCTGTATTTGCCGGAGTTCAGGAAGCTCATGACTTCTTTTGCGGTCTGTTCGTGTCTCAAAGAAGCCCCGCCTGTTCGAAGGATTTCCGGCAGGCGAAGGATTCCGAGCCGTTTCAAGAAATGTGATGAGACGAAATTCTGCCAGTGACTTCCGGCGTTGTTGACTTCAATGTAAACGACGGGACTGTCCGGAAAAAAACGGCTGAGATCGTTTCTGGCGGCAAATTTGGGCCTGGCGTGAAAATATTGCGCCGCAGCAATCAAAACTATCGGCGCCAGAAGTAAAACGATCAGCTTTTTAGATATTATTATTGAGATTGAAGAATTTTTACCCATAGCAAAAAAATAACTTTTTTATAATTATGCCATTAACTGAAATGAAAAAAAAGATATTAAAAAAATTTTTAAGGGTTCCTCCGATAAACGGGTTTTTATAACTCCTTTCAACGATTGACCTTCCGGCATGCGTCGAAAAATTGTTTTTTACCGTTGCTCCTTTTTTAATATATATATTATACTTATATCAAAAGGGAGGGCACCATGAAAGTTCAAAGGAAACAGGGACAAGGAACTCTTGAATTTGTTGTCCTGATTACCATGATCGTAGGAATCCTTCTGATATTTTTGAATCCACAGACCGGGGTTTTTACCCGGTCTTTGTTTTCAACGGTTGATATGACCGCTAACGGCATGAGTGATATGTCATCGCGTCTTTCCCATGTTCAGACTGTTGGGCCGGGGGATATTGTCTTGTTTGATTCTGACGGTTGGGATTTGTCGGACTTTCGACTGGGAGAAGTAGGAACAGCCTCGACTATTCTTTATGAGGGGGAGGAAGTTTTTCTGGCGGATGGAAAGGTTAATTTCTTTACGAAAGACAGTGTTCTGGTTGATACAGATAAAAGTTATCTGCTGTCGGGAGAATTTATGTCAACCGGAGATGCGCCCGGCACTTTGTATTTCGGTTTGATACCTTATGATGAGAACGGCGACAGGATATATACTTATGAAACACATCGGGTGGGTAACGCGGGGACGGTTCTTTCCATTAACGATATGACCATTACGACCAGTGAAACCTTGGACGGATGGAACCAGGAAACCGAGTATGCCGGATGGAGGATGCTGGGGGTTTATCTGGACGGAGACACGACTCATTTGCCGGATTATGTCGTTCGTAATTATACTGACTATTACAGCACCGACCCTACCGACGGAACCTATCAATCGGCTACAGGCAACACAATCACTCTCAACGACCCTCTTCCGAAGGATGTTGTCGACGCGATCAACGCGAATCTCGGGACCGCTATCGTTATGGATCACCGTTCGGCAGCCGCCTACATTTATGCTGCAACAACCGGAAACGAGAAGCCGCCCCTGGATACGTGGACCACATACAGCGCTGTTATCACCGGCGAAGATTTTAATACAAATACTGAATTCTGGCCTGAGACTGCCAGCGTCGGAATAGTTCTCCTTGCGAATTATTACCCTGCTACTGTTGATCCTCCCGATCTCGATCAATCACTTATTTTTCAAAATATAACTTTTACTGAGCTCGCGGAATAACTCTCCGGATTAATCACTAAAGGACCCTCATGGCATGCCAAAGTCTTTTCTGATTCCCAATGACAAAAACACCAGGATCGCTGTTAAAGCAGCCCTGGTTGTATTCTGGCTCGGGATTATATATATCGTCGTTTTTAAATGGACGGGGCTCTCAAAAAAGCAGACCATTCCTGCAGTTATTCAACAGAAAAAAGCAGCCATTGAAGTAATAAAAGATAACAACGAAATTGTTGCTGAATACGCAGATTTGAGACCCGCTCCCAGGGTTTCATGGCTGCATCTTCAGGAACAGCAAGCGCAGGAAGAAGCGCGGAAGGCCAGGGAACTCGAAGAGAGAGGGATTGTCTTTGATTCACGCAAGGACGCCGGCGACGCTGTTTTTTTAAACGACGATTCTACGGAAGTTTTGGGTGAAGACAAAATTTTCAGTGCCAAGGGCAGCCGGACGATTCTGAGCAAGGAACCGATTCAGGTGGATCCCGATAAACAATACCAACTCTCGTTAGAGGCTATGACTGCAGGAGAAATTCCTGGTGATGTTTACATCGGACTCGCCTGTTATGACAGCCGGATGCGCCCGATCCGGGACAGGGAAGTTTATCGTTCAGGCCGGGGTTACGTGATAGATGAAGCAGGCAGTGAGGAAATTTTGATGAAGACTGATGTTTATGGGTGGTCCGGGGAAAATGATTTCGCCGGACGGAAGATGCTGGGATTTTATTTTGACGGGGAAACAAAACATCTCCCGGACTACATCCTTGAGAATTATGAGGACTATTACGACAGAGATCCGAAACAAGGCGCTTATTTGCAAATCCGGGGCAACCGTATCACATTGAATTATCCTCTTCCCGATGAAATTTTAGAGAAAATAATCCCGGAAACGACGGTCATTGATAATCATTACGGAGGAAGTGTGTATCACTTCGTTGCCGCGCGAAGGGAGCCGGTTCCAACCGATGAATGGGCTCTTTTTCAGAGCGATGTGATCTCCGGCGAGGCTTTTAACGACGATCTGAAGCACTTCCGTCCGGGAACCAGATATGTCAGGATAGTCATCCTTAGTAATTATTACACCCCGCGGTTTGAACAGCCCCGGCTCGGAAAACAAAAACAGATTTTCCGCAATATTATCTTCCGTGAAGTCCTGCCTGAAGAAAACAAAGATGGGGAAGTGACAGAAGAGAAAAATCGGGGTAAAAGCTGATTTTTGGCAGGATATGATATTGAGACTATTTTTCCTGCGTTTTATTTATCCCAAATGGAACCGCTTAACGCGGTCAAGATTTTTTTGTGCTGATTGACCCGGACCCCTATCTTCAGAATCTCCTTCAAGGCCGATAAGGGCCGAAGCATTGATGATGGGCATGATATTAATAATGACCGGGATAAAGCCGTCGATGTCGAAATTTTGTATCGGCTGTTGAAAAACGGGAAGCGGTATTCCTGTTTCATCGCGTTTGATTTGAAGGTCCAGCATCGATGGATCGAGGTCGATACCGCCGTAGCCTTCCAGTGTCTCTTTGATTTCTTTCAGAATGGTATCTGCCGGATTGATATATGTTTCATGGTACAACGTATATGCATACTTTCCGCCTGTGATCGCTTTTAAAATATATTTTTCCATTTCTTTCACCAGGGCGGCATGTCTGTCCAGCAATCGGCCCCTTTCTTCTATGGCGTTTCTGACGTCGACTGCCAGTTCTTTTGCTCTCGCCAGAAGCCTTTCGCCATTCTCGTCGGCAAATTTTACGAATGGTTTTTTTGGTTCAGACGCGCGCGCGATCCGGGAGTCGGGAGTTGATTCGACAACTTCCATGCCGGCAGCGCTTAATATTTCTTTAACAGACGTTAGAATGCCTTTAACTTCAGCATATCTTCCAATATAAATGAAAGGAGCAAGAATATCCTCGGCCCGGGCTTGGGTGAAATATATTTCCAGGTCGTCGTCCAATTTTTGATATCTTTGCAGAACTTCTTCTCCTGTCTTTTTGTTCACTCCTTGCTTGACGTCAGCCTCCAGTTTTTTTGCTCTCGTTAAAAGTTCTTCACCGGCCGTATCTTCTGCGGCAACAGCCAGCATCGCCGCGTCAATATCCGGCACCGGAATTTGATCTCTGACGGCCTGGTAATCTTTGAGGGCCGTTTCTTCTATGAATTCAAAATCATTATCAGAGAAATAGGGAGCAGGGCCGTGGGCGGCGATCTTTTCATTAAAATGATTGAACCACGTAACCAGGACTTGTCCCTGGTTCTTAAGACGCAATGATTGCGTCGGAGAAATTTCGGCCCATAATGATCGGGTATTTAAAAGTCTGCCAAGGGCGTCCGCAGAAGCCAGCATGACACCGTTGACCTCCCGCAAATTGGTTCCTCGCTTGAGATTATCTTTGATGAAAGACCAGTTGCGCGCCACTTGATCCATCTGTTGCACAAACGCAAGCATGGCGCTGTCCCGCGGAGCAGGTTTTTTGTTGCGGGCGGCGTAGGGGGAAGGACGGGATGTTCTGACATGTTGTTCACCAGATTCACCCAGTTTAAGGAACCCTGATTCGGCCAGGGCGGTTATGGTCTGGTCATACCTCGGAAAATCATATTCTTTTCTCATTTTTTTGCTGTCTAGTACGGCGCCGGGAATCAAAGCATAAACATAATTTTTGAGCCCTATGGAGAGGAAAGCGGCTCTTGTCCCGGCTTCTGCCCTGTCAAAGAAATTTTGCGCAGAATCGACGACCATCTCCGGGTCGGCGGCACTGATGAAGAGAATTTTTCCGGTATCGTTATCAAAAAAAGAGGCAGGAATTTTTTTAGTATTTCGTAAATATGCAGATAACCGAATCCCCAACAGCAGCTTGAGTGCGTTAATTTTTTCAATTTGAGCGCGGGTTTTCTGCTCTTTGAACGCCACTGCATCCAGCTTCTTCAGGGTGAATTTTATCAGTCCGCCGGATGTGCGCCCCGCGTTATCCAATTGCATGTCCATTCTGAAAGCCTGGATTATTGATAGAACATCGTCCGCGGATGCGCCCGATGATGTAATCATTGCCTCGTCGGCAGTTATTTCTGCCGGTATGCTGTCGGATGTAGCCGGCTCTGAGGTTCTGACATAAATTCCGAAAGGGAAAGCGTTAAGATAGCCGGATTCTTTTAATGAGTTTAAAGTCGCACGCACATCTTCATCGGGAAACATCCCCCGGGCATCCTGGATTCTGAAACGGGTTCCGGCATTCGCGGATAAAACAAGTTCTGTCAAATCTTTCGCGATATTGGGGGAAATCCTGGATGTTCTGATATAAACATCATGTGTTTTGGATTTCTTCTCAGGAAGCAGATTGAGATATCCCGACTGGACAAGATGGTTCATTGTTTCAGTATAACCCGGAAATGCGCCATACCTGTTTATGATTTCCAGGCTGTCAATCTTTTCGCCTGGCTTTAAAGAATAAACGTGATTCCTGAGCCCATTAACAAAAACCATTCCTGAGACTGAAGATTTTTTTGTTCTTATAAACGCGGTTTGATCTTCGGAAGCGCGAACATGCCCGCTCTTAAAAAGCTTTTCAATGTCTGTGTTAACTTGCAAAATATTATCAGAAAAGAATGACGCGATCTTCCGCGGGGTGAAAATCGCTTCGGGTAATAACGAAAGGATATATTCCTCCGGAGTCTCCCCTGGTCGCGGCAAGACAAGGTCGGCGCCTTTTATCACACGGTCCCCCAACATGCTTTCGTCCCTGGCGTCTTCTTCCGCGGCGGAAATTGCGGCCAGGTTTCGGTCTCCTGCCTTGAACTCCACCAAATCAACAGTCAGCCGCGCGTCTTTTGAATCGATCAGGTCGCCTGCATTTTTAGGCGTCGTTGGAGTGACCAGCATGGCCCCGTCAAAATCAACTGTTGTTCCACCTGAGAAATATTCTTTCGGAATGATTTGTTTTGAAACGGGATCGAAGTCTTCCTTAATATAATTGTAGGCGCCTTTTTTGAAAGCCTCGATGTATTGCTCGTAAATTTTCCGGTTGATGGTTTTATCCTGTGTGTCGACGCCCCTGGTCTTGGACTTGTCCACATAAATCTGTCCCAGGAGGCTTTCTCTTAGATTCTTTTTGTACCAATAAGCCAGGAGCGCGGACTGCATGATCTGCCGAAGATTTGCGAAAGTTTTGCCCTCGTTGACTTCCCGGGTGATTTCGGGAATAAGGATTTCACGGATCATTTGGGTCTGAAGTCTTTCAAGTTCAGACATGTTACCCGGCGCTGCCGGATTGTGTTTGGCGCTGAGGTAATCTTCTTCCACGAGTACTTTTAATTTATTTTCAATGACAAAAGCGCTGTTTTCATGCTCATAAATGACGGCTTTTTCCGGAACGATCCAGATTTTATGAAAGGCGTTCGTCGGGACTTCCTCTAAACCCAGTTCCTTTTGGGCGCGTTCGCGCATGCGGTCCCAGAATTCCTTTCCAAGGTCTTTTTCAGGATAAATGAGCGACGCTGTCAATTGCTTTAGAATGTAATCCTGCGCAAGAAGGTCGCGGCCCATTTCAGTATCGCCAAAATTTGCGGGGACGATCCTGTCGTTTTCATAAGGAGAAAGGTTGACCCACATTTCTTTTTCAGGAACGGTTAAAGCGGCCAAAAAATATTTCGCCAGTTTTTTGCCTTCAACCTGCAGGGCGGCGTTATCCAAATCATTGTCGCCGCGATTAACAATAAAATCGAAACGCAAGGGATTATTCGGATAAATGGTTATCCCCTTGATTATTGGGGGATTAAAGCCTGTTGTTGACTGGATCATGGTTCCCGGCATTGGCAGGTTCATGACCTGGGCCTGCGCAACTGGCTGAGGAGCCATGATTGTGCCAAGAAACAAGAAGCACAGCAGTAATGAAAACAGGCGGTATGCGAAAGAATGTTGTGATTTTTGAAGAGATATGTTCATGTCAGTATCCTTTTGATAAACTTGAACGAAACTTATTCCCTGAAAGGACTATATTATAATTTTAAAGGTATAAAATAAGAAATAGAAATTTAACATTATTTTGCATCTTTTTCAAGATGGACAATATGGTACAAACTAGGAAAAATAGGGACAAACATGGACAGCAGATTCAAAATTTCAAATACACCATAAACTTCCAAAACAAGCAGTTTAGATTTCATAAATCCTTTATTGCCAAAACATTTCGGTTTTGGATGACTTGTGCCGGCATAATTTTCCTGGAATTTACACTTTTTCTTAAAAAAATAATTTTTTTCTTGTTGACGGGCCGCTCCCTGATTATGATGATTTCATGGAAACCGGCACTGAACAGCTGATCAACGCCTTTCTTAATCAATTCCGGGTTGCCTTGGGCAACTCCTCGATTTATTCATCAACCCACTCGGTTTTTTTAAAATCAATAGAAGAATTTTATAACAAACTCGATCCAATCCTGATCGAGCTCAAACAAATTGAGATCCTTGTCGGCCCGCGATACTTAATCATTGAAAAACAAAAATGGGAAGGCGATGCGCTTTATGAGGATCTGGCGCGGTGGTTTCATGTCCGCAGCGTCAAATCTTTCGCTATTAAACGGGGCGTAACCCCGGAGGAGATTGTTTATTTTATTTCCAATGTCTCTCTTCGTCCAAGAGAGATTCTCGATCGCGGCGGTATTGAGCGTATTTTACAGGAAAACAACATTGCCTCAATTACCGTCGAACCGCTTTCATATTTTGAAATTTTAAAAAGCACCAGAGGAGATAAGGACATCTGGGCTTTCTTGTTGAATGATGCCCTGACGAAAGAGGATGTCCAGGAGGTCGAAGCGGTCGTAAACAATTATAACCGTATGCTCCGGGATATCGGCGCCAGCGGCGTTGTCGAGGAGGGGGAGCTTCGTTCCAAACTGGAGGAGTTCCTGGATTACCTTAAAGAGCATAATGAGGAAGCGTTTACGCAATGTGTTGTCCATACCCTGAAAAGTCTTTGCCGGGAGCCGGATGTTTTAAAGGAGCACGCGCTCCCCGAAAAGTTTCAAAACTATTTCCAGGAACTGGACGCCCGCGATTTTGCCCAGATAGTTTTTGATAATTTGGTCGGCGCTGAAACTCCCGAGTTCCGCGAGATTTCCTTTTATTCTTCATTTATTTCACAGCAGACGCACGAGATCGTCTTGCGGCTGGTGTCGGAAAAAATAGAGCGCCGGGAATCCCCGGGGATCAATGTTGAGTGGGTAGAGAAAATGAGCGCGCTGTGTGCTTCTTCCGGTCAACAAATTATTCGCGAAATGTACGCCCCCATGATGACCATGTTTCAGGAAAAGTTTTCCCGAGAGGACGTTTTTCATTATGACCGGGAAAGCTGGCCAATCCATTATCGGACAAGCCTTTTAAATTTGTTTGCCGGGGAGAATGATGATGCGGAGCTGGCGATTATTACCAGCGCGATTACCGAGGAATGGCATACGATTAAGGAGGAGGACCAGATGATGTGGTACCAGCGTCTTCTGGAAACGCGGGAAGGCAAAAGCGACCGGAATCAACCGGCGGATCAGTCGTTGAACAGACTGGATCAGTTTATCGGGCAGTTTATTGAGACCAAAGCCCTGACGGCGACCGAAGATGAACTGGAAAAGCTCGATTACTTAATCAGCCTTTCACGCCAGGGCGTCCTCGGCGCCCAGCGTTACCTCGAAGCGATTTTCAATCAAAACGATATCCGTCCGTCTATCCTGAAAATATTTTTCAAGTTCTACGGGCCGCAGAGGGAGCAGTTCTTTCAGTATTTGAACATGAAACTGGAGGAAACCCAGTATATTTTAAAATTCTTGAAAAATATTGAGAGTCTCGACCAGGAGGTCAAACTGGATATTTATAAAAGGTTGTTTGCAACCCCCAACGCTTATATTCGTCTGGAAGCGCTTAAACGCATGAGCGAGCTTTCTATTTGCGATAAATCCTTTTTGCTGGAAATTTTGAAAAATAAAGATTCAGATTATCATATGCGTCAATACAGTCTCAAGGCCGTGATGGTGAGCGACGAAGCGCGCAGGGAGGCGGCAGAAATTCTTTTTTCAAAATCAGGGCCTTATGGGGGGAATAGGAAGGCCCTGATCGGACATATGCAGATGGCCGCCGAGGTCGGGCTGAAAGAGTCAATTGACTGGATTGAAAAGATCAGCCAGCGCAGGTTTTTCTGGAACGCCGGACTTCGGGCCCAGGCGAACATTACTTTGAAGGAATTGAATGATGGAAGAAAAGGTTAATGAATTTTTAAAAACGTTCAGCGCTTTGATTGCAGTTGCCAAAATGTATGAAGCCGGGCATCGTCAATTCCAGATCTCTGTGGACAAGGCTTACGTTTGTCTCCAGGACGTTTTTAAAGAGAGGAATGAGTTGCTGCTTGGAATCGTCGAAGATGAGATTATTTATGATGACCGCGTTTTATTTAAGTTAAGCGAGGCGCTGCAGAATCTGATTATATGTATCAAAAAGAAAGGGATCGATAAAATTTGTTTTTATTCTGATATTGGCAAGAATGATTTTATCCGATTCGCCACACTGATCGTTACTCCTGAAGAAATAGCCGGCGATCCCCAGGAGCATCTTGAAATGATGGGGGTCAGGGGGATCAGCGTCAGCCGTTTGACCGCTCCTGATGAAGAGCAACGGAAAGAGGAAGGGGAGGAGATTTCCTTATACGAGAATACGCTGAGAAATCTTTCTTTATGTTTTGAAAAGATCAGTGAAGACCAGGCGCAGCTCGGACAAGTATATGCCAGAATCAGGTCCGTTGCGATGCTGGTTAGTGGAAAACTTCGTGAAGAATGCCCAGAATGCCTCGGCGAGGAGAGTGCGGGGAAATTTGATTTTGTCACGGTTCATTCGTTGAATACCGCGTTGCTTTCCGTTTATACCGCTTCCAAGATGGGGTTTACCCAGGAAGAGATGACGGAGATCGCTTTTGCCGCCTTAATGGCTTATGGCGGCGATATAAAAGGTGAAGGGGACTTGGAGAAGCGGCCCCGGATTGCAGCAGTGAACGCCAAACGGTTGCTGAAATTCCGCGACGTTTTGGGGAAGACCGCTGTTGCCGTTGCCTTTGAACAGGGAGTTCCTTATGACCCGGCATTGGCCAACCCGCTCGGGATCCAGTGGCCTGAACCCCATCCGGTTTCTATGATTGTTTCTTTATGCGCCCTGTTCGACTGCAAACGGTTGACGGCGGAAAACGAACACGACCGTGCTGTTGCCAGGGTCTGTCATATGATCAATCAAGAGTGCCAGGGCTGGTTTCATCCGCAATTATTGAAACGATTTATAACAATTATGACCGGATAGTAAAACTTTGACTTCTTCTGACTGAGGAAGACAAGGAGTTGTGTAATGCCTGTTATGGAAATTAGTGTGTTACCGATCGGAACAGAGACGGCCTCGGTTAGTTCTTATATTGCCCGGGCGGTCGGAATTTTAGAACAGCGGAAAGAGATAAAGTATCGATTGACTCCGATGTCTACAGTTATCGAAGCAGCGTCGGTCGCAGAGTTGCTGATGATTGCCCGGAAGATGCATGAAGCCGTTTTGAAAAGCGGAGTTGTCCGGGCGGTCACAACGATCCGTATTGATGATCGCAAGGACAGGAAAATTTCGCTGGACCAAAAGATAGACTCGGTCAAAAAGAAACTGAGGAAGAGCAGATGACGCCTGAATATTTTCTGGCAGGAGGCTGTCTTACATGAAAAAATCTATTTTTGTCGCCCTTGCGGCAATCATCGCTTTTTGTATGTGCTCCCGGGAATCTCTCGCGCTGGCCCGGGATGAATATGAACCTGCAGCTGTTGTTTACATTACCGGAATAGGCTGCAGCAACTGCGCCGCCACCGATCCTCAATTGCTGGTTCAGGCTACTGCAGCGAATCCCGGGCTGGTTATTTTTGAATACGAAATCTTTCATTCGAAACATTTGAACAAGGAGGTTTCGGATCAGTATTTCAAAAATTATGCCGGCGAGGGGCACAGCGGGGTTCCTTTTCTCATATTTAATCATGAAAAGAAATCAATCGGGCGGTTTAAAGTCATGGACGCGATCCGCGATCTGAAGGAAATCCGAAGCAATGATTTTCCCGGCTGGGACGGAGTCTCCGTTGATTTTGACGAACTGGATTTGACGCGTCTTCCCGGCGCACCTAATATCTGGACAAAAAACCGCGTGCTGATCCATGGAAAGGGCGGAGATAACTCGCTGTTGAAAAAGATCCTTTTGTCACACGATCTGCCCGGGGTTTTAAACGAGATTGAATATACTTCGGTCAAACCCGAGCCGGTCGCCATCTCGCGCGGCGAAATCAATTTCACCTACGCAGTCAAGATCGGATCATGGAGGCTGCAGTGGAATGGAGAGGCGCCGGCGGTGGAGCAAAAGAAGACAGCGGAAAAGTCAATCACCTTGCTGATCGCCGCGCTTTTTATCCTGATCATCGCATTTTCTTTTTTCAACGTTAAGGTCCGAAAGGTTAAAAAAGGCGCTCCGCTGACGATCGAGTTTCAGGGAAGATGGCGCGATCTGGTCATCGTTTCAGTTTCACTTGCGGCGCTGATCGTTTTTTTCATGAGCGCCAGGAACATTCCGCCCGGTTTCCTTGAAAGGGCCGGCTATGATATGCCTCTTCCGTTGTTTACGTTCCTTGTCGGTCTCGCAGATGGCTTTAATCCGTGCAACATGTTTGTGCTGACGTGCCTGATGGCGCTATTGATCTCGACCTCAGAATCCCGCAAACGTCTTTATATCGTCGGCCTGAGCTTTATTGCGATGGTTTATTTGTTTTACTTCCTGTTCATGGCGCTGTGGCTGAACGTGTTTAAATACATCAGTTTTGTCACGCCGCTTCGCATCACGATCGGATTGATCGCGGTCATTGCCGGCGCCATCAATTGCAAAGAACTGTTTTTTTTCAAAAAAGGCATTTCGCTGACCATTCCCGAAAAACAAAAAGGACCGCTGATGCAGCGTATCGAGCGGATGAAGGAAGTTGTCCGGCTCGGATCTATGCCGCTGTTGATTTCGTCCTCGCTGGGGCTGGCGATTCTTTCATCGCTTGTCGAGCTTCCATGCACGGCGGGGTTTCCTATCATCTATACGGGAATTCTTTCAGGCCGGGGCCTCGAAAACTCATTCAGCTATTATCTGTATTTAATGTATTACAACCTTATTTATGTCCTTCCCCTGGGAGTGATTGTCTTCCTTTTTATTTATACTCTTAAAGCACGGCATATTACCCAGCGGCAGATGGAAGTGATTAAATTTATCGGTGGAATAATCATGCTCCTTCTCGGGATCGCCCTCCTGGTAAATCCGGGCCTGCTCGGATTACAGGGATAAATAATGCAATCAGAAATAACATCCTGTTCCCGCTTGTGGTAGAATGCGACAAAAGAAACAAACCCGGAATTCGTTTTAATCCAGAATTATGAAATATAAATTTATTCAATCGGTCGTTGCTTCAAATTTCCGCCGGCTTGACATGCCTTTAAAATTGTCTTATGCCGTCACATATCGATGCAATTTGAAATGTAAAATGTGCCGCATTTGGAATAAAGATTCTCCATCCGAGGAATTGCAGCCGGATTGCCTGGAGTCTTTATTAAAGGACGCCAGGGGGATTTATTGGTTCGGTATTACAGGCGGCGAGCCTTTTTTGCGGGACGATATTTATGAAATTGCCGAGGTGGCATTAAAAAACTGTCCAGATCTGAGGGCGATCCATTTTGCTACCAACGGGACCCTGACCGACAGGATCGAACGCTTTATGAGCCGGTTGCGCAAGACCCATGAAAATGCCCAGATTGTTGCAACCATCAGTATCGATGGTCCTCCTCCGCTCCATGACAGAATCCGTGGGAGGGAAGGCGTTTGGAGCGCGGCGATTGAAAGTTTTAAACTGCTCAGGAAATTCCCTTATACCAAACCTCAATTCGGGTTCACACTCTCCCATCATAACCTGGGGCGGTTTGAAGAGGCCTTTCACGCCCTCAAGGAAGTTTATCCTCCGTTGAGATTCGATGACATTACTGTCAATATTTTCCAACGCTCCAGTTTTTATTATGAAAACCAGGACATGCCGGGTCTTGATAAAGCGGCCCTGGTTCAGAGCATTAAGAATATTCAGGGGATGGATAATGACGGGTTGTCATTGAATAATTTTTTGAGACGCGCGTATCTGAATTTGTATTTAAAATATTTAAAAACAGGCAAGCCTCCGCTGACTTGTCAGTCCTTTTCGTCGACTGCGTTTCTCGATCCCTGCGGGAATTTGTTTCCCTGCGCAGTTTATCAGCGCAAACTGTTAAATGTGAAAGAATCAGGGGCGCCGTTGAAAGCGATCTGGCAGTTTGACGAGGCTTTAAAAATCCGTCGGGAATGCGCCCGGAATGAGTGCCCCGGCTGCTGGAGTCCATGCGACGCCTACAGCGCTATCGGGGGGTCTTTGATTCCGGCCGTGATCACATCATGAATACAATCCTTTATCGAAATCTGGCCAACGCGATCGTCGTGGCCCGTGTCATCCTGATCTTTATTGTGATCGCGCTTTTTGAATCCCCTTCAAGCGTATCGCGGATGATGGCGCTGGGCCTGCTTGTTATTGCCGCACTTTCAGACTGGTTTGACGGATACGTGGCCGAAAAATGTAAAATTGTCACGGTAGTCGGCGGGATGATGGATACGCTTGGAGATCGTCTGACCGAAAATCTGCTTTTTATTTTTTTTGCTTGCAAGCAGGCAATCCCGGTGTATGTGCCGTTATTTTTCGTGACTCGATCGTTTCTGGCTGATTTCATCCGTTCCCTGAATTTCCAGAAAGGCATGACCACGTTCGGGTTTCATGCCTCGGTTTGGGGGAAAAGGCTGGTCTCGTCGCGGACGTCACGGGCGCTTTATCTGTGCATGAAATTTACGGTGTTCCTGCTGGCTGCATTCTGGCTCATGGCCTGTTCCATGGAAACGGTATTTACAACCGAGTTAACAGAAAAAGTCAGGGAGGCGGCAGGTTTGCTGGCCTTGGCCGCGGTTATATTCAGTTTTGTCCGTTTTGTTCTTTTGGTATTTGATAGCCGAGAGGCGCTAAGGGAGTCCTTCGGAAAATGATCTGGGAAAGGGTAAAATATTTTTACCGGCGGGGATGGTTATCTTTTGGGTTGCTTTCCACGGCGTTTCTTTTTTTATTTATATTAACATGGCAGAAATGGGGCGACTTGATCGTCGATACAGGCAGGGAGATGTTCGTCCCTCTGAAACTCGCGGAGGGGGCTGTTTTGTATCGTGACATTTTTTATCTGTATGGGCCGCTCTCGCCTTACTTTCATTCTTTTTTGTTTAATGTTTTCGGAGTTCATCTTAATGTATTAATCACAAGCGGGGCATTAACTGCTGCGTTTACGCTGGTCCTGATGTTCAAGATCAGCCGGTTTTTTCTTAATGTTTTTTTGTCGACGGTAACGGCGCTGGTTTTTTTGCTGGTTTGCGTTTTCGGGCATTATTTATTTCTCGCCAATTATAATTTCATTATTCCTTACAGTTATCCTGCCGTTCATGCCTTGCTGTTCAGTCTTGCTGCTATTTATTTCTTTTTCCGTTATACCAAAGATCTTAAAGCCGGGGATTGCTGGTTGTCGTCGCTTGCGGTTTTCCTGATCCTTGTTACGAGGGTGGAAATGGGCGTGATGGCCATGATTGCGCTCCTTGCCGGCGCTGTTTTTTTTAATAAAAAAATGGGTTTGGTTTCCTGGATAGTTCTTTTCGGACTGCCGCTTTTGCTGGCAGGGATGGTTTATGGCGGGTTCTGGCTGGCGGCGAGAGAAGAAATCCTCCAAAGCAATTTGTTCAGTTTCGCCTCTACAAATACTTTTATGGATAATCCATTTACGTCCTGGTTATCAGGAACAGATCAGCGGGCAGAAAATCTTTGGCTTATGTCGAAATCATTTTTGTTTCACGGGCTTGCCGCATTATGGTTTTTTTTAACAGGTATGGCGGTTGCCCGGGCAGGCAGGATCAGGGATATGCAGGTCCGTAACGCGCTTTATTTGGTGGTGACGGTGTTCGCCCCGGGACTGATTTATTTTTTGATGAACAAATTCGCGCCAGCCGCGATTCAGTACCGAAGTCTTCCGGTGCTGATTATTGTCGCGTTTTTCATAGCCGCCGTCAGGCTCGTCCGCTCTGAAGATTCTGCCATGTCCCCGAGAGTTCTCACGCTGGCAGTTTTTTCATGGCTGGTCCTTTTAAGAATTATCTTTAAGGTCCATCCAATGCATTATGGGTTTTCATTGCTGGCGCCCGGCCTTATCGTTTATCACGTGCTTCTGTTTCGTCTGATCCCGGACATGATTTCGAACAAAACGGCGAGGGCTTGTTTGGCTGGCGGTTTTATTTTTGTTGTTGGCGCCTATGCTTTTCAATATCTTTCCATGTCCATGTTTGCCTATCAACACAGAACGATAAGTATTTTCTCATCTAGGGGAGGAATGAAAGTCTTTCCGAATGACAGGGACCGGGCCTGCGCCAATCTGATCCGGCATCTTGCAACGCAGACCCATCCGGATTCAACCGTGACGATTCTTCCGGAAGGATTAACAATCAATTTTCTGGCCAACCGGGATAATCCCCTTTACTATTATAGTTTCATGCCGCCTGATTTTAGCAAGAAAAGCGTCGAGTCCGATGTGATCAAAGACATTGAGGAAAAGAAAGTCGATTATATTGTCTTGTTGCAGCGTGATCTAGAAGAATATAACATCCGCGTCTTCGGAACTGATTATGCCCGGAATTTGTGGCAGTATATTCAAAAAAATTACAGTGTCGAAACCAGGATAGGCCCTTTTCCCTATACGACCCCGGATTTCGGCGCCGCTGTTTTTAAAAGAAATATGCGTTAAAGAAAGGCTTGGGTGAGATTTCTTGATAAATCCGATGAAACTTTTTCATTCTGACCGTTGTCAAAATAAATGAAATTGTCAAAGTATAGATTAAGGATTATTTAATTTAAAAGGAGGCATTATGGAAAAAAATGTTGGACGGAAGGCTTTCTTGTTAATGTTGGCGCTGGTTTTTATGAGCGTCCCGGTTGTTTTCGCCCAGGGCTCAGCTTCTCGAAATATTTTCGGACGCCCGGGAGACAAGCTTGATCGAAAAGAGGATCAGGCGGATCGCCGTGAAGACATTCTGGATCGGGCCGAAGATGTTCGTGATCACCGGGAAGATGTCATCGACCGGCAGGAGAACAGGCGGGATCACTGGGAGGACGTGCTGGATCATAAAGAAGATGCATGGGACCATCGAGAAGATATGATGGATGCGAAGGACGACAAGGTCAAACTGGATCATATGGAGGCCCTGAAACAGCAGTTAAGTTCAACTGAAGATCCCCAACAACGCGCCCGACTGGAGAAGAAGATCCGGCACTTGGAGCAAAACATGCGGCGTGACCGCAGAGAAGATATCCAGGATCGGCGTGAAGACGTGATGGACCGGAAAGAGAATCGGCAAGATCGCCGTGAGGATATAGCTGATAGAAGGGAGGATCGAAAAGAACGCAGGGAAGAAATGATGGATCGGAGCGAGAACCGAAGAGACCGGCGTGAAGATGTAAAGGACCGGAGAGAGAATCAACGGGAGGGATGGGAAACAGGTTTGGGAAATAAAAACCGGATAGAAACGCAGACCCGGTTCGGCTCACAGATGGGATTAGGAGAAAATTCGGGCGGAGGAATGGGTTCGGGCGGCGGTCATCGCGGAGGCGGCGGTAGACGAAGATGAAAGACATCTGGCAATGGTTACCACTCGATCATTTTTCTGTCCTCAAAAAAACCGCCTGTTGGGCCATTATCGGGAAGAGTGGCTAAATAAACAGCGGTGTCAGCGCCCTCCTCCGGTTTTCTTGGCGCGTTGGGGCCGCCCATATCCGTTCTGACCCATCCCGGAGACATGCTGTTGACAAGAATATTCTCTCCCCTTAATTCGTCCGCCAGGATTCTTGTCACAACGTTAATCGCTGTTTTTGAAATGCGATAAGCTGGGGAGCCGCCATTCATAGAAGCAAGCTGTCCCATTCCGCTGGACAGATTTACAATCCGCCCGTAATGATTTTTTTTCATTAAAGGCACAATCGCCTGGCACAATAGAATGGGTCCGTAGACGTTTGTTTCCATAGTTCGTCGGATTACATCGATAGAGGTGTTAAAAATACTCGGCCATGAGCCGGAGGCATTAATTGAGTCGATAAAAATTCCTGCGTTATTCACGAGAATATCACATCGATTAAGATCACGGGCAAGGCGTAAAATACTTGCCCCGTCTGTTACGTCAAGCTGATGGAATTCGATGATAAGATTTTCTTTTCTTAGAACTTCCGCTGCGGCGAGCCCCTTTGTTACATTTCGGCTGGCTAATATGACATGAATTTTCTGCAGGGCCAGTTGACGGCATATTTCAAAACCAATTCCACGATTTCCTCCAGTGACAACTGCGATTTTTTCAAACATGGGGAGCCCCTTTTTAGATCTGGTTGCCTTTTAAATCCTCTTTAAAAAGACAGCAAAGGATGTTCCAAACGCACAATTTTTTATCTTTTTAGAAAGCAATGCCTAAGACGTAGAACAATGTCGGAATTTGCAGGAGACAGGGTGTTTTTAAAAGGACGGCCGGCTTTATAATGTCGTTCAGCCTAATCTGTAAAAAACTTGCCGAGTCTGCTTCCTTACTTAAGGAAGGGAGCAGGCGATAGGCAGATAGAAGACAGATTAAAAATATTGAGCATTCTGCGTGAAACTGTGTAAAATAAGCAGCTTGTTGGGGGGTGCCAATTTTTTGTTATCCGTTCAATATGAAACAGGAGGCGTCAATGAAAGACTTTAATGAATTATTACAGACTGCTGATTGGAAAGTAGAAAAGCATGTTCCCGTCATTGATTGTCCGGATGAAGTGATGAAGGGACAATTTTTTAGTGTTAGTGCGACTATCGGCAAGGAGATCGCCCATCCCAATACCACTGCTCATCATATTGTCTGGATGCAAATTTATTTCCTTGGAGAAGGGGATAAATTTCCTTATGAAATCGGTTACACAAATTTCAGCGCTCATGGGGCATCTGTGCAGGGTGCTGATACGAGCGGGATCTATACTCATCATGAAATGGCAATCAGTTTTAAAACCGACAGGCCAGGGACGATTTATGCACTCAGTTATTGCAATATTCACGGTCTCTGGAAAAATGCCAAAGAAATTCGGGTGAAATAAGGAGGAGGATAGAATGCGCGCGATTGTTGATCCCGATACTTGTATCGGCTGTGAGTTATGCACCCAGACATGCCCTGAAGTTTTTGCAATGAAAGAGGACAAGGCTGTCGCTTACGTTGAACCTGTTCCGGCCGATGTGGAGAGCAGATGTGAACTTGCAGCGGAAGAATGTCCGGTTGCCGCGATTGAAGTTCAATAAGAAAATTTTTTCTATGCCCACAACCTTTAAATGTTCCGTTCTTGAAATTATTCAGCGGACTGCCGACGTCAAGAGCTATCGTCTTAGCCTGCCGGCTCCGGTCGATTTCCAGGCCGGCCAGTTTATGAAGGTCACACTTGATGTTGGCGGAGTCCCCCA
>JBFMEN010000009.1:0-14775 GCA_040753435.1 Candidatus Omnitrophota bacterium | reverse complement strand
ACTTTTTCTACTTCTCTTTTCGAAAGAGAAAAACCATAATTTCCGGACTCTTCCCAATAGTTCAAAACTCCTTTTCTTAAAAAGAGTTTAATGAGATTCTTTATTTTCCGAAACAATACATGCAAAACTCTGGTTGAAATGTAATCATCATTTGGTTCAATTAATACCACAGCTTTTTTTGAAACTCTTAGCATCTCATAGAGAGCAAGCATGGGCCTGGGAAAGTGGTGGTAGGATTCTTTGCAGAAGACGTAGTCGAACTGAAGATCCTGGAATGACAATGATTCAGCATTTTCCTTTCGATAATCAGTAATATATCCAGCCTTTTTGGCTTCCTTCAACAAGATGTCTGAAATATCAGATGCAATAACTTTTCCTCCTTTTTCCAGGATATACCTGGCATCACCGCCATATCGGCCATCACCAATGGTAAGCCATGTCGCCCCTGGATCCTTTAAAAGGATGGGGTCAATGGTTTTATACATGCGTTTATGTCGCCAGGCGTCAACGGTATCATCAGATAGCCAGGTTTTTGCCAGTGCTTCATCTCTTCCTCCGGATGTGAATTGAAAATAGTGCCTGGAGTGCTTCTCGTAACTCTGTTCTTGAAAATTTGAAGACATAAGCCTCCTTCAATTAATAGCAGTAATTCTGCCGTGTATATTTTTAATCACCTGCTTTTAGAGCTTGATTTTACGTCTCATCGTCACTCGTTACTTGTTACTAGACAAAAGCAGTTCCTCCTCCGCTTCTTCTTCCCATATTTAATACCTTTCTCTGTCGACATTAATCCTAGAAGAGGCAAAATACTGTTGATCGGGATCATGTCAATGATGACAGGCAAGAAACCCTGAATTTTCCCTGTTTGTTTGGCATAAATTGTTTCCTCAGATTCTTTTAAAAAAGGGCGATAAAAGAGCCAGAAAAAATTATAACGCGGACGTCGGCTTTTTAAAGGCTAAATTTTGAGTATTTAAAAGTAATCCCCATTTTAGTTTATCTCCCCTCCCCGCTTGAATTTTTTAAAAATTTAGCCATGGATACATAGACGTCTGAATACAACAAAAAAGCCACCGGCGAAGTAAATTTCTAGTCATGGGAGACGGATAGTTGCCTAAGACGGGTAAAATTCTGTTGGATAAAAGCCCGTTTTTTGGAGCGGGACCATTTTTTCATTTGGGATTCACGTTTTCGGGCTTCGGATTTTGAGGGAAACGTTTCAAAGTATTGCAGCTGGACAGGAAGTCTAGCACGGGTGAATTTCGCCTTTCCCATTGTTATGGTCGCTCAGGCGCTGTCTAAGGTCGTCTGTTAAGCCGGTGTAGAGAGAGTTATCCGCACACCTCAGGATGTAGATGAACCACATGTTTGTCCTTCGGCGCGCTCGGCCTGAGTTAATTGGCCTTCGCTTGCTCGGGATAATTCTCCGCGCCCTGTCATGGTTTATAATGAGCAAGCCCCCGTGCGAAAGCAACGGGGGCGCGTCGAATTATAGCGGGGAGTGGGGTCTTTATCCGCCGGTCTGTTAGGCGGAGAACCACCGACATAACGGGTATGAAATTTTCAGAGGAGATTGATTTAAATACTTGAAAGCTGAAGTGTCTCCTCTGCCTCCTCCTGTCCGTACTTAATACCCTTCTCTGTAGGCATTAAGCCTAAGAGAGGAAGAACGCTGTTGATCGGAATCATATCAATGATGACCGGCGAAAATCCCTGAATATCCATGTTCAGCAATGGCTCCATGTCATTCATTTCTAACTGAATTCTGTTAGCCGATTTTCCCTGCCGGTTAATACTGATCGTGTTCATGTCAATTCCCCCGGTCTGTGACTGATCGGTATCTTTATTAATGTTCTTATCGGACTCGGCGGCGTTGGCTTTTTCTTTCTCAGACAGTTTGAGCGGATCGTTGCTCATGGAAAAATCATGGATGGATTTAATGACGAGCCCAAGGGAGAAAGAGATCAGTAGGATGGAAACAGAAACCAAGATGCCGCGAAACCAAGATTGGGTGTGCATTGCCCAGAAGAGCCCAAGTAAAAAACTTGACTTAGAGATATAAGATATTATCTCGCTTTCCGTAATCTTTTGATTTTCTTCATCCTCTTCATCCTCTTCATTTCTTTCACTCTTGTTCAAGTCGATTTCTTCAGCTTTATCATCATCGCTCGACAAAGCCTGTTTCGCGGTTGAGTTTTCAGGAAGAAATGTTGTTTTGATGAGATGCTGGTCCCCCACCTTCGTATTTGCGGCCTGTATGGCATCATCGGAATTCTCAACGAGAATGGCTTGGTCATTGAACCCTCCTGAGAAATACTCATGAAGAGTGACTGTATGGCTCAGTTCGTCGTAGTCTTCTTTAATATAGTTGAACACGCCTTTTTTGTAGGCCTGCATGTAGCGGTCGTAGATTTTTTCCTTCATTTGCGGATCGTTGATGTCGATGCCTGCGATTTTGTTTTTATCAATGTAAACCTGCGACATGATGCTGTTCTTGACTGTCTGTTTGTACCATTTTGCTAGAATGAGAGAATGATAAATCTGGCGAAGGGTGGCGAAATTTTTTCCTGTATTTATTTCTTTCTCAATTTCCGGCAGGATAATTTCTCTTATAACTGATTCGCTTAATTCACGCACTTCGGTTTGCGGCCTCTGGTCTTCAGTCTTAGTCATTGCGAAATAATCAGTGTCGAGCATGATCTTCAAATGCGCATCAGTAATGTAAACCGTATTTTCATACTCAAAAACAGTAGCTGTCTCGGGCAGGATCCAGACTTTGTTAAAAGTATCCGTAGGGATTTCAGTAATGCCATATTTGTCTTTGGCCAATTTCCGCACGCGCTCCCAGAACTTTTTGCCTAGTTCTTCTTCAGGGTACATCATGGTTGCAGTCAGCTGTTTTAAAATATAATCCTGTTCTAATAAATCGCGGCCTAATTCCGTCTTTCCCAGTTCTTCGGGAATGATGCGATCTTTTTCATATGGAGAAAGGTTGACCCAGAGATCATTTTGAGGGACCGTCATTGATGCAAGAAAGTATTTGACCAGGCGTTCGGATTCTTTTTTCAGGTCTTCCTGTTTAAATTTTTCATGGCCACTGTCAATGATAAAATCGAATTCAAATGGATTTTCCGGATGGACTGTCATCCCTTTTAATAAAACAGGAACAAATGCTGGGCTCTGACTTACCATGGTTCCGGGAGTTGGCAAGCTTAACCCAATACTTTGAGAGTATCCGGGTGGCAGAATTGTTGTGGAAACAAATGTCGTGAGAAGAAATACAGAGATAAAACGCACAGCGGTACTGAAACGGTTCTTAGTAATCGCTTGATACATGATGACCTCTTGGGTTAGGAATTAAATTTTTTTTATTTGAACTGGAAAGCGGTTTCAATTGGTGTCACTGGGGGAAGCATAGCATATTTTTGACAGAGAAACAATTTTATTAGTTGTTCGATAACTAAAATTCAAAACTGGACCGTTTAGGCTCAATTTAAGGTTGAAAAAGCGGGGAGTGGGGTCTTTATCCGCCGGTTTGTTAGGCGGAGAACCACCGACATAACGGGTATGAAATTTTAGAAAAGAAATGGATTAATGTATTTTTCAAAAAATTTAACGTAATTCCATGCCCATTCAGGCTTGATGCTGATAATGGCATAAACGATGATCCAGAAACATATAAAGAATATCAAATGCCATTTGAATTCTATTTGTCTATAAAAGCAGTGATGTGTCAGGAATGATGGCCGATAATGAATGTGAAAAAGAGAAACAGCCCGCACATGATCGACAAGATGGCAATGGCGGCTTTATTACCGGACATTGTGAGGAGGGCGAGCGCCCCGACAGCAATAAAGAAAGCGATGACAAGCAAGATAATGAGTTCGCCATGGTTTATTTCAGGGTTTTCGCCGTAATTTCTCATTATGTATCCTTCTCTTTTTAACCTAGCGGTCCAAGCCGAGTATTAATGGCTGTGGAATTAATCATTTCCGCGTATTCGCGAGTGCCCATTCTTCCAGATGATCATCATAAAAGTCCGAATAAATTTTCCAAGGATAAGTACTTTTTTTGTCGTAATATTTAAGCCAATCGGAAAATTTTTTTGGAACACCAACATACCATTCACCTGGGCAAGACCATAGTCCTTTTTTGTTCGACCACTTCTCCCAGATTTCTTTATAAAATTTTTCAGTAGCTAGAATGGATTTAAATTCCACCTTCGCCATTTCAATAATGAATTCTTTTTTCCCTAATCGCCCGCTATATGTCTTTCTAATTATTTTTTTCGTCAGTTTATAATTGAGCCTATTATTTAATTCAAATATGGCTCTAGACCAGGATAGTTCAAATGCGAAAGGACCGCTAAATTTTTTGACTCGGATAAATCCCCTCTCTTTGGACGTGGGATATACATGATCAGCATCAGCATTGTGATAAGGCTCCTCGCTATTCCAGTCTATTGTCACTCCCAAGTATTCTCCGGCAAATTTTTTTGCCGCCCACTTCCAGACAACATCTGTTTGTGTTACATGCGCTTTCATTACAGGCCTGTTGGCAAGCATAGTTTTGACTTGTTTTTCACCATGTCTTAGTTTGTCAGAAGTAATTTTGGACATCGTATTCCGTTCCAGTTATAAAAATTCAACATTGATTATTTTCTATACTATCATGCCGGTGAAACGAGATAAATCTTTAACTTGGAAAATAAAGAGAGATATTACCAAGGCTCGTTGCCGTGCGGTTGATGGCTAGGGTAAAATTCAGTCATCTGCACATGGAGGGGGTTCTTTTTAGAGCTTTTAGACAAAAAAAGCCCCATATTTCTATGGGGCGTTGAATTATAGCGGGGAGTGGGATCGAACCACCGACATAACGGGTATGAACCGTTTGCTCTACCAACTGAGCTACCCCGCCAGGAAATGTTGAAGAACTGAAAACCTCTGAAGGCGAACTAAGATATCGATTAACCGTAAAGTTGCGTCCTGTCCGCCAGTTTATTAGGCGGAAGCTACCCCGCCAGGAAATGTTGAAGAACTGAAAACCTCTGAAGGCGAACTAAGATATCGATTAACCGTAAAGCTGCGCCCTGTCCGCCAAGAAAGTCACAAGGTCACAAAGACACAAGTAAAACAAGACCGTAAAATCAAATTTGCGAAAAATTTAAAATCCGCAAGATTGTTGCCGACGATCCAAAAACCTCTTAATTTTCAATTCTGACAGTCAAAAGATAGATGACACAAGTTACAAGAAACGGCAAAATTTGAACACCTTTTTCAAATGAGTCTCAATTTTACGATAAATTATTTTAAATATCAAGGGCTTTATTTGTTCTGGCTTTCAGTGTTTTTCAGTTCTGGTCTCAGCCTGGTTTGTTCCTGACTAATGGACCGCGGTGGGATAATTTTTAATCCCGGCCTCGCCCCCCTATTGTTCAGCTCCATATAAACCAGATGAACAAGGATGCAGCTGTGACAGCGACGAGCGTAAACGGCAGCCCGATTTTCAGAAAATCGCTGAATTTAACATGATGCCCTTCTTTTTTCAGAAGAGCGCAGGCGACAATATTGGCTGAGGCGCCGATCGGAGTAATATTCCCTCCCACGCTTGCTCCGATTAACAAACCAAAAAGGAGCAGCGACGGATTGATGTGAAGTTTATCGGACATCTGGACGGCAACCGGAAGCATGGCGGCCAAGAAAGGCACATTGTCAATGAAGGCTGACAGAAAGACAGAAATAAAGACAATCATTGTATAACCCAGGAAGATATTACCGCCAATTATACCCGAAAGCGCATTGGCAATTTTATCGATCCATCCGGTGGATGTGATGCTGCCGACTAAAATAAAGACACCCATTAAAAATAATGTCGTGTCCCAGTCAAGTTTTTTGACGCTTTTGATAATCGATCCCTTATTGATAAATTTTTCCCAGAACATCGCCATTGCCCCATAGATCATGCAAATAATGCCCGCCAGATAAGAAAATCCTGTATCGAAAAATGAAGAAAATGCCAGGAGCAGTATCAGGCTTATCAGAAGCAGCGTGGGCATCCATGATCTGACTTTTTCTATGGGTATGATTGCGGCTTTTTCTTTGTCTCTTCGAAAAAAAATGTATAAGACTGAAAATGACGCGAGTGCGCCGAGTTCGACCGCGAAAAAAATACTCGGCCTTCCCTCATAGAAAAAGAAATCCATGAAATTCATTTTCGCGAATCCGGCCAACAACATGCTTGGAGGGTCTCCGATCAACGTGGCAGCCCCCTGAAGATTGCTGGAAATAGCGATGGCGATCATCATATTCATCGGATTTAAATTTAATTTTTTAGACAATGCGAGCGCTACTGGCGCGACAATCAAAACAGTTGCGACGTTTTCCACAAAGGCGGAAATAAATCCGGTCATCAGGCAGATAAATAAGATGGCCCAGCAGGTATTCTTTGCTTTATCAACGATGATTTCGGCCAGGTATGCAGGGACACGGCTCTCCATAAAGGTATCAGCCAGGACCAGCGTTCCGACAAATATTCCCATGACATTCCAGTTAACGGCCCAGAAGGCGTCATGCGGACTCATCGTACGGGTCACGATAACGGCCAATGCGCCGATTAACGCCACTAACGTTCTTTTCCCCGGCAGAAATACAAACAAGATGTAGGATAGCAAGAAAATTATAATAGCGTTCGTGCCCGGGTTCATTCTACCTCCTGTTTCAGCTGAGATAAATCAATTGAAATGACAATAAAAATATTGCGATCCGGTAGATGCCGAAAGGGATAAAATTGTGTTTCTCAATAAAGCGCACAAAGAATTTCACGGTAATCAGCGCGACTATAAATGATACGACAAATCCTAATGAAATATAATAAAACTCCGCTGGCGTAAATCGGGGCGCGCTTTGCGTCAAATCAAAAACTGTTGCCCCTAACATGGTCGGTATCGCCAGTAAAAATGAAAATTGAACGATAAGTTTTCGGCTTAAACCAAGAGACAGTCCTCCCAGGATCGTTGCCAGAGAACGCGAAACTCCGGGGATCATGGCGGCTGCCTGACATGCGCCGATGATTAAAGCCTGCTTGATGGAGATCGATGATATTTCTGTCCTGGCATCCCGTTTTTCTTTATAAAAAAATTCAAAGATGATCAGTCCGATGCCGCCGATTAACAAAGAAATCAGGACCACCATTTGGCTGTTTAAAAGAAAATTTTTGATGATTTTATAGAAGATAACGCCTAATACAGCCGTCGGAATAAACGCGATGCAGACTTTCATGAACGCCCTCCAGTCCAGAAACAGCGAGCGCCAGTATAAAACGACGACGGAAAGGATCGCGCCCAGCTGGATGGCGATTTCAAAGCTTTTCAGGAAATCCGTTTGGTCAAGTTTCAGGAAATGCGCCGTCAGGATCAGGTGCCCGGTTGAGGATACCGGCAAGAATTCAGTGATGCCTTCGACGATTCCAAAAATAATGATGGTAAGAATGGTCATGGGATCTACAGGTTTAATACCAGGTTTATAAGGAGGAACATAATAACCAGGGAGATTAAATAGAAGTCGTAAAAATAAAAGAAATCCTTAATCCTGTCGCCGATGGTGTAGGGATATTCAACGGATTCATTTTCAACGGTTCCGGAACGCTGCAAGGCCGTTACCTCGGATTTCTTCAGGCGCAAAAACTGGTTGGCGATTTTGTACGCCTTAAGCTCGTCGGCCTCAATCATGTCCATAATCTTTCGTTCAGAAACGCCGAGTATTTGGGCTGCTTCTCGAACGGAAATATATTGGGATTCAGTCATATTTTACTCTTTTGTAGGGGCACAAGGCGCATGACACATAGCGACTTCATGTCCTGCGGTCTTGCGTCATTTATTATTCTTCCATGGCACCGGCTGATGCCCACGAATCGATCTTTGAACGTTCAAACATCCATGAATTCCCTGATTGGACTCCCGGAATCTTGCCGTTATTGGCCAGGTCTGTGATGGTGCCAGGATCAATCTGGAGGTACTTCGAAACTTCATTGACATTCATTTGATCTTCGACCATCTGGCATTGTCCTTGAAAGATGGCGCCTTCGACGATGTTCAGTTTCGGGGTTGAAATGTTTCCCGAGAGTACAGCCGTAGGCATGAGCACCAGCATTTTCTTCGCCGAGATGTCCCCCCGGACTTTGCCCGCGATTATGATATTTTCGCCGGTTATATGGGCTTCGACAAAAGCGGAGGTCCCGATGGTTAATGTCCCTTTGATATCGAGCGTTCCGTTAAAACTTCCATTGATTTTCAAGTTGACGGGATCTTTAAACGATAAAGTCCCCTGCATTTGGGCATTAATTTCGATCTTTTTTTCCTCAGCGCCTTCCGGCTCAATGGTTCTTTTTGTTTTGAACGGGGACATCGCCCTCTCCTTTTAACGTTGTTGTTTGATCATTTGTTCCACATAACGGACACCGATTAAGACAAAGGTCACGGTGACGGTAAAAATGATGGATGTCAGATATTGTCCACTTCCCACAGCCATGCCAATGCATGCGACGGTCCATAACGAGGCGGCTGTCGTCAACCCGGAAATCTGGTTTCCCGCACGCAGGATCGTTCCTGCACATAAAAAGCCGATGCCAGTAATTACGCCGTGTAAAAGCCGGGAAGGATCGAGGTTGCTGTTTTTATATATATCAGAAAGGTAGAATGACGTTAACACGACCAGTGTTGAACTTACTCCGACCAGGATATGTGTTCGAAGACCAGCCCCTTTGTGGCGTAATTCGCGTTCCAGGCCGATTATCCCGCTCAACAGGATGATCAAAATGATTTTTGTCATAATGTCATTGGTAGTGCACTCCATGAATCATTCCTCCTTCATTTGATGGTACGCGTACCCGGCAACCATTGCCGCGTTATCCATGCAAAAGGGCAAGGGTGGAAAATAAGCTTTAATGCCCTGTCTGGCCGAGGCCTCAAGCAGCCCTGCCCGTAAAGCTGAATTTGCAGCAACCCCGCCGCCGGCTAAAAGTGTTTTGCAGGATTTTGCCAGACACGCCTGGATGCTCTTTTCGATAAGGATAGATATCACGCTTTGTTGAAATGAGCAGGCGACTTGAGCAGCCTGGTAATCCGGATCCTGACGATGCTGCTGATGGTAATAAAGGACCGCGGTCTTTGTGCCGCTGAAACTAAAGTCAAAGGAATCCAGTCTGGATGGGCTGAATTTAATTCTGGTATTTTTTCCCTCTTTAGCGAGCCGGTCGATGATTGGTCCGCCAGGATATCCAAGGCCAAGAATACGCGCGACCTTGTCGAAAGCTTCGCCCGCAGCATCATCCCTGGTCTGTCCCAGAAGTTCGTAGTGAGTGTAATCTTCAAGAAAGTAAATTGAAGAATGACCGCCGGAAACAATGAGACCAATCGCCGGGAGTTTGGGGGCCGGCCGGGACGCGTTGCCAGGCAAGGTGAGGAAATTGGCATAAAGATGGGCTTTCACGTGATTCACAGGCATTAAAGGTTTCTTTAAGGCGAAACTAACGGCCTTTGCGTAAGAAGTTCCGACCAGCAGTGAACCGAGCAAACCCGGCCCTTCTGTGACAGCGATCGCGTCGATCTTTTTAAGCGGGCATCCGGAAGAAGTGATGGCTTCATCAACAACAGCGTGAATAGACTCCAATTGTTTTCTTGAAGCGATCTCAGGGATGACCCCGCCGTATTTTTCATGGTGAGAAAGACTCGAAGCGACGGTATTCGATAAAACGGTCTTTCCGTTTTTGACGACGGAAGCGGCGGTTTCATCACAAGATGTTTCTATTCCTAAAATATTCATTTCGTGCGCTTGTGATGGAAAGGATATCCATCTGTTCAATCGAGTAAATTTTAAGCATGATATTTGCGTGAGACCGAATCGGTGCTTTATTCCTCCACAAGCCTGGCGGTCTTCCCATCGATTTCGGCATCACCCATTTCAGTCAGCTTTTTATAAACCCGTATTCCCTTGATGACGCTCATGGCGCTTTGGACCTGATTGTCTTTCATTAGCCTGTCATGAGCTTCTTTGTTCTCCGAGTCAGTGATTGTTCCCGCGCCATTAGTATCAGTTTCCAGTTTATTAAAGATTTCTTTGACTTTCTGATTATTATCTTCTTTATTTTCCGTTTCTTCAGGATAAATTTGCTCGACCACAATATCGGGTTCGATTCCTGTCCCGTGAATGGAAACCCCTGAAGGCGTGAAGTATTTGCTGGTGGTCAAACGCAAGCCCGAACCATCCGGGAGCGGCAAAACCGACTGGACAGAACCTTTACCGAATGATTTGGTGCCGAGGATAACGGCCCGTTTATTGTCCTTGAGAGCGCCCGCCACGATCTCGCTTCCGGAAGCACTCCCTTCATTGATTAAAACGACCATAGGCCAATCAAGAAATTTCCCGATGTCTTCCCCTTTTGAGAAGGTTTCCATGTTTTGGGATTCCCGGCGGCCTTTGGTTGAAACGATCGCCATGCCGTTGGGAAGGAATAATTCAGAAATTTCGATCGCTGTCGACAATAAACCCCCGGGATTGTTCCGCAAATCCAGGATCAAACTATCGGCGCCCTGCGCACGAAGCGTTTCAAGCGCTTTTTTAAAATCCCGGGTAGAGTCTTCCCGAAATTCTGTCAGTCTGATAAACCCGATTTTATCCTCCAGAATCTGCGGGTATTTCACATCCTGGACCTGAATGATCTGACGGGTCATCTTAATGTCTAGGATTTTGAACTCTTCTTCCCGAAGAATGGTGATATTAACTTCTGTTCCCGGATCGCCCCTGAGTTTTTTCACCGCGTCATTCAAGGTAATGTCTTTTGTTATTTCGTCTTCGATCTTGACGATTCGGTCTCCGGCCTTGATGCCTGCTTCCCAGGCGGGGGTACCTTCAATAGGGGTGACAATGGTGAGCAGCCCGTCACGGATTGAAATTTCTATTCCGAGACCGCCGAATTTTCCCGATGTTTCGCTTTTTAATTCCTCATATTCATCCGGATCCATAAATTGACTGTGCGGGTCCAGTGACGCGAGCATTCCCTTGAGAGAACCGTAAATTAATTCTTGAGGGGTTTTGTTCTCAACATATTCCGATTGAATCATCGTCAGGGCATAACTGAAGAGCTCTATCTGGGCATAAATATCATCAACCACTGATTTATCGACCTGGGAACAGGCAAAGGTCGCAATTGAAATTAAAACAAAACCTGTTGTCATTGTTCTAAAAAACTTCGTAGTCATTATTCTAAAAAACTTCTTAGTCATTATTCAGTCTCCTTTTTAAAATATCTCCTGCCTTTTTGGGGTTTGCTTTTCCTTGCGAAGCTTTCATGGCCGCGCCGATCAGGAAACCCACCGCGCCCTGATTTCCGTTTTTGATTTGCTCAACGACATGGGCATTTTGTTTTAAAACGCCGTCGATCAACGCTTCAAGCGCCGCGTCATCCGAGACTTGGGCCAGGCCTTTCTCGGAGACAAGCTCATCGATTGTTCTTGACGATGTTAACAGTTCAGGCAAAATTTCCTTGCCCGACAGATTTGATATCGCCCCGTCCTCTACCTTCCTGATCACAGCCGTAAATCGTTCGGCGTCAATCTGCGTTTTGGTTATGCTGATTTTCCTTTCGTTCAATTCTTTAAGGAGGGCTGTGTTAATCCAGTTACAGATTTTTTTAGTTTCATTGTAAAGAGCTGCGCATTTTTCAAAAAATTCCGTCAATGCCTTGTCTTGAATCAAAATCTGGGCATCATAGGCAGACATCCCGTATTCACGTTGCAACCTTAGAAAGGCTCCATATGGGTTTTCAGGCAGAACCTTTCTGACGGCGTCGATTTTTTCGTTTGAAACAACGAATGGCGCCAGATCCGGTTCTGGAAAGTATCGGTAATCATGCGCCTCTTCTTTCGTCCGCATCGTAAATGTGGCTTGCTTGTCTTCATCCCATAACCGGGTTTCCTGCAGCAACTTTTTGCCAGCCAGCACCATAGTGACCTGGCGCTGCTGTTCAAACATCAAGGCCGCTTTGACCGCTCTGAACGAATTCATGTTTTTTAATTCTGTCTTGGTCCCCAGGGAGGTCTGTCCTTTTGGCCGTATCGAAATATTGGCGTCACAGCGCAAACTTCCTTTTTCCATGTCGCAATCGGAAACATCGAGATATTGCAGGTTCAGTTTCAGCATGGTCAAATAATCATAGGCTTCCTGGGGTGAACGCAGGTCTGGTTCCGTGACGATCTCCATTAACGGAGTCCCCGTTCTATTATAATCGATCAAACTGCATTTTTGTTTGGTATCGTGGATCAGTTTTCCCGCATCCTCTTCCAGATGGGCGCGATGAATACGAAGCGTTTTTTCTTTCCCGTCAGACAGGAAGGTTAATTTTCCATTGTAGCCGATTGGAAAATCGAATTGGGAAATCTGGTAACCTTTGGGGAGATCCGGATAAAAATAATTTTTACGGTCGAATTTGATAAAAGCGTTGATGTCACAATTCAGGGCAAGGGCGGTCTTGATGGCGTAATCAAGCGCGGCTTTATTTAAAACCGGAAGGGTTCCGGGCAACCCCAGACATACCGGGCAAACACATGAATTCGGTTCGCGTCCAAAGGCGTTCTCACAGCCGCAGAAGATCTTTGATCTGGTATTGAACTGCAAGTGGACTTCCAGGCCGATAACTGTTTCAAAATCGTTAGGAGTCAAGTTAGTCATATTTTAAAAGAGGATTAAGGATTAAGGGCTAAGGATTCGAAAACCAACAAAATTTAAGAAAATTTTAAAAAGTTTTTTTGTGGTTCCTGATTTTGTTTTTTATTCATATATTTTAATCCTTAATCCTGTATCCCTGGTTTTCTTAAATGCCAGTCCGTATTTTGTTCATATGTAAAGGCGATCTGAAATAACGTTTCTTCAGCGAACGGTTTGGCCAGCAACTGAAGCCCGATCGGCAGCCCGTCTTTTGAAAAACCGCAGGGCAATGAGATGGCCGGTATCCCGCTTAAGTTAGCTGAAATCGTGCAGATGTCCGACAGATACATCGCAAGGGGATCGCTGGCCTTCTCCCCTATTTTAAACGCCGTTGTCGGTGACGTCGGAGTAATAATCGCGTCGCATGTTTTAAATGCTTCATCAAAATCGTTTTTTATTAAGGTCCGGACTTTCTGACCTTTTAAATAATAGGCGTCGTAATATCCCGAGGAGAGAACATAGGTGCCAAGCATGATCCGCCGTTTGCTTTCCGGCCCAAAGCCCTGGTCCCGTGTCTCTTCAAAAAGATCAACAATTGGTGTCTTACGAATCTGATGCGGAAGGCAGCGCAGGCCGTATTGAACGCCATCGAAACGTGCGAGATTGGAGCTCGCTTCCGCCGTAGCTACAATATAATATGTGCTTACTGCATAACCGGTATGAGGCAGCGAGATCTCCCGAAATGAAGCGCCCCGTTTTTTCAATACTTCAATTGCTGCCAGGACTGCCGTTTTGACATCGGGCGCCATCCCTTCAGCAAAATATTCTTTCGGAATGCCGATCGTCATTCCCTTGACGTCGTTGACGAGCGCTCTCGTGTAATCGGGAACTGGTAAATCTGCAGATGTTGAATCCATGGGATCATGTCCGGCAATAATGGATAACAGGAGCGCCGAATCATGCACATCTTTAGTAAGCGGACCGATTTGGTCAAGGCTTGACGCAAACGCTATCAAACCGTAACGCGAAACTCTGCCATAGGTCGGTTTCAGCCCCACCACTCCGCAAAAAGCGGCAGGCTGCCGGATGGATCCGCCGGTGTCGGAACCAAGGGCCCAAACAGCTTCATCGGCAGCAACGGCTGCGGCCGAACCTCCGCTTGATCCGCCCGGAACGCAAGCATGGTTCCACGGATTTCGGGTGGGCCGCAAGGATGAATTTTCGGTCGATGATCCAAAAGCGAATTCATCCATATTCGTCTGGCCGACTATTGGAATGCCCGCGGCCTTCAGCTTTGTGATGACGGTCGCGTCATAGGGAGCTCGAAACCCTTTAAGAATTTTCGAAGCGCACGTCACTTCTTTTCCGTTAATGCAGATATTATCTTTAATAGCGATCGGGACAGGAAATTTTGAGGCACTCGATGCCTCGGCATCGTCATCTAAACGGATATAGGCATTTATCTTTCCGTCATTTTCATGGATGCGCTGCCGGACTGAGGACAGGATGCCCTGGGGATCCGCACCGTTCGCATGAATTTTTTCAATAAGTTCGTGAGCTGTAAGTTCGTAAAAAGTCATGGTCATTCGATAATTTGAGGTACTTTGAAAAAGCCATTTAGTGATGCGACAGCAATTGACATCGCCTGTTCTCTGGTGAAGCAGGAAGTGACCATATCCTCACGGTACACATTCTTCAAGGGAAGAACGTGGCTTGTCGGTTTGATGTCATTTACATCAAGGGTTTCCAACTGGGCGATGTATCCTAAGATGTTTTCCATATTTTCTGACAGCGAATCGATCTCGGTTTGGGTCAAATTGATTCGTGCCAGGCAGGAGATATATGTAATTTCTTTACTTGTAACCATTGTATTAATATTCTTTATTAATATTAGATAAAGGAGTGATTATCATATCATTGGGAAATGAATATGACAAGAGAGGAAATTGCTTTATAGTGTCAAGAACTCTGCTGACTTTCATAGAGCGTGCAACCTAAATCAGCCCGGTTTAATTCTTTCAATAGAGCATATAACCAGCGTTTACAGCTTTTCGGATTGGGGAAGCGTCTGAAGACC
>JBFMEN010000008.1:0-23635 GCA_040753435.1 Candidatus Omnitrophota bacterium | reverse complement strand
GCTGGTATTCAATGCCAATGCCTTTTCAAACCCGCCCGGAAGAAGCAGTTCATCTTCCCGCCAGATGAAACTTTTAATATTATTAAAAGCGTTTTTATATCTTTGCAGGGCAGAGAAATCAGGGTCGGTCTTCGCGATCATAAAAGATACAAAAAACATCAATACATAACCGAGAATGAACGAGGAAAGAAGGAAATTGTTCAAAAGTACATACGGCTGAGTAAAACGCAGCTTAACGGCTGCAACCGCAGCGACGATGCCAACCCAAATTCCCAACAAAACCGCGATGAGAAAATCAAAATACGTGTTTACAAAAAAAATGAGCAAGCCCATTCAATGCCCTTTTCTCTAGAAATATTATTTAATTCGGTTCAATTGTCCCACGCGTCATTTGTTCTGTCAAAGTAATCTGAGAAATCATCCCTGCTGGCCCCCCCATCTCCCTTTTTTAACAAACTTAATGAACTACCGCTGCCATAACGATGTTCAATGTCAACCAGGGATTCGAGGATGCGTCCCTCACCCAGGAAACGGGAAACACGGGTATAAGGATTGATCTGGTTGCTGCTGGCAAGGGCCCTTCCCTGAAGCATCTGCGGCCTCAGAAAAAACAAATGGCGTTTGGCTCTTGTTGCCGCTACATAGAAAAGGCGCCGCTCCTCTTCAAGGGCATCCTGATTATCCATCGCTTTATAAGAAGGCATCTGCCCGTCACATAAATGGATCAAAAATACGGCTTCCCATTCCAAACCTTTGGCCGAATGAATCGTAGATAAAGTCAGGGTTTCATGTTTCCTTGACGCTGCATTCATCATACTTTTTTCAGGAGGATCAAGGGTCAAATCAGTTAAAAAATCATTGAGTAAAGGATAGCGTTCCACAATTTTCTGAAGAGACTCCAAATCATTAATGCGTTTATCATAATCGTCATACTGCAACATAAGTAACGGATAATAAAACTGGAGAACCTTATCAAGAATTTCTGTTAATGATTGGGTCTCAGGATCCAACGACTTCAGCAACTCAGCAAGTTGTCCCATAGCCGGATTTTTCTTTAGGTATTTCCCTTGAATATTAATTCCGCCGCTTTTGCTTATGTCATCAGCAATCATTACGGCAGTCTTTTCACCGATTCCAGGGATCAAGGTCAATATCCGAATCCAGCTTGTCGCATCAACATGATTCTGCAGTAGCCGAAGATAGCTCAAAACATCCTTAACATGTGCAGACTCTACAAATTTATAGCCTCCGAATTTTACGAATGGAATCCCCCAGCTGGACAGCTCGATTTCAAGATCGTTTGAATGCCATCCGGAACGAAAAAGGACGGCGATATCTTTTAAGGAAATACCTTCTCCTCTCAGCTCCCCGATCTTCTGAACAATATATTTCGACTGAGCGTTTTCATTAAGAACGTCCCTGTAAACCGGGCGCTGACTCCCTTTCTGCCGGGTAAACAGCCTTTTATCGAACTTCTCTTTTGCAAAAAGGATTACTTCATTGGTTAAATCCAGGATGGGCTGAGATGAACGATAGTTCTCTTCTAATTTAATAATTTTTGTCCCGGAAAATGTTCGGGGAAAATCAATGATATTCTTAAAATGCGCTCCCCGGAAAGAATAAATGCTTTGAGAATCATCCCCAACGACCATTACATTATCATGAGTAGACGCAAGCAGCCTGACGACATCAGCCTGGATCTTGTTGGTATCCTGATACTCATCGACCATGATAAATTGATACCGATCACTCAAGATTTGACGGATCTCTTCTTTTCTCTGAAGCAAATCACGCAGCATCAGAAGCAGATCATCGAAGTCCATGGTATTGGAATTGCGTTTCGCATCGGCATATTCACGCCCAATTTGTTCAATCACGTCTATCCACTCTATGAATTGAGGGAATTCGTCATAAACTACTGTAGCGATATCAGTACATTTATTGACACTTTTGGAAATAATCGCATAAACGGTATTTTTTTTAGGAAACTTTTTCTCAATTTTATTTAACTTGTGCCCGGCTCTGAGCCGATTGATGATTGATTCAGCATCGCTTTCATCAAGAATAGTAAAATTACCCGGGAGACCGATGTGTCCTCCGTATTGACGAAGAATCGAATTTGCAAAGGAATGAAATGTCCCGCCGGAAACATTAAGGCAGCGGTCGTCAAGAATATTCGTCGCCCTGGAAAGCATTTCATTTGCCGCACGCCTGGTAAACGTTAACAATAAAATATGCCTGGGTTCCACTCCCTGATCGACAAGATAGGCCGTCCGGTAAACAAGTACGCGGGTTTTTCCGCTACCGGCCCCTGCAAGAACCAAATGAGGACCCTTTAAAGAATACACTGCCTGAAGCTGCTGTTTATTGAGGGATTTTTCGTAGTGAATTGGCATTGACATGGTCGACATTATAACACATATCATCCTTAAATCCCGAATGAATTTTGCATCAACCGGGCTAAAATTTTCTAATAACGCTGATCACTTTGCCAACGATGGTGACATCTTCATTGACAGGGATTGGTTCATAGGCGGGATTGGCAGGCTCCAAATAATACATAGGGCCGCGCTTGCGCAAATATTTGACCGTTGCATCCTCATGGCCAACCATGGCTACAACAATCTCCTCCTCTTGAGCAAGAGACTGTCTTTTAACAAGAACAAGGTCGTTGGGAAGAATACCGGCCTGGATCATACTGTCGCCACGGACTCGAAGGGCAAAGGTATCATCATCCGAAAAAACAAGACTGTCCAAATTCAGGTAACCTTCAATCTCTTCAACTGCCATGGTAGGAAGACCGGCCTGTACCTTTCCGATGATCGGAAAAGAAAAAAGGGCCTCACGAACTAATTCTATAGCCCGGGATTTGTGGGCAGTTAAACGAATATACCCTTTTTTTGCCAATGCATTTAAATAATCACGGACAGTTCCTGTCGAAGAAAAACCAAAATGCTTTCCGATCTCACGTATGGTTGGGGGCATTTGAGAAATCTTAATGGACTGATAAATGAACTTTAAAATATCCCGTTGTTTACTTGTCAGTTTTTGTTGCATGTTCATAACATACCACCCAGACGTGTGGAAGTCAAATAATTTTTAAAAGAAGGGTACCCACGAGTTAAATCACTTCCTTTTCCAACCTCTCCAAGAGCTCTTTGGCATCATCAATCAAATCGACAGGAAGTAATTTCAAGATTTCCATATCATTATGAAAATTCCTTAATGCAGTGCTTAATTTTTTTACTGCCTGCTCCGCCCGCAGAGCCCGTTCCTCTTCAGGATCAACCTGCTTCCTCTGGCGGATCAGGTTCGTTAAATCCTTTCTGACAACGGAAGCGTCCTTACCGCCCTCAAACACCTCCTGGCGCAGTTTCCGGTAATCATCCTTGTTCAATTCTTTTTTTCCCCTGGCCAGGCGCAGCACGTTAACTTCCTCACATCCCGGGACTTTCTGGGCGTTACGCTCTTTCACAAAACTTTCCGACAAATAGGCCGGCTCATTCTGTTCCACAAAAAAATAACTTTTGAGCATTTTCATGGCCGTCTCTTTTTTTAACCCCAGTTCTTCCTGAAGGTAATACTCGAACTTCTCAAATCCCCAGGCATAAAAAAGTTTATCCTTCCATACCGGATAAAGAGATTGCCCCAGATTGACCCAAGAGGTTTTAAACATCTTGCAATATTCAACCAGACGCTGGCGGATAAGATCACCGGTTAAATTTAAATTCCCGGCCTTTGAACGTTCCTGTTGATCCAGAAGTCGTTCGATTTCCATCATAAACTCCTTAAAAAAGAAAGGGACAGATATTTTCTATTCTGGTTATCTGTCCCTTTTTATTAAAAATTAATTAAGATACTTCTGAAGAGCGGTCCATGTCTGACGGCCAAGCAAACCGTCGGCAGTAAGTCCGTTATCTTTCTGGAACTGAGTAATTGCCGCCTTGGTTCCGGGTCCGACTTTACCATCAATCGCCCCCTCGTAATAACCAGCTGCTTTCAGAGCTCTTTGAACTTCCGAATGATCAACATCAAGGCGAATGGTCTCTCCTTCGACCTTTGCCGGCATGGATGAGGTCATGGAGGAAGTCGACTTCGGCTTGTCTTTCATCTTTTTGATATCATAAGAAAGATCTTTGACCTCATATTCAAGATCGCTGATGCGCTGGTCACGCATCTGAACTTCCCTTTCAAGCTCTCCGATCCGCAACTGCAACTGAGTGACCATGCTCTGGTCCTGGGCGGTTGTTGCGCAGCCCGAGATCATTACGACCAGCCCAACCAAAATGACCATTCTCTTTCCCACAGAAAACCTCCTTGTTTTTTAATCTATATGTTGGATTTACAGACAGGCTCTTTGATTTATTTAGCCTATTTTAACATACGGTTTTTCCACGCATAGCAGTCTTTTAAAAATTTTTGAAAGAATTCTTATGAAAAAAATGATGTTTTAACATATCTGGCGATGGCCAGGGCGGATGTCAGGCCGGGTGAATCAATGATAAAATGAATGGCATTCGGAAAATTCCTGTCGCGTTCAATAACAAAATCACGATGCCCGACGGGAACAGCCATGATTCCCGCTTGATGAAGACCTATATCATTAATTTTCAGATGAGGGAAAAAATTTTTCACGGCATTAAAGTAAACGTTCTCTGATTTTAATCCCGACGCATAATCTTCCTTGCCGATACCGACTGTTTTTACCGGACCGATATTCACCGTATTACCTGTAATATATTCGCCCGTCGTCGGATCGATATCAAAAGTCGGCGTAAGATGAACCCCGACCGTTCTTGTAATTTTCTTCGCTTCCATTAGTTTCAAAAATTCAGGGAACGGGACGCCTGCTTTCTCTCCCGTATCATTAAAATAACCATACGGCGCCGGATAAACATTCATCCGGGTGAAAAGCTCCGGACGGATACTTTTATAAAATTTAGCGGATTCTCCACGGACGGGCTGAATCGTAAAAGGAAAATCCGGATTAAAAAATTTGGCAACATCATCTGCAAATAATCCCGCCGCGTTTAAAAGCGTACGCGCCCTGAAAGTCTCTTCTTCACCTCGAAGAGGCTGCACGGCAATATCAAAATAATCATTACCTGGATGAATACCGATGACCCTGGTTCCTGCAAGGAACATCACGCCGTTATGCTCAGCCTGCTGATAAAGATTCCTGACCAGCGACGTTGCCTCGACGATACCTGAATCAGGAACATGAAGAGCGCAAAGCGCATTCACATTGGGTTCCATGCTACGAACTTCTTCTCCGGAAATCCGCCTGACATGAACACCATTTTCAATGGATGTCCTCAGAAGATCATCAAGATATTCTTCCTCATAGGATTCAGCGGCGACGACGATTTTTCCTGTTCGGGCAAAGGGCACATTATGCTTCTCACAGAAATCATAAAGCATCCGATTGCCCTCGACACAAAGACGCGCTTTGAGAGGTTCAAATTCAGAAGGATAATAAATCCCCGCATGAATAACGCCTGAAGACCTTGAGCTTTGATTCTCTCCGGCAATGCGTTCATTTTTTTCGATCAGGCATATGCTGCGATCACCGTCTCTGGATAATTCATAAGCCAGGGCACAGCCGATAACGCCGCCGCCCACAATCGCAATATCGACATCAAATGACATAAAAAAATCCGGTTTATAAATGGAGAATTATTTTGAACAATTATAGCATTCAATTTCTTGAATAAAAGACATATTGGCGGGATCGCTGCCTCACATTCACATTACTGTTATTTGAAAGTCATTCATTAAAAAACTGCCGGGACGGCAAGCCGGCCCGGCAGACGTGGCTGGTGATGTCACTCACGTAGCCTAAGTCAGAGTAACTGACTTTTTGGGGGAGAAATTTTTATCATTCCACTCAGCGTTAATTTTTAATCGATGACTAAACTCAACACGGACAAGCCCCTTGAGCGCCATGGTCACAAAACTTCCCCGGACCCGAAAACAAAACTCTTCGGTCTGGTTTTTGGTATCAATGTGTTTTTGAATATAGATTTCAGGCGCATGGTCGGAGACATCCTGATTCATGATCGAAACGACATGATATAAAAAGCTTTTTTGTACATGCGTTTTTAGCTGATTATCCTGATTAAATTCATTAATAGAGACAATTTTCCGATGATATCGTTGAGATGTGCGGTTTTTGTAAATAACGTGTTTCATAACCAATTCCCCCTTCTACGTTTGATGAAAGTATAACATTCAAAAAACGATGAACAAGACAGGGGGAATCATTTTCAGAAAGCGCTTTCTTAATCGCTAAAAGCATTTTTCCTCGTCGGCAACTTTATTTTTAAGACTTCTGCTGCAAAAACAGATTTTTCTCTAATTCTTCTTTCAAAAAGAAAATCCGGCGAAAAATAAGAAAATTATGAAAAAAAGATTAAATTTGGGGCGGCTGTTGATACAAAATCAGCCCTTCTTCTGAATTTTTAAAAACGAGGATTGGGGTTCAGTCCCCTGAATGAGACGTGAGATATTCGAGCGATGGCGGTAAACAACAAAAATACAAAAAACCGCTCCCAGAAAAATCATCTCCAGCGGCTGATTGGTGACAAGCATCGCCAATGGCAACACAAATGCGGCGATCATAGACGATAAAGAAATATAATGCGAAAAATAAAGAGCGACCATCCATGAAATGATGCAGATGCCAAGGACAGGGACAAGCGAAGGAAATTTAACCGCCATTCCGATCAAAACCCCCAGACTGGTGGCAATTCCTTTCCCGCCTTTGAACTCAAGAAAAACAGTCCAATTGTGCCCGCAAACCGCAGCAATTCCGATAAGCACTCTGCTGAACATTCCTTTGAAGTTAAAAATATCTCCTAACAGGACCACGGCGAGCGCACCCTTGAGGATATCAACACTCAACACAATAATTCCGGGCCATTTGCCCAAAACCCGGAAGGTATTCGTCGCACCGACGTTCCCTGATCCATGCTCACGGATATCGATCTTTTTGTAAAGCTTTCCAAAAATATATGCCGTCGGAATACTTCCCAAGAAATAACTCAGGATAATGACAATGGCTAAAAACATAATTTCCTTCCTTATAAAAAAAGAAAACGGATTCTTTCAATCGGCCAGAAAATCAAATCAGCCCGTCCAATAATATTCTCCTCAGGAACAAACCCCCAATACCTGCTGTCAGCGCTTGAGGCGCTGTTATCTCCAAGTACATAAACACTGCCCTTGGGAACAGTCACGGGCTCTCCAAATGTTCCATAATCTCCGCGATTATAATAATAAATTTTTTTGATGTCCGGATGATCAACTTCCTTGCCATCGATATAAATATCACCGTTGCGGATTTCAACGGTCTCGCCGCCGAACGCGATAAGTCTTTTAATATAATCTTTTTTTGGCTCCTCCGGATATTTAAAAACAATAATATCTCCGCGTTTCATCTCTCCAATCCCTGGAAGACGGGCCGTTTTTGTAAACGGAACTCGTGCGCCATAAGTCCATTTATCGACGATCAAGCGATCCTTAACTAACAATGTCGGAATCATCGATCCTGTTGGAATTTTAAAGGCCTGCAGAAAAAACGGGCGGATGATAAAAAATACAACCAGAAAGGCTACAAGAGCCGGCTCCCCCCATTCCTTATAAAAATTTTTCCAAAGGGATGTTCCCAACTGCTTATTCTGTTCTTTCGGTGAATTCATAATGTCCTCTTCTTTAGATACGTAACGCGGCTAAAAAAGCCTCCTGCGGCACTTCGACATTGCCGATTTGTTTCAAACGCTTTTTTCCTTCTTTTTGTTTCTCCCAAAGCTTTCTTTTACGGGTAATATCGCCCCCATAACATTTCGCGGTCACATTCTTTCCGGTTGCCTTGATTTTAGCACTTGAAATAATTCTTCCGTCGGAAGCAGCCTGCACCTTGACCTCGTAAAGCTGCTGCGGGATCATTTCCTTCAGTTTCGTTACAAGCGCCGACCCTTTTTCATAAGCACGCTCCTTATTAACAAGAAACGAAAAAGCATCGCAAGGTTTCCCATTAAGCAAGATATCCAAACGAACCACATCTGCAGGCTGGTAGCCTTTAAACCGGTAGTCTATGGATCCATAACCTTTGGTAACCGACTTGATCATATCATTAAAGTCAACTATGACCTCCGAGAGGGGAATATCAAAAATAATCCTCATACGGTCGGAGACGTATTCACTCTTAACATAATTTCCCCGTTTACTCTTGGCAAGTTCCATTACTTTATCCATAGCCTCAACCGGACACATAATAGCGACTTCCAGCAAAGGTTCTTCGACCTTCACAACCGACCCTGACTCTGGAAGATCGCAAGGATTTTCAATCTCGATCTGCTCGCCGCTCTTTTTTACAAAACGGTACTTCACATTAGGCGTCGTCAGAATCAAATTCAAGTCATACTCCCGCTGTAACCTTTCCTGTACAATCTCCATGTGAAGAAGCCCCAGAAAACCGCAGCGAAAACCATGTCCGAATGATTGCGATGTCTCGGGTTCAAATGAAAAACTGGGATCATTTAACCTGAGCTTATTGATTGCTTCTCTGAGGGCCATAAAATCTTTAGAGTTAACAGGATAAACACCGCAAAAAACCAACGGATTCAACTGACGGTATCCGGGCAAAGGGGATTTGGCGGGATGATCTTTGGCCGTGATTGTATCGCCGACGCGAACGATCTTCGGATCATGAACATTACAGGCCAAGTAGCCGACCTCTCCCGAAGTCAATTTCTTGACCTTGATTGGCTCGGGTGAAAAAATCCCCAGCTCCTCCACATTAAATTCCTGTCCTGTGTTCATCATCCGGATCCGCACCCCCGGCACGATCATCCCTTCCATCACCCGTATATAAATAATCACACCCTTGTAAATGTCATATTCCATGTCAAAAATAAGCGCCTTTAACGGCTCGTCATCATGGTCTTCGGGAGGAGGAATCACTTCCACAATCCGTTCAAGCAAAGCAGGCACGCCGGTTCCTTCTTTTGCCGAAACCAAAACAATACCCTCTTCATCAAAATCAAAGGCTTCCATCATTTCTAATTTGGAATGATCAAGGTCAATATTGACGATATCGATTTTATTCAAAACCGGAAGGATCGTTAAATGGTTATCCCTGGCCAGATAATAATTCGCTACCGTTTGGGATTCGACGCCCTGGGAAGCATCAGCCAGCAAGAGAGCGCCTTCGCATGCGCGCAGGGACTTTTCAACCTCATATGAAAAATCAACATGACCAGGAGTATCAATCAAATTAAAGACATATTCCTTTCCATTGACGGATTTAAAAAGAATCCTGACGGCGGAGGCCTTGATAGTAATACCCCGTTCACGTTCCAAATCCATATCATCGAGCAACTGATTTTGAAATTTCCGCTCGTCGATAGCTCCGGTATGGAGAAGCAGCCGGTCGGCCAAGGTCGACTTGCCGTGATCTATATGTGCAATGATAGAAAAATTTCTGATAATAGATTTATCCATAATAAATACCGAGTTAACAACTTGAGAGGCGTCGATAACGACGAGAAAACAACGACGGATCAAATGAAAAATAAATTTGATCTACTTTGACTCATGCAAACTGCTGCACCTGCCGGTCACATGAATGACCATCGTTTCCACAACCTCATGAATCGTCATATTTGTCGAATCAACAACTGTCGCGTCATGCGCTTTCTTTAAAGCCCCGACGGATCGGGTAAAATCTTTTTCATCCCGCGCCCTGACATCGTTAATTATCTCCTCCAAAGACACATTTTTCCCTTTTTGTAAAAACTCTTTATGTCGCCTTGAGGCGCGCTCTTCAACCGTGGCATCCAGATAAAATTTGCATTGAGCCTCAGGAAAAACAACAGTCCCGATATCTCTTCCCTCCATGACAACATTATCTCTTGCGCCGATCTCCCGCTGCCACTTTACCATAATTTCCCTGACCCGGGGGGCCCTGGCAATATAAAACGTATTATTAGTTACTTCAACCGTCCTTATATCTTCTGAAACATCCTGCCCGTCAAGAAAAACATGGAGACCTTCTTTGGAATTACCTCTCATATCAATAACCGTTTCTCTGGCCAAGCCAACCAGGGCATCCTCATCTTCAAGGTTATTCAGCCTCCCCAAGGCTTTTAATGTCAGTGAACGATACATCGCCCCCGTATCAAGATAATTGAATCCCAACCTGTCTGCAAGCGCCTTGGCAACCGTACTTTTACCCGCCCCGGCGGGACCGTCAATGGCTACGATAATGGGGTCATTCTTCATGCGATTTTGTCCCTTTTCGTTTTTGCCTTTGTCAATTCAGCAATTAATGCCTTTTCGTCCCCTTCGCTGACGGCTTTTCGTAAAAGCGAAAGATTCCCTACGAACTCATCAAGGACTTTAATAATATTTCTGGAATTGGCCAGACAAATCTCACTCCATACTTCAGGTGAAGAGGAAGCAACCCTGGTTGTATCCTTTAATCCTTGCGCTGCCAAGGCTAAATGATTTTCTGGAATAGATGATATCAGATTATACGCGATAATATGCGGTAAATGACTGATGTAAGCCAGAATTTCATCATGCTCTCCCGGGGACATTATCTTGACTTGAGCCCCAATGCCTGTCCACATCCGCCTCACGCGATCGACAGCAGCACGATGGGTTTCTGCGACCGGCGTCATAATACATGTCGAGCCCTCAAACAATTCAGCGCTCGCGTACTCAACCCCTCTTTTTTCTGATCCGGCAAGGGGATGGGAACCAACAAACATCGAAGGGGTCTGAAGCGCCTCATGCGCCGTATTAACAATCGATACTTTCGTGCTACCCACGTCCGTCACAATACAGCCGCGTCGTACAAAAGGCGCAATCGATTCAAACATCGAGGCAAGGACGTTTACGGGAGTTGCCAGCACGACGAGGTCCGCGTTCACAACGGCCTTCTGGATGTCCTGGGTTCCGTAATCGATGGCCTGATCCTTAACCCCCTCGATCAAGGCTTCTTTACGCCGGGAAACACCGCAAATTTCCTTGACCATTTTGTGCTTCTTAAGCGCCTTCCCCAAAGATCCACCAATCAATCCAACTCCGATGATTGCTACCTTTTTAAATAAAAACTGATAACCTAATGCCATAATCTTCTCCTCAATCTCAACAAAAAATATTCAATATTTTTAAATAGATCTCCCGACCACCTCGGCAATGGCCCTGATCTGATTAACCAGTTGCTCAAACTTTTTTGGGAGCAGCGACTGGGCCCCATCTGATTTCGCCTCTTCAGGATTCTCATGAACCTCGACCATCAACCCGTCGGCTCCTGCGGCAATTGCAGCCATCGACGCGCTTGGAATCAAGCCCCACCGCCCCGCCGCATGACTTGGGTCAACAATGACCGGCAGATGGGATTTTTCTTTAATAACAGGAACCGTATTAATATCAAGCGTGTTGCGCGTCTCGGTCTCAAAAGTACGGATCCCCCGCTCACAGAAAATAACGTTTGGATTCCCCTCTGACATAATGTACTCGGCACACATCAACCACTCTTTGATCAAAGCGCTCATGCCCCGCTTTAAAACCACCGGTTTGTTTGTTCTGCCCACCTCCTTAAGGAGAGAAAAATTTTGCATATTCCGTGCGCCGATCTGAAATATATCGACATATTTGTCAACCAATTCAACCTGACGAGGATCAATTACTTCCGTAATCGTTGACAAACCAGTCGCATCTCCAACTTCTCTCATGATCCTCAAACCTTCTTCCCCTAATCCCTGAAACTCATATGGAGAAGTCCGGGGCTTAAACGCCCCGCCGCGTAAAACAGTCGCGCCCGCTGCTTTCACTTTTCGTGCGATACTTAACAAAGATTCATGACTTTCAATTGAGCATGGCCCGGCGATCATGACAACCTTCTTCCCTCCGAAGACAACACCATCTTTCACCCGTATTTCAGAAGGCTGCTTTTTAAATTCTTTTGAAACAAGTTTATACGGTGAAAGAACGGGCAGGACCGACTCAACGCCGGGGAAAACTTCAAGCGGAGTTACTCTTAAAACATCTTCAGGCCCAATAAACCCGATAATGCTTCGTTCAACCCCGCGTGAAATATGTGCTTTGAGACCCAGTTGTTCTGCCTTCTTCACAATATGCTGAATCTGTTCATCAGTTACACCGGGCTTTAAAACAACGATCATGTTATTTCCTCCCTGCTATCAAAGCCCGGAGTTCTTTGATAAACTTCCTGTTTTCTTCCGGTAATCCAATCGTCACCCGAATAAAAGAGTTAAGTCCCCATGGCGCCATATCCCTGATAATCACTCCCTTACGAAGCAACCCATCAACTGCCTCTTTTGATGAAAAGCCGAGATCAATCAAAATAAAATTGGTCGCGCTGGGAAATACTTTCAAACCCAATTGTTTGACTGCATCGCCCAGAAACTGCCGCTCCTCTTCAAGAATGGCCAGAGCCTGCTTGTAATACTTCTGATCTTTAAGGCAGGCAATTGCGGCTTCCTGGGCAACGGAATTGACATTAAAAGGTTCCCTGACCCGATTCATGATACCGATCATTTCAGGAGAAGCAACGGCATAGCCTACCCGCAAACCCGCTAACCCGTAAATCTTTGAAAAAGTTCTCGCGATGATCAAATTGGGATACCGCTTAAGCAAGGTAAGACTTTCCGGATATCCAGGGGAATTAACGGCATATTCATAATAGGCCTCATCTAAAAAAACAACCGTATCGGCGGGAACGGCTGATAAAAATCCCTTCAGCTCATCCGAAGTGACATACCCTCCAGAAGGGTTTCCGGGATTATCGATAAAAATCAGTTTGGTCGCCCGGCGGGTGGCGGATGCCACGGCCGCGAGATCATGGCGGAATTCTTTCATGGGAACAACTGTTAATGAGGCGCCTGCGACGTTACTCCCGATTCCATAAACAGCAAATGATGGATGAGACACGATGACTTCATCGCCCGGCTCGACAAAAGCCCTTATCGCCATAATAATCAGCTCATCTGAACCATTTCCAAAAATCAACTGATCTTCTTTGACCTTCAGGTTATTGGCCAAGGCAGATCGCAAATAAAAACATCCGCCATCAGGATAGCGATTGATGGTTTTGGCGGCATTCATAATAGCCTTTAAAACTTTGGGGGACGGGCCAAAGGGTGTCTCATTTGACGCAAGCTTAATCACCTTTTTTAGTCCGAGTTCCCGCTTAACCTCATCGATCGGCCGTCCCGGCTGATAAGGAGTGATATTCAGAATTCGTTGAACTGCACGTTTTTTCATAATTTCCTTTTTTCGATAAATAACGTTTGACCTCTACTCGTCACTCGTTACTTAACGCGGATACGATCCCAGGATCTTCAAAAACTTGCACATATCCTCGAGTCGTTCCAAAGCCTTCTTTATCTTGGGATCTTCCCGATGACCCTCAAAGTCCACAAAAAAATAATAATCCCACGCCTTCTTCTTCGATGGGCGGGATTCAATCTTGGTCAAATTGATTCCATTTTCGAAAAACGGTGTCAGCATGGCGTGAAGGGCGCCGACCTTATCCCGGATCGAGAACAGAATCGAGGTGCGGTCCTCCCCGGTCGGAAGCGCGTCGTTTTTTGCAATTACTAAAAACCGGGTGATATTTTGAGAGGAATCCTCTATCCCCTTTTTTAGAACATGCAGGTGATATAAATCCGCAGCCAGCAGTGACGCGATAGCCGCGGCATTCTTTTCCTTGGTGACAATCTTCGCGGCCTTGGTCGTGGACGCCACTTCAATCTGTTCCGCATGAGGTAAATGCTCCTGAAGCCAGTGGCGGCATTGACCGAAGACCTCGAACTTCGAATAAACCTTTTCGATCTTCTCCATTGGCGAATTGGATAAGAGGGAATGGGAAATTTCCATCGTCAAATGCGCGCAAATCTTCAAATCGGAATCAGCCATAAGATCGAACGTGTTTGTCACCGCCCCTTCAATAGAATTTTCGATAGGGACAACCCCGTAGTCTGCGTCGCCGCTCTCTACTTTCTCAAAAACCTCGGATATCGTTCCCGTCGGAACATAAGCAACCTGGGAACCAAATTTCCGAACAGCAGCGAAATTGGTAAAAGAAGCTTCTGGCCCCAAGAATGCAATTTGCAGAGATTTCTCAAGCGATAGGGAAGCCGACATGATCTCACGATAGACTGCCTCAAGGGCCTCGTCACTCATCGGTCCCTTGTTACAACGTTTGACATTCTTAATGACCTCCCGCTCTCTCGAAGAAACATAAACCCCGGCTTTATTTTTCGTCTTGCTTTTTCCTATCTCTTCGCATATCCGGGCACGCTGGTTTAAAAACTCCACGATCTTTTCATCCAGGATGTCAATTTTCTTGCGAAATTCATTTAGAGGCATATCGGCCTACCTTTTTAAATTTTTGTAAATGCCTTCTTTGGGTACGTCTTGCATCTACTCGACCTGGGACTCGGACTGCTCATTCATTGGATGGTCCTTGTTCATATCTTCCATAGCCTTCTTAAGATCCAAAGCCTCTTCAATGGCCCCGACAGCTTCGGCAGCCACCTGCGTTTCCGTCCCCGCTGGTTCAGCAATCAAATCTCCTCGATCTTCTTCGTCATCCGGAAAATAACTTTCCTGTTCGCTTTTAAAAGCACGATTTAAATGATCGCCTTCGCCATAGCTTTGGACAGCCTCCTCCATGCTCACCGCTTTATTACTGTCGAACAAAGACGACGTCCTTGTTTCCGGAGTCCCTTCCGCTCCATTTATTCCCAGAATCTCCGAAGACACATCTTCCAGTTTCGGCAGATCTTTTAATGATTTCAGCCCGAAGTATTCGAGGAATAGTTTAGTCGTCCCATAAAGGAAAGGGCGACCGGGAACATCTTTACGCCCGACAATTTTAATTAAACCCTTTTCTAAAAGATTAGTAACGACCCCGTCGGAATTAACACCGCGAATCAATTCGACATCTGCGCGGGAAACAGGCTGGCGATAAGCAATAATCGCGAGTGTCTCTAATCCGGGACGAGACAGCTTTTCCTTGACGCGCGTCTTAAAAAAGTTCCTGACATGCTCGGCGTACTGGGGATTACTAAGCATCTGAAATCCTCCAGCAATCTCCCTGATGATCATTCCACGTCCCTTGCCGTCATATTCCTCCTGCAGGTCTTTAATAATCTTTCGTATCTCGCCGGGATCAACTGTTTCAATCGCCTCCTTAATCTGGTCGATCTCAACAGGCTTCTCGCTGATTAGGAGGACTGCTTCAATCGCTCCCCGAAGATACTGGTTCATCTGTTGCTCATCCATTATATACTGGTCCTTTGTTTATAAATTTCATTCAATAAGTCCTCCGCGGTCTCGCTTTTGGAAGAGCGCTTCAAGGCCTTCTCGATCATCAGAAGGGCTTCCGCTTTTTTATATTGAAGCTGCAACAGAACATCAAGGGCTTCCTGCTGCCAATCAGGCATTTCCTCATGGAAAACCGCCTTGGGAGAAACCGACGCTGTATCCTGGATCAGGCCGTATTTGCCGACCTTGTTTTGAAGTTTGGCAATGATTTCTTTGGCTTTTTGCCCACCTATTCCAGGTAATTCCTTCAAGAGCTTCTCGTTCTGTTGAGCGATGGCTCCGGCAATTTCCGAAATCGGACGATCAAGGGCTTTAACAGCCGCGCGAGGCCCTATCCCGGAGACTTTAATAAAATCCAGAAAGAAATCCCGCTCAATTTCATTGAAAAAACCGACAAGACACGGAATCCCTCTAGAGGGGCTGATCTGAATATAGTAATGCGTGATCAAAGAAATCATTCCGTTCCCGTCAATATGATCATCCACTCTTGATAAAACAGAAGACGAAACGAGGACCTCATGGGCCAAACCCTGGACATCAACGACCAGGGCATTAGTTTTTTTCTCAACAAGTTTTCCAGTAATTTTAACAATCACATCAGTTCACAAGCGCACCAGACACATCAGCGCATGATAGAAACTTGCGCTCATGTTTCCTGTGCTTCTTTTTCTTTTAAAATCTATTCATATATCCATATCCCAGGGCAAGGGCCAATGCATCGCTGGCATCAAGCGAGAGCTTCCCTTCCGGGATTTTCAGAATGCGCTCAACTGTCATTTGTGTCTGTTCTTTTGTCGCGTTTCCGTTTCCGGTTAAGGATTTACGGATACGCTTGACACTATGTTCCTCTAGTCCGATTCCATGATGAGCGCAAACCAAACAAATTACCCCCCGAACATGGCCCAAAAGACACGCCGTTAGCGGATGCCGATAATGGGCGTAAAGCTTTTCCAAGACCATGATTTGGGGGGTATATTGTTTAACAATATCACTTAAATGCTGATAAACTTTATTAATTCTGTTTTCCAAAGAATCTTTCTGCTTTGGATTGATTGTCCCTGTTTCCAACAGTTTTACCTGATAATTAGGTTCAAAGACGATTTCAATCACTCCATAACCTGTCGACCTCAAACCAGGGTCCACACCCAAAACAATCATTTTACTCGGCAATTTTGTCCATTTCTTCATCAGGAATATCAAAATTGGCATGAACGGCCTGTATGTCCTCGTGATCTTCAAGGGCGCTCATGAGGGCAAGAAGTTGTTTGGCATCATTGCCCACTAATTTAACAGTAGAACTGGGGACCTTGGTAATCTCGGCAGTCTCTATCGGAATTTTCTTTGCTTCCAATGCCTCTTTAACTGCAGGGAATGCAGAAACTTCAGATGTAACTTCATAAAGATCGCCTTCTGAACTAATATCATTGGCCCCAGCCTCCAAAGCGACTTCCATCAATTCTTCTTCACTGATATCACTTTTCTTGACCGTAATCATTCCTTTGGAAGAAAACATCCACGCTGTTGAACCGGCGCCTGCCATATTCCCATTTTTTTTACTCAAGATGTTCCGGATTTCAGCCGTGGTCCTGTTTTTGTTGTCTGTCAGACCTTCAATCAATATGGCAACACCGCCCGGTCCATAGGCATCAAAAACAACTTCTTCATAAACAATACCGGGTATCTCACCAGTGCCTTTTTTTAACGCATTATCAATATTAGCGCTCGGCATGTTCATTGATTTAGCCCGTAACACGGCTGTGCGTAAACGAATATTGGTTTCAGAGTCACCACCACCTGCTTTGGCGGCCGCTGTAATTTCTTTAGTAAGTTTCGTAAACAACGCTCCACGCTTAGCGTCTGTAGCAGCCTTTTTGTGTTTAATCGTGGCCCATTTAGAATGTCCTGACATTATAATTCCTCCTGATTATTTTTAAAACCAACCGTGAAAAAATGATTCTTCCACCGTTTTCTCCCCATCCTTTTATTAATATAAAAATAAAACAGGCCATAAGCCGAGTTCTGTAATCCTTGCATTAAAAGTTAACAGTGAAACGATAAAAATTAAATAACTTTAATATTAATAACTCTTGATTTTTCCCTGTTAACTTTTAAACAAGGTGGTGTTTATTCAACTTACTTTGAAGGTTGCCCTTCAAACTCTTGCAGCCAACCCGAAAGTCACGCGACTATCGTCCTAATGACGTTGCCGCTTTGCGAAGCGGACCGCCTCGCCTCACCTTACGGTGATGTCCTCTCCTATTCGGCCTTGCTCCATGCAGAGATTGCCCGTTTCACCTCCTGAACTCAATGTAGTCCAGGATATCGTCACTGTTGCTCTAATCCTCCTGACGATTAAGTCAGGGCCCTGGATTAACAGGGTGCATTGTCCTTCGGAGCTCGGACTTTCCTCCCCGATTTCTTATCGAGGCAAACACCTTGGCCTGTTTTTTATTGCTTTTTTTGAAAGAGCGTCGGCTTCCTTATTTTTTTCTCGAGGAACATGAGTGATCTTAAATGAACTGAAGCCGCTGATCAAATGACTGACTTGATTAAAAAGAACCGTTATCACCGGATGTTTAACCTGATAAATACCATTGACCTGCCGACAAAGCAACTCACTATCTGATTGGACACTGACAGAATTTGCTTTAAGTTTCAGGGCTTCCTGCAGAGCGTATATCAATGCCGTATATTCTGCCACATTATTTGTGGCCTCCCCAATGGGTAATGAAAAATCCTTAATGACTTTCCCGTGTTCACGGATAACATAGCCTATTCCTGCTGGCCCCGGGTTACCGCTACACGCCCCATCGATAGATATTTCAAAATGTTTCACTTATTTAACTCGTCTTCAAGAAAAAGGATTCGTGTGCATATTTCACATGCCACTATCTCTTTCTTTTTCCGGATTTCATTAATAACCTGATGAGGGACATTCATAAAGCATCCCCCGCATACATTTTCATGAACAGGAACCACTGCCAAACCATCACGGCTATTTAAAATTTTCTCATAACGATCAAGTAAATTTTTGTCGATCCCATCCAAAAGCACAACTCTTTTAGAATCGGATTCCTTTACCATCGCTTCCAGATCTTTTAGTTCATCTCCAGCCTTTTTCGCTTTTGCCAGAAATTCTTGTTCTTCTTTCGCCACCACCACTCTTTCGTTTTCGACTTGAACTTTAAACTCGTCGGTGCGATCATAAAGCTCCAGGATTTTTTCTTCGATAATTGATTTATCCGCCTTCAATCCTTCAATCTCCCCAATCTTTGCCGTATATTCTTTATTGGTCTTTATCTGGCTTAACTGGCCTTCAACCTTTTTAATCTCTTGTTCCTTCTGCGCCAAATCACCTTCTAATGTACTGCGTTCAACCTGCAGCTTTTTCATTTCCTGTTCTAGTTGCTTCAGCTTTATTTTCTTAAGTTCGAATTCTTTTTCAATTTGTTGAATTTGCGCCGGTTTTTCCTTTAGGTCTTTTCTGAGATTAAAAACCTCGGCATCACTTTCCTGTAACCTGACCAGCTTCCGGATCTGGTCTAATACATTGAATTCAGGCACGGTTCCACCTTTTTTGATGTTATTAATTTATGGGCGCAGAAGGGCTCGAACCTTCGACCTCTACGATGTGAACGTAGCGCTCTAACCAACTGAGCTATGCGCCCAAAATAGTGAGGAGTGATGCGGACTCCCTTTTATTGGTCTAGTTGCTTCTGCAGATTCGAGATCCTCACTTCTCATCACTCACTACTCAATTCTAACCATTACTGGGCCCACCTGGACTCGAACCAGGGACCAAGGGATTATGAGTCCCCTGCTCTAACCGACTGAGCTATGGGCCCGAATAAATAATTATTATTAATAGTACTAAAATAAGCTTAAAAAGTGAAGTTAATTATAGTGCAATTTATTAATACTGTAAAGAAAAGTTTGTTATTTAGCGGGTTATAAAATATTTTGGGCTGGATTAAATGATCTGGGCCAAAAAATAAAAAGAAATGGTCACAAGATGTTCTTCTCCATATCGTTACAACGCTGATAAATCTTTATTCCTGAACTTCAATAAAAGACCTGCCTATCGGATGAATCCCTTCAATGCTCATATTATAAAAACATGTAATTTCAAGCTTTTCCGGGTTTTCAAAGCCCTTCCCTTTAAGGCGGATCATAGTTTCCTCACCGGATTTAAGGATCTCGTTACTGCCGCGTGCCCTTGCAATCGCAGGGCTTGTCCCCCATGCCTCATTATTCATTAAAAAGAAAAGGGTCTCATTACCGAGAGATTTGACAATCATGTGCCGTTTGCTGACATTTTTTAAAACCACATCAATGGTAATCTCCTCGCCAACCTGAAAAGTTTTCTTCAGAGGCCTTACTTCGACCCTTAACGGAAGAAACGTTTGCTGATACTCCGCCAACTTCATCCCTTGCTTGATGACAATGGGTGAAAGATCGAATTGGGTTCTTAAAGAGCGCTCTCTCTGAAAACCGGATATTTTTAAATTAATCTTTGGAAAACCGTAATTAAACTGTCCTCTTTTGCCCGGGAACTGATTGTCTTCCATCGCATTGATCGTAACGCCCATGCTGAAAGGATTTTTAATCCGTTGATCGTTCGTTTCATAAAAGATGACATAGATCCCATGCTGATTCTTGAATAAGTGCCGTTCCCCAAACTCACTTAATTCCGGAAAAAAAGTTTTTTGATCGAGGATTTCCTGATAAATATCCAGAATGATCTGATTACTGATATCAACCGCTTCAGACGGAATTGTTGCCGCCTTAAGAGGGGAGAGAGAAAGAAGAAAAAAAAAGATGAAGAACAAGCTTTTATTCATATTCATGACCATAATTTCAATTAAATTATAGCATTATTAAATAAATAAAAAAACAGAGCTGTCAATATTTATCAACAGCTCTGCCAATCAAGTCTATTTCTTTCATACTCAAAAAACGATCTCACTGTCTTTAAAAGACATATCGAGGAACTGCTGAATTCTTCGTGATCGCGTCGGATGTCGTAATTTCCTGAGTGCCTTGGATTCTATCTGTCGCACACGTTCGCGGGTTACATTAAATTCCATACCCACTTCTTCAAGCGTCCGACTCGTCCCGTCATGAATTCCAAATCGGAGTTCCAAAATCTTCCGTTCCCGTTCATCCAGCGTTTCCAGAACGGAATGGATTTCGTCTTTGAGCATGGAATGTAACGTGGCTGTTGCAGGCGAAATGGCTTTTTTGTCTTCGATAAAATCGCCAAAATTCGTATCACCTTCATCTCCGATCGGAGTCTGAAGCGAGATCGGAACCTGCGAAATTTTCATAATCTCTTTTACCTTGTTCACGGGGATTTTCATCTGTTTGGCAATCTCCTGTGACGTGGGCTCACGACCATATTCCTGAACGAACATTCGGGAGACTCTGATAATCTTATTGATCGTTTCCGTCATATGCACTGGAATGCGAATGGTCCTGGCCTGATCGGCAATGGATCGTGTAATCGCCTGACGAATCCACCAGGTAGCATACGTTGAAAACTTGTATCCACGCTGATATTCGAATTTTTCAACCGCACGGATTAATCCCATATTACCTTCCTGAATCAAGTCCAGGAATGACAATCCCCTGTTAATATACTTTTTGGCAATACTGACAACCAGACGGAGATTCGCCTCGACAAGCAATTTCTTCGCCTTGTTGAATTTTGACTGACGCAATTTGATGACGCGCAGCTGGTCTCTGATTTCTCTGACCGGCTGTCCCAACTCCTTCTCAAAAGAGTCTTTTTCATTAAAAAGATGCTCGTTGTCTTTATTGGGTCTTTTCCCTTTTAGCAAGCGATTGAGTTTCTCCACCCGCATGACCTTCTCAACGATTTTATCAATAATCTCTTCATTGAAGCTGGCCGTCAGCTTAAACTCTGCCAGTAACCTCGCGGATTTTTCCGTTCCAATCCGGGCATGTTTAACTTCCTTTAATATCCTTTTAAGATCATGGGTCAGCTTTGAGCGTCGCTCCAGCTCATCCTTCACAACATCTTCAGCGTTCACTTCTTCAGAGAGAACCCGTTCAATCATGTTGATCGCTTCTCTTCGTGCAAAGGCAGTCAAAAAGAGCGCCTCGGCAAGACGTCGTTCGGCCTCTTCAATTCTTTTGGCCAGGGCGATTTCCTCTTCCCTTGTCAATAGAGGGATCGAACCCATCTGTTTCAGATACATCTTGACAGGGTCATCCAGCGGGATAAATTTATCTGCGTACTCATCATCCTGATTCTGCTCGGTACGGACCCTGCGAACTTGCTGCTCACGGCTCTCTTCTTCGTCGTCCTCGATTTCCTCTTCTTCCACTTCCACGTCTTCCGATTCAATCACCTTGATATTCTTTCCGTCAAGGATATCGAAGACCTGATCAATTTCCTCAGAGGACTCAATCTTGTCTGACAAAGTTTCATTGACCTCGTCATAGGTCAAGAATCCCTTTTTCTTTCCCATGGAAACAAGTTTATCTAAATCCGTTTTCAAATCTTTAATACTCATTAAAGCACCCCTTTTAACAGGCGGTTGAACTCTTCAGTTAGTTCGGCCAGCCGTTGTTGATCTCCAAATCCTCTGGCTTTTTCCATCTCGAACAAAATCTTTTTTCTTTTCTCCCGGGAAGAATTCTCCAGTAAACGATGAAGACAGTCCCTGCACATTTTCATTTTATCGCCTACCATTGAATCTTCTTTGGCCATTAAGCCTGAAACAAAATCCCCTAAACGCTCATCACATTCTGAAATCAAGACCGGCAAAGAAATCTCCCGATCCCGTTCATATATCTCAAAAAGCCGGTTAACGAATTCATCAATGTCCTTAGTCGAAAAAAGACCGGGAACATTACTATCTCTTACAAATTTCAGGCAATTATAATCCACCAACATCAAAATCAATAACGTTTGTTCAGCAGGGGAAACAGAAATTGACGACGTTACATCCTTTTCCTTTGTTTCTTGTTCGCGCTTCCCTGTCCCTTTGTCTGCCAACCGATCCAATTCCCTAATCAAGGCTCCCTCAGTCATGGAAGCATTTTGTACGACGGACAACGCTCGCGCCAGGGAATAAACTGCTTCGGTACGGCTAATCGGATCTTTAAAACGCGCTACCGTCGCAAGCATTTCTGAAGCGATTTTCGAACGAGATTCAACCGTCTCCCTTCCATACCGTGCTGTCAGAAAATCAAGTTTAAAATCAAAGACCGTGCGTGACTCCCGGATACGCTTCCTGAATTCCTCAACCCCAACCGCTCTTACATAAGAATCGGGGTCTTCTCCATCGGGCAGAACAGCGACCCTCGCATTTATCCCTTCTTCAATCAACATGTCCAAGCTTCGATACATAGCTGACTCACCGGCAGGATCTCCATCATAAAGCATAACAATATTACGAGTATACCGTCTGATAAGACGAATTTGTTCAACCGTTAATGCCGTGCCCAATGAAGCAGCAATATTATGAATCCCGGAAACGAACGGCATAATAAAATCCATGTACCCTTCAACAACAATCAGCTGATCACCCTCTGCCGCTGCGTTCTTCGAAAAATGGAATCCGTAAAGATGTCTCCCTTTCAGATAGATCGGCGTTTCCGGAGAATTAAGGTATTTCGCCGGATTATCTTTCTCAAGGGCTCGAGCCCCAAATGCAATGGGGCGTTTATATTCATCAAAGATCGGGAAAATAATCCTGTTTCGAAAACGATCATAATACCCCTGTCCGCTTTTTCGTGGAAGGATTAAACCTGCCTTTTCCATAACCCCTATTGTTATCTTTTGCTGCTGCAAATATTTGATCAGGGCGTCCCATTCATCAAGAGCAAACCCAAGTTGAAAGCTTTTGGCGACCTCAAGATTTATTCCCCTCTTTTTCAGATATGCACGTCCGGTGGCAGCTGCGGGACTTTTATCAACCAATAAATTTCGATGAAAGAAATCAACGGCTAATGCATTTGCCTTTCTGATTTGCTCTTCAAGATTAAGGTCTTTCCGCGAAACTCCCGGATCTTCAGGAATTACAACGTTATATCGTTCCGCGAGTTTCCGTACAGCCTCGGGGAATGTCAGCCGCTCCATCTTCATCACAAAGGAAATAGCATTCCCGCCGATCCCTGAACTGAAACAGTGGAATATTTGCTTATCAGGACTGACAAAGAACGACGGCGTTCTTTCTTGTTTAAACGGTGAAGATGCCTTAAAATTCCGTCCGGTTTTTTTTAAAGGAATATATGAAGAAAT
>JBFMEN010000007.1:0-24769 GCA_040753435.1 Candidatus Omnitrophota bacterium | reverse complement strand
ATTCGAGAGAAGAAATCCTTCTTGACAAGAACCATACAATTTGTTATTCTATTTAAATTATTTTAGATGCTTTCTGTAGCCTTCGATGTAATAAAATACGGTAATCTGCGACTAAATCTTCCAGACCTGAAATCAATTTAAAATCGCTTTTTTAAAAATAAGTTTTTCAAAAAGACTTCAGCTTTTTATTCCAAAATTGTCTGGATTATAACTTATTGATACAGCATGTTTTTTAAGGAAAAAGTTAAAAATAATCTTGACAAAAATTGGTTGTTTTGATATCCTTTTGAAACCTTTGGAGGACAAAGGTTTTTTATTTTCGGTCTTTGACATCTTATTGCCAAATTGGGCGCCACAAAGAATTAGAGTTTTTAAATATAGAGCCAAGTTATTTTGGAGGGTTTGATCCTGGCTCAGAGTGAACGCTGGCGGCGTGGATTAGGCATGCAAGTCGTGCGATCCTTGCTTGACTCTTACTTGAGTGCTTGCACAAAGGTGAGAGTCGGGCGCGGGATAGCGGCAAACGGGTGAGTAACGCGTGAGCAACTTGCCCTCGAGACAGGGATAGCTTCGTGAAAACGAAGGTAATATCTGATAGTACCCTGAACCGGCATCGGTTTAGGGTTAAAGGTGGGGATCTTCGGACCTACCACTCGGGGATGGGCTCGCGTCCTATCAGCTAGTTGGTGAGGTAACGGCCCACCAAGGCGTTTGACGGGTAGCTGGACTGAGAGGTTGACCAGCCACACTGGGACTGAGACACTGCCCAGACTCCTACGGGAGGCTGCAGTCGAGAATATTTAGCAATGGGGGAAACCCTGACTATGCGACGCCGCGTGCAGGATGAAGGTTTTCGGATTGTAAACTGCTTTTGTCAGGAAAGAAACCTTGCCGGTTAATAATCGGCAAGCTGACGGTACCTGGCGAATAAGCCACGGCTAACTCCGTGCCAGCAGCCGCGGTAATACGGAGGTGGCAAGCGTTACTCGGAATCATTGGGTGTAAAGGGCAAGTAGGCGGTCTGTTAAGCGAGGGGTGAAATCTTCCGACTCAATCGGAAAACTGCCTTTCGTACTGGCAGGCTTGAGGCAGGTAGAGGGAAGTGGAATTCCAGGTGTAAGGGTGAAATCTGTAGATATCTGGAAGAACACCAACGGCGAAGGCAACTTCCTGGGCCTGTCCTGACGCTAAATTGCGAAAGCTAGGGGAGCAAACAGAATTAGATACTCTGGTAGTCCTAGCTGTAAACGATGAGCACTAGGTGTCGGATCGCAAGGTTCGGTGCCGCAGCTAACGCATTAAGTGCTCCACCTGGGGACTACGGTCGCAAGGCTAAAACTCAAAGGAATTGACGGGGGCCCGCACAAGCGGTGGAACATGTGGTTTAATTCGATGATACGCGAAAAACCTCACCAAGGCTTGACATATAGGAAGTAGTGAACCGAAAGGGGAACGAGTCGTCAAGTCCGACAACCTATACAGGTGCTGCATGGCTGTCGTCAGCTCGTGTCGTGAGATGTTGGGTTAAGTCCCGCAACGAGCGCAACCATTGCCCTATGTTGCTACTTCGCCTCGCTACTTCGGTAGTTGGCGGAAGCACTCTTAGGGGACTGCCCGGGATAACCGGGAGGAAGGTGGAGATGACGTCAAGTCAGTACGGCCCTTATGCCTTGGGCTACACACGTGTTACAATGGTCGATACAAAGGGTTGCCAACCCGCAAGGGGGAGCTAATCTCTAAAAATCGGCCTCAGTTCAGATTGGAGTCTGAAATCCGACTCCATGAAGCCGGAATCGCTAGTAATGGGAGATCAGCACGCTCCCGTGAATACGTTCCCGGGCCTTGTACACACCGCCCGTCAAGCGATGGGAGCCGGGGGTACCCGAAGTCCTATGTAGATAGGCCGAAGGTAAATCTGGTGACTGGCGCTAAGTCGTAACAAGGTAGCCGTACGGGAACGTGCGGCTGGATCACCTCCTTTCTATTTTCTCGAAATATTATTATTAGAGAAGACTGATCAAAACATTTGTTTTGGATCTGGCATCCTTAGGGAAGCTGGAAACCCTGCCGGAGGGAGAGAAGGCAAAGTAAACGTCCTAACACGATGGGACGTGCCAAAATAACTGGGAGAATTCTCCAATAACTTGGCTTTTTTTAAACTACTAATTAAGGTAAGCCCATAAAACAGCAGCGTGGCACAAAATATTAGAAGTAAGTGTTAAGCAGTAAGTCGTAAGGAAGAAAACTGGGAAATCTAATTTATACGAAGGTTTTTATTCTGAAGGTTTTTAACTTGCTTCTTATTACTTACTTCTTGCTACTAGTATTTCGGGCCCGTAGCTCAGGTGGTTAGAGCACCGTGCTGATAACGCGGGGGTCAGCGGTTCGAATCCTCTCGGGCCCACCAGTTTTAATTTCGAAATATGAAGCTCGAAATCCGAATAAAATATGAATTTTAAAATGTTAAATTTTGTTTCATTTCGGATTTAGATATTCTTTTTTCGTATTTAATCTGTGGGGCTGTAGCTCAGCTGGTAGAGCATCTGCTTTGCAAGCAGAGGGTCAGGAGTTCGATCCTCCTCAGCTCCACCATAAAAGGCTGATTACAAGCGTATGGAATAAAAAAGTAATGAAATCTTTAAATTTAATACGCACTTGAGTACCTAAATGGCAATAAGATAACAAATAGATTTTTTTTATGACCGTCTTCGTGGTCATAAATTTGTTCTTTGACAGTTATGTAGTATAAGATGCAATTTTCGTCGAATTTCAGTCGTAGTTTTGTTCAAACTACAAAGGGCTTATGAAGAATGACTCGGTAGGTTATGGCGATGAAGGACGTGGTAAGCGGCGATACGCTTCGGGGAGCTGCAAACAAGCTTTGATCCGGAGATTTCCGAATGGGGCAACCTCCTCAGGGTAAAACCTGTGGATCCCATGCTGAATACATAGGCATGGGAAGCGAACGTAGAGAACTGAAACATCTCAGTACCTACAGGAAAAGAAATCGTATGAGATTCCCAGAGTAGCGGCGAGCGAAAAGGGAAGAGGCTAAACCTCATCACTTGTGATGAGGGGTTGTGGGACCTCAATGTGGTATGTGAAGCGGTAAAAGAAGTGGCTGGAAAACCACACCAAAGAAGGTGATAGTCCTGTATTTAAAACTGCTGATCAACCTAGAGGTATCCCAAGTAATGCGGGGCACGGGAAATCCTGCATGAATCTGGTCCGACCATGGGCTAAGCCTAAATACAAGAACCTGACCGAAAGTGGACTAGTACCGTGAGGGAAAGTTGAAAAGAACCCCGGTGAGGGGAGTGAAATAGAACCTGAAATCATAAGCCTACAAGCGGTCGAAGCCCTATGCTCTGTCTTCGGGCAGAGAATGGGTGACGGCGTACCTTTTGCATAATGGACCGACGAGTTACTGCATGTTGCGAGCTTAAGATCTTATGGATCGCAGGCGTAGCGAAAGCGAGTCTGAATAGGGCGACTTAGTAACATGCAGTAGACCCGAAACCAGGTGATCTATCCATGGGCAGGTTGAAGCTGTGGGAAACCTCAGTGGAGGACCGAACACACGTCAGTTGAAAATGGCGGTGATGACCCGTGGATCGGAGTGAAAGGCTAATCAAACCTGGAAATAGCTGGTTCTCCCCGAAACAGTTCTAGGACTGGCCTCGGGTAAAATGCGTAATGGGGGTAGAGTTACTGAATAGGATAGGGGGCCCACCAGCCTACCAAACCTAACCAAACTCCAAATACCATTACGTTTACCCCGGGAGTTAGACAGTGTGGGCTAAGCTACATTGTCGAAAGGGAAACAGCCCTTGACTATCGGTTAAGGTCCCAAATACCGTCCTAAGTGGTAAAGGAAGTGAGGTCACATAGACAGCCAGGATGTTGGCTTAGAGGCAGCCACCATTTAAAGATTGCGTAATAGCTCACTGGTCGAGTGATCTTGCGCCTAAAATGATCGGGGCTCAAGGCGGTAACCGAAGCCATAGCTTTCATGTCACCTTCGGGTGACGTGAAGGGGTAGGGGAGCGTAGTACTTTGCGTTGAAGGCGTACTGTAAGGAGCGCTGGAGTGAGTACTAGTGATAATGTCGGTATGAGTAGCGAAAACTACGGCGAGAAACCGTAGCGCCGAAAATCTAAGGTTTCCTGGGGAAGGTTAATCCACCCAGGGTTAGTCGATCCTAAGGCGAGGCCGAAAGGCGTAGTCGATGGAGGTCCGGTTAATATTCCGGAACCGGTTATGAACGTTATCAGCTTGCGATGACGCAGGAGGATAGGTGAAGCAGGGTGTTGGATGTCCCTGTTCAAACCTGTAGTTCCGTCGAAAGGCGGGATGAGAGGTGATGGGGACCTGATCCTACGGGTGAAGGGAAGTCACCGATTCCAAGCTGCCAAGAAAATCTCACAAGTGAGTATCATAGCCGATCGTACCGTAACCCGACACAGGTAGATACCCAGAATATGGGAAGGCGCTCGAGAGAACTCTTCTTAAGGAACTAGGCAAAATGGCCCCGTAACTTCGGGAGATGGGGCACCCGAGAGGTGAAGCCTGTACAGGCACAGCCTTGAGGGTCACAGTAAAGAGGCCCGGACGACTGTTTAGTAAAAACACATCACTCTGCAAAGTCCAACGACAACGTATAGGGTGTGACACCTGCCCGGTGCTGGAAGGTTAAGGGGATCGGTTATCCTTCGGGAGAAGCTGAGAACTGAAGCCCCAGTAAACGGCGGCCGTAACTATAACGGTCCTAAGGTAGCGAAATTCCTTGTGGGGTAAGTTCCCACGCGCACGAATGGTGTAACGATTTGGGCGCTGTCTCAAGAAGAGACTCGGCGAAATTGTAGTGGCGGTGAAGATGCCGCCTACCCGCATCAGGACGAAAAGACCCCGGAACCTTTACTGCAGCCTGTTATTGAATTTTGATGCTGTTTGTGTAGCATAGGTGGGAGGCTGTGATCCCTCGACGCTAGTCGAGGTGGAGCCATTAGTGAAATACCACCCTTGTAGTATTAGAATTCTAACCTTGTCCCTTGAAACAGGGCAGGAGACCGTGACAGGCGGGCAGTTTGCTTGGGGCGAGTCCCGTCTAAAGAGTAACGACGGGGTCCAAAGGTTCCCTCAAGATGGTTGGCAATCATCTGTAGAGTGCATAGGCATATGGGAGCTTAACTGCGAGACAGACATGTCAAGCAGATACGAAAGTAGGGCTAAGTGATCCGGTGGTTGATCATGGGATTGCCATCGCTCAACGAACAATAGGTACTCCGGGGATAACAGGCTGATCGCGCTCGAGAGTTCATATCGACAGCGCGGATTGGCACCTCGATGTCGGCTCATCGTATCCTGGGGCTGGACAAGGTCCCAAGGGTCCGGCTGTTCGCCGGTTAAAACGGTACGCGAGCTGGGTTTAGAACGTCGTGAGACAGTTCGGTCTCTATCCGATGTGGGCGTATGATGACTGAAGGGAATCTTTCCTCAGTACGAGAGGACCGGGAAAGACAAACCTCTAGTGTTCCAGTTGTCCCGCCAGGGGCAATGGCTGGGTAGTTATGTTTGGAAAGGATAAGCGCTGAAAGCATCTAAGTGCGAAGCCCTCCCCAAGATTAGTCATCGATTTCCTTCGGGAATGAAGGCACCTTCTAGACTAGGAGGTTGATAGGCTGCGTGTGTAAGAGTGGAAACACTTTCAGCTAAGCAGTACTAATCTGCCGAACGTTTGAGCTTTTTATTTCGATTGAAATTCTCGAAACACATCTTATATTACATAACTGACATATTTAGCAGTGAGAAATGAGAAGCGGAGTTTTTTAACTCACTACTCATTTCTCACTACTCAATATTAGATTTGTCAGCGATTATGCAAAAGAGGAAACACCCGTTCCCATTCCGAACACGGCAGTTAAGCTCTTGGTGGTCGATGGTACTGTAGTCGCAAGGCTATGGGAGAGTAGAATGTCGCTGACTTATATATTAGGCGCTGAAATTTTTCAGCGCCTTTTTTTGTGCGCGATTGGTCTTCATTTTTTTGACAATATAATCGGCCAGGGCCAGATACGACGGGAGGAGCCATAGAAAGAGATTGATGCTCACCTGCCAGGCGAGGATATTTGATTCGTAAAAAAGGGATTTGATGATGTTTAATTCGAATGAGTGGCCAAGGGAATCGCTGATAATTTTCGAAATCAGGATCAGGACGATGAATGATACGGAAAAGAAGCGTTTTTCAAAGATGTAAAACCACAGCAGAATGAACATCGCGATGTTTAAAACCACTGACGCGATCGTGAAAATATAGCTTGTCGGAACCCATCCTTCATTGATGCTGAATATCATCAGAATTTGATAGTACAAAAAGGGGGTCTCGCCCGGGGAGAAGAAATCTATGGCCCGCTGCAGTGAGAACGCACCGAAGATGACCATGTAAAGAATCCATATCCATTTTTTCTTTAAAATTTCTTTCATCACTGAAATATTATGACAAAAAATCCGAGGAATGCCATTGAAACTTTTTTGTCGTCGTCTTTGTTATTGAGAAGTCGTCTAAATATGGTACAATAAGGCCATGAAACAGGAAATCGACAATTTGATTGAACTGATTTGTCTGGAGGATCCCCGCTATCATGAGGACGCTTATGATTTCATTCTCGAAGCACTAAGTTTCAGTCAGAAAAAATACCGACGGGCCAAGCACGTTACCGGAAAGCAGATGCTCGAGGGCGTGAAGGAACTCGTGATGAAAAGGTTTGGCCCAATGGGACGTTCAGTTTTGAAGTACTGGGGCATTAACGGGACTGAAGACGTCGGGCATATCGTGTTTAATTTGATCAAAAAAAAGGTCCTGACCAAAAGCGAAGAGGATTGCCTTGAGGATTTTAAGGACGTTTACGACTTTGAGAGAGTCTTTGAACACATTTACAGGAAAAGACTGGACAAAAAAATCAGCCGGATGCGTTAGTTTTTTCATCTTTTGGGAATAGCCTGTCCAAAATGTGCTAAAAGGTGGAGCATGCACCAGTGATAGTAAAAGTTCAGTTTTCAAACCATTCAAAATCTTTTTTGGCATACCAAGTTTAAAAGAACTGCTCAATTCAATGTCTCCTGACATACTTTTTCCATTATTAATTTTGAATTGTATGACATTTACTATATGAAGAAAATCTCAGGATTTACAATATTGGAGTTAATAATTGTTGTCATTATTATCGGTGTTCTGGCCGGTTTGGCCTTACCGAAATTGATGAATATGGTCAAGGCCGCCTATGCGCCGGAAGCGATCAATGGATGGAGTATAATTCACAGTGCTGTTCAGCGTTGTCTCTTGATGCAGGGAAAAGAAGATTATAATACACTTTTGCAATGTTTTAATCCGCTGAATATTTCTGAAAAGCTGGACATTGAGAGTCCTTTTAACGCTCCGGGAAGCCACTTTCAAAGTGTAAACGGAAGCTTATCTGGAACGGCCGATGTTTCTTGTTATCGCATTGTCATTCTTTTGAAAGACGAAGTTCTGGATTTTATTTTCTCCCAGTATTGTTCGGGGGATATGTCCTGGGTAACCACATGTTATTCGGGAACCTGCGTGAAAGCGATGGGCGGGACAACTATCGTAGGATCTGGGGCCTTCAAAGGCACTAAAATTGGCCCTGGGTACACTACGGCGACGTCGCCGCCTTCCTTCTTCTGGTGGTAAGCTAACTGACATAACTTTTTTCGTCCTGATAATCATTAGAGATCTTTCTCCTATAATATGTCCATGTCAATCGACCGGATTTCAATTCAATATGTTAAAGGCGTCGGCCCGGCGAAGAAAAAACTGTTCGCCAAGCTCGGCATCGAGACGATCGGGGACCTTTTTTATCTGTTCCCGAGGCGTTACGAGGACAGGCGGCAGATGACGCGCATCAGGGACGTGAAGCCGGGCAGTAATCAGACAGTGTTAGCCCGTGTTCTGGATAATCAGGCCCGGCGCACCTGGTACACCAAAAAGCATGTTTATGAAGTCCTGGTGGGGGATCAGACTGGACGGATGACCTGTGTGTGGTTTAATCAGCCGTATCTGGCGCATTATTTCAAACCCGGCAAGGACGTGGTCTTTTACGGGAAGGTTGACATTTATAAGAACCGGCTCCAGATGGTCGCGCCGGAATATGAAATTCTCGACGCTGAAAAAGATTCCTTGCTTAATACCGGGCGCATCGTTCCAGTTTATCCGTTGACTCGGGGAATGACGCAGCGTTACTTGCGCAAGGTAGTTTATGAGGCCCTGGGAGCTTATGAAGAGCAGCTGGAAGACATTATGCCAGTGTCCCTTCGCAATAAACACCGTTTATTTAATATCCGTCACAGTATTAAGGCCCTGCATTTTCCGGATAGCGCGGGTGACTGGGAAGAGGCCTTGAGGCGGCTGTCCTTTGAAGAATTTTTGTTGTTTCAGCTCTCGGTGCGGAAGCGCCGTCTCCAAATCGTCGGCCGGCCCGGATATCAGCACCATATTGACAGTCGGCTGGTCCATAATTTTATTTCATCGTTTCCGTTTACCCTGACCAATGCCCAACGCCGGGTGATCAACGAAATCGCCGGCGACATGCAAAGAGATTTTCCCATGCTCAGGCTCCTGCAGGGCGATGTCGGTTGTGGGAAAACCCTGGTTTCGTTGTTCGGTTGTGTGGCTGCGGCGGTAAACGGTTTTCAGTCAGCGATCATGGTTCCGACGGAAGTGCTGGCCGTTCAGCATTATGAAAATATTTTACGGATTAAAGGGTTAGAGGATTACGGGGGCAGAAGATTAAAAAACGGCCCGTCAATCCCTGCCTGTCCGGCAGGCAGGCTTCAATCGTTCAATCCTGTTCTATTGACCGGCAGTCTGCCGGCCAGAAGAAAGGAGGAAGTTCTGGCCGCTATAACTTCCGGAGAGGCAGACATCGTGATCGGAACCCATGCTCTGTTAACTGAAGATGTACGTTTTAAAGAATTGAGTTTCGTCGTAATTGATGAGCAGCATAAGTTCGGCGTGAGGCAGAGGGCCCTCTTGTCCGCCAAGGGTAAGAACCCGGATGTGCTCGTCATGACCGCTACCCCGATCCCGCGATCCTTGAGCCTGACTTTGTTTGGCGACCTGGATATTTCTGTTATCGATGAAATGCCGGCCAGACGGGGAAAAGTCACGACCAAGATTTATCCCCTTGAACAGGACGAGGATGTTTACGAAAAGGTCAGGGGTCTGCTTGCCAGCGGACAGCAGGCTTTTGTTGTGTATCCGGTAATCCAGGAATCAGAGAAACTGGATTTGAAGGCGGCTGAGGAGATGCACGCGATGTTTGTGCAAAAGACATTTAAAGATTACCGCATAGGATTGGCTCACGGACAGATGAAACGGTCCGAACTCGACGGCGCCATGCGTCGGTTCAGGGAACACGAGATTGATGTTCTGGTGGCAACGACTGTGCTTGAAGTCGGCGTTGATGTGCCTGATGCCAGCGTTATGGTCATTGAACATGCTGAGCGGTTTGGGATATCGCAGCTACATCAACTGCGCGGACGGATCGGCCGGGGAGAGCGGGATGCGCATTGTTTTCTTCTGTGCGAGCCGACGACCGAGGAATCCATGCGGCGGCTCGAAGCGGTTGCGTCAACTGCCAACGGGTTTGTTTTGGCTGAAAAAGATTTGGAAATCCGCGGTCCGGGGCATTATTTCGGACGGCATCAGCACGGGATGAATGAATTGCGCTTTGTAAATCCGCTGAAACAGGTCGATATTCTCGAAACAGCACGCGCTGAAGCCGAGGAGATTATTCAGGCAGACCCGGACCTGCGGGATCCCGCACATGAGATTTTATTAAAAACGATCTGCCAGCGGTATCCGGGATATCTGGAGCATATAGAGGCGGGGTAGGAAGTGAAGAGCGAAGAGTGAGGAGCGAAAAGCGATAGGATGCTTAGCAAAAGAGGGCAAATAATTTGGAAAACTCAAGAGATTTAAATTGCATGTTTTTCGCCCGAGGCTTTTCCATTTTCGTTTTCCTTTAAAAGAAAGGTCACCATGAAAATCATCACCGGAGAGTTTAAGGGCCGTAATTTCTACATGCCTGCGCATGTGAAACCTACGCAAAATATCGTCCGCAAGGCCATTTTTGATCTCATCGGACAGGATTTGACCGGATTTTCGTTCCTGGATCTTTTTGCCGGCAGCGGCGCGATCGGCCTGGAGGCGTTTTCATGCGGGGCCAGGGAGGTCCTTATGGTGGAGCGGGACCCAAAATGCATTGAAGTGATTCGTCAGAATCTGGAACTTTTCGGCTTGACCGGGTTTCGCGATGATGGCCGTTCGTGCCGTTTAATGGAGGGCGATGTCTTTGCGGTAATCAAGAGTCTGGCGGGTCAAAAAAAGTGTTTTGACGTCGTGTTTTTAGACCCACCCTATGACGGGGGATTGGCTAAAAAAACCTTGAAAACGCTTTCGGCCTATGCTATATTACACCCCAATTCGGTCATCCTGACGGAATGTAGTGAAAAAGAAGGACTTCCTTATGCGGAACATGATTTTGAGGTCATGACCGAACGGAAATACGGGAAGTCCTGTTTGGTTTTATATAAGCAAAAACAAGCAAATTAGCAGGCTTGCAATCCCGTAAGGCCGCTAGCTTGCCAGTCAATAATAATTATGTCTAGAATCGCCCTTTATCCTGGTTCATTTGATCCAATTAGTTATGGTCATATTGACCTTATTAAACGGGCGACCATGATTTTTGATAAAGTCATTGTGGCAGTGGCGCTGAACCTTCACAAAAAACCACTGTTCTCTCTTGAAGAGCGTCTTCAGATGTTGAAGGAAGCGGTCAAGAATATTGAACGGGTCGAGGTGACTTCCTTTGAGGGACTGGTTGTTAATTTTGCAAGAAAAAATAATATTAATGTGCTGATTCGCGGCCTGAGGATGGTCTCGGATTTTGAATATGAGTTTCAGATGGCACTGACTAACCGGCGGTTCGCGGAAGATGTTGAAACGATTTTTCTCATGCCTTCTGAACAGTATTCGTATTTGTCATCGACATTATTGAAAGAATCTGCCGCGCTTGGCGGGGATATTTCCATGTTCGTGCCGAAATGCGTTGAAGCGAAGCTTAAGGAACGTTTGACAAGATGAAAGTTTCATTAAAGCAAATTACCGGAAACGGGATCGATCTTTATCAAACCGTGTCCGCAAAAGATTTAGATCTTCCTGAAGATATGTTTGATTGTCTGGCCCCTGTATCGGTGAACATGCATGTGGAGCGCGCAGGAGATGAATTGCTGGCGGATTGTGAAGTTTCCGGGAAATATAGTTTGACATGTGGCCGCTGCCTGAAGGAATTTGAACAGGAAAAGGCTGATCATTTTAAAGTGATCGTGGATGTTGAGCCGGAGATGAAGATCATCGATTTTACTGAATATATCCGTCAGGAAATGATCCTTGCCATGTCGTGCAAACAGCTTTGCAGTGAAGGGTGTAAAGGGCTTTGTCCTCACTGCGGGAGTAATTTAAATATTGAACAATGTAAATGTGAACGAGGTCACAGTGTCGACTAGGAACAGAGTCATAAGAAGTTTCATGTGACTGTGATAGGTGACCGGTGGCTTGCTAAAAGGAGTTAAAATGGCACATCCAAAAAGACAGCATTCAAACCAGCGTACCAGGAAGCGCCGGACCCATGACGCATTGAAGGTGTCCAGCCTTCAACCTTGCGCGAATTGCGGCAAAGCAATTATTTCTCACCGGGTATGCCCTTTCTGCGGTTCTTATAAAGGGAATACGGTCATTGACATGACCCCGAAGGAAGCAAAAGCTTAAACCAGCTACTAGCTGCTTGCACCTTGCAAATCGTTAAATTTTTTTATTTAGATTTGCTATTTGCCAGTTGCAAGACCGGCTAGTTGCTTTAACAAGGATTTCTATGAAAATAATCGTTGATGCGATGGGTGGAGATCTGGCGCCGGGAGAGATCATCGATGGCGCGGTCCAGGCAGTCAAAGATTTTTCAGATATTGAAGTGGCTCTTGTTGGTCTCGAAGATCAAATTGAACAACACTTAAGCCGTTACGAGTTTCCCCGCGAGAGGGTTGAGGTCATCCACGCTCCAGAGGTCATTGAAATGAATGACCCGGCGACAGCGACTCTTCGCCGTAAACGGTATTCTTCTATTTCCCTCGGACTTGGGCTCCTGAAAGACTCTCAGTATAATGCCTTTATCAGCGCTGGAAACACAGGCGCAGTCGTTGCCGGAGCGTCCGTGTTTCTGGGGATGCTTGAAGGGGTGGAGAGGCCGGCTATAGGAACTGTCCTTCCGACCCTGAAAGGGTTTTCTCTCTTACTTGACGTCGGAGCCAACACTGACCCTAAACCTCAGCATCTGGTCCAGTCGGCGCTTATGGCCAAGGTTTACGTTCATGATGTCTTAGGCATTGAAAAACCGACCGTCGGTTTGTTAAATGTCGGTGAAGAAGAGACCAAGGGCACGGATTTCGTCAAAGAAATCCATCGTATGCTTTCCGAAAAAATTCCTGAGAATTTCATCGGTAACGTCGAAGGCAGCGGGATCTTCCGCGGCGACTGCGACTGCATTGTTTGCGATGGCTTCGTCGGTAATGTGGTCCTTAAAGTTTCCGAGAGCCTGGCCGAGTCTGCGATTGCATTGATTAAGCGTGAAGTCAAAAAGAGTCCCATGGCGATGCTCGGAGCGTTTTTGATGCGTCCGCGACTGCGGGCTGTCCGCAGGCACGCTGATTATTCTGAATACGGGGGAGCACCACTGCTGGGTGTCAACGGCATCGTTATTATTTGCCACGGACGTTCAAACGCCAAGGCGATCAAGAACGCGATACGCGCGGCCTGTCGTGAAGCCGAGCATAATATCCTGGATCGGATGAAACGCGAAATTGTTAAATAGCAACTGGCGTTTAGCCGCTAGCGCCTCGTGAGCGGTAAGTTGCTAGTCGCCAGCAGCTGTTTTTAACGGAGTTAAAATCATGAAAAACGTTGGTATTCTTTCCGTCGGGCATTATCTTCCTTCCCGCAAACTGACCAATCTTGATCTTGAAAAAATGGTCGAAACATCCGACGAGTGGATTGTAACCCGCACCGGTATTAAAGAGCGGCGTATCGCCAGTCAGGATGAGCTGACCAGCGACATGGCTTCCGGGGCTGCCCGTGAGGCGCTCAAAAATGCGGAAATGGATGGGGAAGAGATCGAACTTATTATCATTGCAACGACCAGTCCGGATTCCAATTTTCCTTCGGTCGCCTGCAAAGTTCAGAAAGCCATCAATGCCAAAAACGCTGCCGCTTTTGACGTTAGCGCGGCCTGCTCAGGTTACCTTTACGCAATGACCACGGCCAAGCAGTATATTTTAAGCGGAATGTTCAAAAACGCGCTTGTGGTCGCGGCCGATAAGTTTAGTAATTTGCTCGACTGGAATGACCGCGGAACATGCGTCCTGTTTGGCGACGGGGCCGGGGCTTGCGTACTCGGATGGGTGCGCGGCAATCACGGCATTCTCTCCGATCATATTCACGCCCAGGGAAAGCATGATGAAATGATGTATGTCGACCATGAAGAGCCGGTGCCCCTGGATCAAACCCATCAGAAAATGCGCAAACCGCATATCATCATGCATGGACAGGAGCTGTTTAAGGAAGCAGTCACTTCCATGGCTGAAGGAGCCGGGATCGTCGCCAAAAAAGCCGGCGTTAAACTCGAAGATGTGAAATGCGTTGTCCCCCACCAGGCGAATGACCGGATTATTTCCGCCGTCGCCAAAAAAGCCGGAATCCCGAAAGAAAAATTTTTTATCAATATCCATAAGTACGGGAACACCTCCGCCGCCGCAGTCGCGATCGCCTTGTATGAAGCTGTTCAGGAAGGCCGGATCAAGAAAAATGATAACGTTATTCTGGTGACCTTCGGCGCCGGGCTTGTTTCCGCGGCTAATTTAGTTCGATGGTAAGTAAAACGAAAAGCGAAGATGGAAAAGCGAAGGGTGAAAAACCAGAAAGCTTCAGATGATTAAAATCTGAACTTTTTTTTCGTTTTTCGTTTCTCGCCCTTAATTGTTCCTTTGAAAGAAAGGATAATCATGTCAAAATCTGCATTCTTGTTCCCGGGACAGGGAGCGCAATACGTCGGCATGGGCAGAGATTTTTATGAGCAGAGCGGGGAGTTCCGCCATGCGATTGACGCAGCTGACCGTTTTTGCGGCAACGGGCTCAAAGAGGCGATGTTTAACGGGCCCGAGGATAAACTCCAGCAGACCGATTATGCCCAGCCCGCAATTTTCGCGATGAGTTACGGCGCGCTTCAGGTTTTAAATAAAAAGCATCCGGGGTTGAAACCCGACTTTGTTGCGGGTTTAAGCCTGGGAGAATATTCCGCGCTCGCCGCGTCCGGAGCGCTTTCATTTGAAGACACTTTACGTCTGTTGCAGAAACGCGCCGCATTTATGCAGGAGGCCGCCCAATTGAAAAAAGGCGCCATGGCGGCGGTGATCGGCATTGAGGTTGCGGTTATCAAAAATATTTGCGGCGTCTGTCGCGCTGAAGTTGCGAATTTTAACGCCCCGGACCAGACCGTCATTACAGGCGAGGCATCGGCTGTCAACGCCGCATGCTTGAAGCTCACCGAGGCCGGCGCGAAACGCGTAATTCCTTTGTCCGTGAGCGGAGCCTTCCATTCCTCGTTGATGAAACCCGCGGCGGATAAATTCGTGACAGCTCTTGAACAGGCCCCGTTGAAAAATGCGGCTGTCCCGATTGTTGGAAATGTCGATGCTCGTCCCTGCGTTACAGCCCAGGAGGTTCGCGAAGAATTAGCGCGGCAGATCGTTTCTTCCGTTCAGTGGGTGAAGACGATTGAGTTTTTGGTCAGCCGGGGCGTGGACCGTTTTATCGAAATCGGCCCAGGCAAAATCCTTAAAGGCCTGGTGCGCCGCATTAACAAAGACCTCGATGTGGAAAATCTCGAAAAAATGTCCGACCTGAAATAAAAGCAGGGATGGACGCCCGCGGCTGTTCGCTTATTAATCAGTAGAAATTGAGCGCAGAGGTTATTTTTTATTTAACCTATCGCGTCATTTCCCCGTTGGCCGGTCCGGATCCGGATGCATTCCTTGATATCGGTGATAATAATTTTTCCATCGCCGATCTGGCCTGTTCGCGCGCCCTTGATAATCGCCTCGACCGCTGCTTCCACAAAGTCTTCATTCACCGCAATATCAATTTTTATCTTCGGAAGCAGATTGACTTTGTAAATAGCACCTCGGTACCACTCGGTATAACCCATTTGCTGACCACAGCCTTTAACCCGGCTGACGGTCATCTTATGAATGCTTGCGGCAAAGAGCTCTTTCTTAACCGCTTCAAGTCTTTCCGGCTGAATAATTGCTTCTATCTTTTTCATCATTTGCTCCTTGCAAAAAAATTTTGATTTGAAATTAAAGAGCCTCTTCTGGATAGGCTTCAATATGATGAATAGCGAGATCTGATCCGATTACTTCCTCATGTTTGGAAAGCCGGATTCCCACAGTCGTCTTTAAAATTGAATAAACGATGGAACCGCAAACGAGCGCAAAAACAACCGCTGCGAGCGATCCAACGCATTGAGCAACCAAGCTGACCCCGCCGATTCCACCGAATATCTTCTGGCCGAAAATTCCACAGGCGACCCCACCCCAGGTTCCGGCCACACCATGAAGCGGCCACACACCCAGCACATCATCGATTCTCATTTTTTCGGTTTCAATCTGGAATAACATCACAAAAATGGCTGCAGCGATCGCCCCGGTCGCCAATGCTCCCAGCGGATGCATCACGTCCGATCCGGCGCAGACGGCAATAAGGCCGGCTAGAGCGCTGTTATGAATAAACGTCACATCATTTTTTGAAATCACCAGCGCCGTCACAATCCCGCCGACCATCGCCATCAGGGAGTTGACCGCGACCAGTCCGGAAATTGCCTCGATCGATCCGGCGCTCATCACATTAAATCCAAACCAGCCGATACACAAAAGCCAGCTTCCGAGAGCCAGAAAGGGAATATTGCTGACGCGGATCACCTGGCTCTGCCCGTCAGGGTAACGCTTGAAACGTGCGCCCAGACAAATGATCGCGGGCAAGGCCAGCCATCCTCCAATTGAATGAACAACAACGGATCCAGCGTAATCATGGAAGGCGATTCCTCCGGTGAGGTTTGCCAGCCAGCCGCCTTCTTGCCCAAGGAAAGGCCGTTGTCCCCAAACTAATGATTCAAAAAACGGATAGGCGAAACCGACTAAAATTCCACCGGCCAGCGACTGCGGCCAGAATTTTGCGCGTTCCGCAATCCCGCCTGAAATGATCGCCGGAATACAGGCAGCGAACGTTAATAAAAAGAAGAAATGGATAAGATCGAATCCCATATTTGTTCCCAATAAATCAGCGGCGGGTTTTAAGAAAGAAACGCCATAAGCGATCGGAAAGCCGATGAGGAAATAAACGATCGTGGAGATGCCCCAGTCTGTAATAATTTTAACCAGCGCGTTAACCTGGTTTTTTTTGCGGACGGATCCGACCTCCAAAAACGCGAATCCCGCATGCATTGAAAAAACGAACATGGCCCCCAACAACAGGAACAGTACATTACTGCACGCCAACAAACTTGTCATATCACCATCCGAAGCAAATGAAACTGACGGAGACAATAATGCCCCCGCACCCATCAGACACATCATTGCGAGTTTTTTCCACGTCATTGCGTTCCCCCTCCTCGAGGCGTAGAGACAAAAAATGCCCTCATTCATCCTCCATGATGAAGGATGCATGAGGGCTTCTTTATGCAAAATGCATAAAAAAAGCCCTCGCCGTCGTGGTATTCATCACGACAGTGAGGACATCTTTGCCCAAAAGGTTAATTTTTTATAAAGACAGCATTGCCTTTATTCAACATCAAAATATCTTACGGCTGTCTGTTTGTCAATTTAAAAAACAAATACTTTCATGCGCGACGTTCTAAAAACAGGTGGGACTATGGCCCAAGCCGGGAATTTTCGGAGTGGAAATCTTCAAAGCTTGAACTGTCTCTTTTCGCTCATCGCCCTTCCGGGTTTTATCATATATTCTCCTTGCTCAAATTGTTCTAACTTCATATAATATTAATACTTATAATCAGACATAATAGTTTTAAAAGATGTTGGGATTATAATTTCTAAATTCTGAAACCCAAATACAAAAACAATATCAAAATCAAAAGCTTTAAGATTAAGACTGGACGGTATTTTAAGAGTTTGACGTTTAGAATTCCGGATTTGTTTAGTTTCTGAATTTAGGATTCAAAAACAAAGGTCACTATGGACAAAGATTCGACACGCCGCGTAGTTGTTACCGGATTCGGAGTTGTGTCTTCGATCGGGATCGGTTGGCAGGAGTTCTGGAAAAACCTTCTTGCCGGTCAAAGCGGGATCAGCGAGATCGATTATTTCGACACAACCCATTATGACCGCAAACTTGCCGGACAAGTCAAAAATTTTCATCCTGAAGAGTTTATTTCCAAAATGCGCGTGAAGCATTTGGGCCGGGCTTCCCAAATGGCGATTGCTGCCGCGAAAATGGCGTGGAAAGACGCGGAATTGAAGAAAAAAGATGTGGGTCTTTTGCGGGCCGGGGTTTGTATCGGGACCACGATGGGGGAAGGACAGATTATTGAAAAATTTGCTTTAAAATCAGTCGAAAAACAAACCATTAAAAGTATTCTGCCGCTGACCTATCCTGCCAACGCCATCAACTTTAATATCGCATCCGAATTTTCCTTGCGAGGGCATAACCATTCTTTCGCCAATGCCTGCGCGGCCGCGAATTTTTCTATCGGCCGGGCATCCGACCTGATCCGGAGCAATGAGATGGACTTGATGTTTGCAGGAGGATGTGACCCGTTATCAAGGATCGCTTACACAGGGTTTCATCGTTTGATTTCCATCGCTCCCGATAAATGCCGTCCTTTTGACAAGAACCGCGCCGGGATGATCCCGGGAGAAGGCTGCGGGATCCTAATTTTAGAGGAATTGAACCATGCCCTGAAACGGGGAGCGAACATCTATGCCGAAATTTCCGGCTATGGCGCAGCGTCTGATGCGCACCACATGACCCAGCCGCATCCACGGGGAGGAATCATGGCGGTTCAAAGGGCGTTGAAAGATGCCGGTATTAAACCCGACGAGGTCAATTATATTTCCGCGCACGGTACCGGGACCATGGAGAATGACAAGGCTGAATGCCAGGTGTTTTATCACGTATTTGGTGAACGCGCGAAACAGATCCCAGTCAGTTCCATCAAATCCATGCTGGGACATACACTGGGAGCGGCATCGGCGCTGGAGGCGATTGCCTGCTGTATGGCGGTCAGGGACGGTAAAATTCCACCGACGATCAATTACGAAACTCCGGATCCGGAATGCGATATTGACTGTGTACCGAATATTTCCAGAAGTCATCCGGTCCGGATCGCGTTAAATAATTCGCTGGCATTCGGCGGAAATAATTTTGCCGTATTAATTCAATCTTATGTCTAAACAACAGCACCATAAAAAAATTGGTTTTATCATCCATCCGCTGGATATAGCGAATTTTTTTAAGACCTTTCCGGTTTTTTATAAAAAAACCCATTCATTCTTAGGCCCTTTAATCAATGAGAAAAAACCGTACCGACTTACAAGGCTTTTTTCGAAACTCCCTTCGCATAAAGTGTTTCATATCAGGGGAGTCTCGTTCACCGAATCAATGAACGTTGATCTTGTCGGGGTGATGTGCCCGATGTTCCCCAAGGAAATGATCCTGGATAAGAAAGAGGTTATGGTGAAAATGAAACAGGCCTTGCAGATCTTCGAACGGGAAAAAATGGACATCGTGACCCTGGCCGGATTTTCTTCGATTGTGACCAACGGCGGATATGATATCGTCGATAAAACCACTGTCCCAGTCACATCCGGCAACACAATGACCAGTGTTTTCTGCATCGACCTGATCCGGTATCTACTTGAGGGTTGTCAGATCAGGCGTGATGATCGCACACTGGCTGTCATCGGCGCGACCGGAGATATTGGTTCGGCCTGCGCCCGGGCATTGTGCGGAGACTTTACCCGGCTTGTTTTATGTTCCCGGACCATCAGCCCTGATTCAGATCTGGTTAAACAACTAAATGTTAATAATTACATTTTGTCCCGTGATGCGAAAGAAGCTGTCAAGAATGCCGACATTGTCCTTACCGCCGCAAGTTCCATCGGGACATTATTAACGGCGGAGGATTTTAAGAACGGCGCGGTTGTCTGCGATAGCGGCATGCCGCCGAATGTAGGAAGGATGGTTCTGAACAAGCGGAAGGACGTGAAAGTTTTTAACGGAGGAAGAGGCAGAGTCGGGTTTTATGACACAATCACGAATGAGAAATGGAAAAGTCTCTTCCCCGGCAATGCTGTTTTCGGATGTTTCCTCGAAGCGCTGCTAATCGCGGCGTCAGGACGATCGGATCTGGTTTCTTTAGGCAAGGGCGGCATTGATCAAAACAAACTTGAAGAATTCAGAGTCCTCGCTAAAGAATATAATGTTTCTTTTTCAAAAGACTCAGAGACCGAATTATGTTAATTCACAGCTTTTTCCTATTTCTTTCGTCTGTCATCGTTTCCAGCCTTGGGATGATTGTTTTCGTAAAAAGAAAGAAATCGCACGCAAATCTTTTCTTCTTTTTGTTCACCATGGCCATTTCGTTATGGCAGATTTCATATGGGATCGCGTTTTTACCGATTCCGCATGAGCTGATTTTTTTCTTTTTTAAAATCGGATATGCCGGCATTACCTTCATTCCTTTGTTCTGGCTTTTCTTCGTCCTCGCATTTTTAAACCAGACCAGGGTTCTGAAGAGCCTCAGTTGGCCATCCATAGCAATCGCGGTGTTATGGATATTTAGTATCGCGTTTTTGAATCTGCCGATTGTTTCACTGTTTCATTATCCATGGGGCGCTTATCCCAAAGTAAACATCATCGCGCATATTTTTTTTCTAACGTATTTCTACGGTTTGTTTACGACGTCCATGATTTTTCTCGGACTGGATGTATTTTTTTCCAAAAAGTTTCATAAAGATTTAGGCGCTATCCGAAGCCGGTATGTGCTTGGCGCTACAATTGTCGGGGTTTTTGCTGCCATCGATTTCACTCCCAATTATGGCCTGAATATTTATCCGTTCGGGTTCATTTTTATGCTGGCCTTCAGCGCCGTCACTTTTTATTCGATTATAAAGTACCGGTTGATGGATGTCAGCATCGTCATTACCAGGACAACGATCTTTATTTTTGTTTATTCGCTGGTTCTTGGCATTCCCTATTTCTTCGCGTTCAGTCTGCAGGAATGGTTGAAGGCCTTTCTTGGAGACACCTGGTGGCTGTCTCCGCTGATTTTGCTGACGGTGTTGGCTACCGCCGGACCGTTTATTTATATGGCGATCCAGAGAAAAGCCGAGGAAAAGCTGTTCCAGGATCAGCGGCGGTACCAGGCGACATTGCGCCAGGCAGCGACCGGCATGGGACGGATAAAGGACATGGAAAAATTGATTGGGATGATCGTCCATATTGTCACCCGTTCCGTCCGGATTGAACACAGTGTTATTTTTCTGAAAGAGCCGGGCGGCAAGAAATATAAATTTGAGGGAGCGCGTTCCCGTCATAAGATGAAGTGGGAAGTTAAAGAACTTGACACGCGTTCGCCCATCATCAGGGCCCTTAATAAAGTCCAGCAGCCAATTGTGTATTCCGAGCTTAAACAACGCGCGCTGGACAGCCCTGACGCCAAATTCGATGAGGTAGCCAGGCAAATGGAGCTGCTGCATGCGGAGTTGGTTATCCCGAGTTTTATCGATGAAAATTTGATTGCCTTTATGGTGCTGGGACGAAAACTATCCGGCGAGTTGTACAGTGATGACGACATTTCTGTTTTCTCGATACTGGCCAGCCAGGCGGCGCTCGCTATTGAGAATTGCCAGTTTTACCGGGATATGCGTGCAACCCATGAACAGCTTTTCCAGGCGGAAAAAATGGCGACGATCGGGATTATGGCAGACGGGCTGTCGCATCAGATCAACAACCGCCTTCATGCCCTTGGATTTATCGCCGGCGATGCCCTGGACACGATTTGTATGAAAAAAGATTTGCCGATGAGCGGCGCAATAAAGGACGTGATGGTGGACTTGGAGCATGCGCTCACCCGCATTCAGGAAAATGTGACTCAGGGTGGCGAGATCGTCCGGGGGCTTTTAAAATACAGCCGTAAACAGGATGAGACTCTTTCGGAAGTCGATTTGGATGAGCTGATCGACGAGGCGTTTAAAATGGCGCAGTTTAAGATCAAGAAAGATGCGATGGATTTGATAACAGATTTTCCGCGAGGACTTCCGAAGATCAAAGGGAATTTCACAGAGCTTCAGGAGGTTTTCTTTAATTTGTTCGATAATGCCTATGACGCCATGATGCAGCGTAAGGAAGAGCTGAAAGAGGAGGGATATCGCCCGACCATCAAGATTACCGCTGAGTTGCATGCCCCGAAATGGATCCATATTTTGATCAGGGATAACGGGATCGGGATCAAGGCGGAAGATCAGGTAAAAATTTTTACGCCATTTTTTACGACGAAACTTTCCAGCAAAAAAGGAACCGGTCTTGGCCTTTACGTCATACGAAAGCTTATTGAGGAAAATCATAAAGGTAAAGTCATTTACCGTTCTGAATATATGAAGGGAACCAGGGTGTATGTGATGTTGCCGGCATGCTAGGAGGATGCCGACCGCATAACCATGTGAATTTTGATTTAATGAAGGGCTAATACAGAAAGGATTGATTATGCCCAAGCTATTGATTGTCGATGATGAGATTGATATCCGAGAATTTGCCAAAAATTTCTTTCAGAAACGCGGCATTCAGGTCTTTACGGCCGGCGGGGGGAGTGAGGCAGCCGATATCGTTGCCAATGAACGTCCCGACCTGATTCTTTTGGATGTGCGGATGGAGGAGATGACGGGCGTTGAGTTCCTTCATGGATTGAGGGAAAGCGAAGATAAAACAAGGGTGATCATGGTCAGCGGTGTTGAGGATGAGGCGATTGTCACAGAAGCCGAGAATCTGGGGATCGTTGGTTTTATTCATAAGCCTTTGATTCTGGGAGAATTGCATAAGGTCGTGATGGCCGAGCTGGAGAAGATAGTCTAAATGTCAGAAGAATCATTAATGATAAATTTTCTCTTAGCTCCAAACGACACTGTTTGCCGGAAATTTTTGATTCCTTCGGATTGTGTTATTAACGTTTTTAATTAACGCGATGGAAAAGACTTCAAAAAATATTGACTATAAAAAAGCGTTAGAGGCGGCCAGCCGCGGGATGATCATGATCCATGATCCCCAGGTACTGATCAAGATGATCCTGCGCATCATTGTAGGCCGTGTCCAGATCAAACATGCCGGTATGATCCTTCATGATCCGGACAAGGATGCGTACGTCCTGAATGTCACCAAAGGGAAGATTGGTAATAAAGTTCCTGAAGGTTTTGTCCGTTTCTACAAGAACAGTCCGCTGATTCAGGTTTTCTTCAATAAGAAATTCGAGCCACTTCTGAGGGAGAACGGGGCTATTGTTTCTTATGATTTGCACACCACTATCTGGAAAGAAGGACTGTTGAACGGAGGGGTTTGCGATCCCGAAGTATCGGGAATCCTTCACGGGGTTTGTGATGAGATGGACCTTTATGAAGTAGTGGCTTGTGTTCCGGCGATCTATCATCGCGAACTGATGGCAATCCTGATGTTGGGTCCCAAGATCGACGGTAAAAAATTTGAACGCGATGAGCTGACTTTTTTTGCGGCACTGGCATCTAATGCGGCAATGGCAATCAGAAATGCACAGTTATTCGAAAAACTTAAAGAAAACGCCGAAAAGAAACACGATTTGTTTATCCGTATGACGAATACACTTGGCGCAGCTATCGAGGCGAAGGATGAATACACGAAAGGTCACAGCGAGGGCGTAACCCGTTGTTCCGTCGCCATTGCCCGCTATATGTCTGACACTATGAACTATGAATTCGACGAACAATTTTTTGAAAACCTTTATATCGCCGGCATTCTGCATGACATCGGGAAGATCGGCGTTCCTGAAATGATTTTGAATAAGCCCGGGCGTTTGACGCCTGAAGAATACGCCCTGATTAAACGTCATCCTGTCGACGGGGTCTCTATTCTAAAAGACCTTCCCGAGCTTGAAGAAAGCATTAAGGGGATCCGCCATCATCATGAACGTTATGACGGAGGCGGCTATCCCGACGGTCTTAAAGGTGAGGAGATTCCGATCATAGCCGCGATTATCGCCGTGGCCGATACCTTTGACGCGATGACAACCCAGCGCCCCTACCGCCCTCCTTCAACGCCCAAAGATACTGTGGAAGAGATCATGCGGCATTCCGGCACCCAGTTTCATCCCGACGCAGCCAAAGCCCTTCGTGGATTGTTTGAAAAGAAAATGATTTAAATGATGAAAAAGATTTTCAAGCAGAAAAAGGATTTGCACTCACGGAACTGATCATTGTTATGCTGGTGCTGATTGCCCGGCGGTACACGTTTCAAGTCTGTTGCACGTGTCCGGGAAGTCGTGGTTGGTTATACGCCAAAACCAGAATTCAAAATTTCCTATGTATCATTTTTTTCTTCAATGAAATATGTCTTAACTGCTTTTAATACGTCTTCACTCTTAAATGGTTTAAGAATATAGTCGGCTGCGCCATTATTTAGCGCTTTGGCAGTTTCCTCAAAATTGTGTCCCGCCGTTATTATGACAGGGCTATCCGGATAATGTTTTTTGATCTCATCCAGCAGTTCGGTATCGTTACCTTCTATAAAAATAACGGCAATATTTCGGCCGGAATTCTTAAGAACATCAAGGCCGGCTTCCGCGGTTCTGGTCAGGATCAAGGGGTAGAAATCTTCAAGAATTGACTTGAGCGGTTCATAATTGTCTTCTTGATCGTTTATAATTAATATCTTTTTATTCATTAGAAAATTTCGCTAGAGTGCAACTGGCGTTGAAATCGACATGAATTTTGCGGGAACTTCACCGGAATTCTCAAACCAATGCTGAATGGACGCGTCAAAGTAAAGGGAGTTGTTAGGTTTTAAAGGAAAAGTTTTCTCACCGACATAAACTGTGATTTTACCTTTAAGGACAAAAACAAATCGTTCGGTACCGGGACTGGTCACTTCAGGGCTTGTTTTTCCTTTTGCTTCGAGGCGCATCATGATTGGCATCATTTTTTTTGACATAACATTGGGCGTGAGGATTTCATAAGCAGCCTTTTCATTAAAAGAGAAGGTCTGGGTAGGTGTTTTTTCGGTGATGGTTTCGGGTTCGGCTTTTGAACGATTGACAACATCCTGATAAAGCTCGGGGAGTTCAATACTGAGGGCTTTCGCGATTTTTAGATGCGAGGCGAGAGTGCCTGTCATTCTTTCGTGCTCAATCCGGCTCAGGGTCGCGATCTGGATGCCAGTCTTTTCCGCCAGGTCAATGAGCTTCATTTTACGCAGTTTTCTTAATTCCCTGATTCTCTTTCCGATTAACATAGTTGTTCCTTTACGCAGCGACAGGGATTATAAACTTTGAGTATAAGTTACGAAAAATCCGCAGTCTGTTGATAATTTCATTTCAGGCTGATGTCATTT
>JBFMEN010000006.1:0-26408 GCA_040753435.1 Candidatus Omnitrophota bacterium | reverse complement strand
TTTATTTTTAAAAGTTTTTCATGAAGAAGCCGGAATATTTGATCCGGCTTCTTTATTTCGCAGACGTGCTTCTTATTTTAAGTCTGAAAAAGCGCAGCAAAAAGTAATAAAAATTATCATCGGCTGTAAAACTGCTATCAAAGACAAAGAAACCGGGGTTATCTATTGACAAGACGGCTAAGACCGCGTATCATTTCCTGTAATTTCTAATAAACAATTCGTACTAATAGATATATGCCTGATCCGTCTGTGATTAAACATGAAGGTGTTGTTCAATCGGTTGAAGGGGATATCGTGAAGGTTGTCCTTAAACCGGTTACCGCTTGCGGCTCATGTGACGCCAGAGGCAGTTGTCCTGTTTTAGAAGGAGCAGGGGAAAAAGTAGTGGATGTTTTTCAGAAAAATCCCGCAGCCAAGCCCGGTGACGAGGTTATTGTTGTAATGGAGACACGCCACGGGATTAGGGCCCTTTTTCTGGCCTATATCATCCCACTTGTCCTGGTAATCATGGTCCTGATTGCAGCATCGCATTTCTTCAAAAATGAGGCAGCCGCAGGTATTTTGTCCTTGAGCGCGCTGATTCCTTATTATTTAGGTATTTATTTATTACGTAACAAAATTAAAAAGACATTCGTTCTTCGTCTGGAAGATGTGAAATAATCTTATGAGCGCAGCTTTTATCTATACAATTCTTTCACTTTCAATCATCGCGGTCATTTCCGCTGTTATTCTTTATTTTACCGCCCGAAAATTTAAGGTCGAGGAAGACTCCCGAATTCATGAAATTGAATCTGTGCTTCCATCGGCGAATTGCGGGGCCTGCGGATATCCTGGTTGCCATGCCTTTGCAGAAGCCTGCTTGAAAGCCGAGGTTCTGGAGGGGCTGTACTGTGTTCCCGGAGGAAATGAATGCATGGCCAAAATAGCCAGTATCCTTGGAAAGACAGTGACCGAAAAGGTGCCCATGATTGCAGTTGTCAGATGCAATGGTGATTTCAATGCCCGCAAGAAGACCACTAATTATGACAGTGCAAAGACCTGCGAGATCGAAACATTTACTTATGCAGGAGACACAGATTGCGCTTATGGATGTTTGGGGCTGGGTGATTGCGTCAAGGTTTGTCCATTCGATGCAATTCATATGGATACAACGACCGGCCTTCCTGTCGTTGATGAGGATAAATGCACGGCCTGTGGAAAATGCGTGATCGCATGTCCGAAAGACATTATCGAACTTAGAAAAAAAGGTTTAAAAAATCGTCGGGTGTTCGTCAGTTGTGTTAATCGTGATAAAGGTGGTCCGGCGTTAAAGGCTTGCAAAGCTGCATGCATAGCCTGCGGCAAATGTGTAAAAGAATGTCCGTTTGGAGCCATTGTTCTTGAAAATAACCTGGCCTACATTGATGATGATAAATGCAAGTTGTGCCGCAAATGCGTTGTTGTCTGCCCGACCAGAGCCATTCACGAGGTGAATTTTCCTCCGCGACCTGTTCAGAAAGAAGAAGGGCCGGAATCTGTCACGAAAGAAATAAAGAGAAATTAATCTGGAATCTAAAAAATAAATATGTTTGCAAATATAAAAACATTTCCTGTCGGCGGGATTCACCCGCATGACTCCAAATTATCGGCTAAGCAACCGATTACGGTTTTGCCGCTGCCGGAGACTGTTTCTATCATGCTTTCACAGCATATCGGCGCCCCTGCTGTTCCTGTCGTGAATCCTGGAGAAAAGGTCAAAACCGGACAGCTGATCGCTAAATCAGGTGGTTTTATTTCCGCCAATCTCCATTCTTCTGTGTCGGGGACTGTTTTAAAAATGGACCAGGTTGTTGAAGCTTCTGGATTCAAACGCATGGCTTTTATCATTAAAGTCGAAGGTGATGAATGGGCTGACGGCATCGATCATACCAGTGCTATCAAGACTGAGATTACTGCGTCTTCCGACGAAATTCGCCGCAAAGTTGCCGATGCTGGAATCGTCGGCCTTGGCGGCGCTGCTTTCCCGACCCATGTCAAATTAAGCGTTCCTGAAGGTAAAAAAGCCGATTTTCTTTTAATAAATGGTGTTGAGTGCGAGCCGTACTTAACCGGTGACCATCGTTTGATGCTGGAGCGGGCTGAAGGAATTTTGATTGGTGTGCGTCTGGCACTGCGTGCCACTGGCATAAAAAAAGCACTTATCGGAATTGAGGCCAACAAGCCTGATGCCATTAATCATTTAAACCGATTGACTGACGATGATCCCGGGATCGAGGTTGTTCCTTTAAAAGTCTGGTATCCGCAGGGAGGGGAACGCCAACTGGTAAAGGCCCTGGTGAACCGTGAAATTCCTCCACCTCCCAAGGGACTTCCGATCGATGTCGGTTGCGTTGTTTTAAATGTAGCTACCTGTTATGCAATTTACGAAGCTGTTCAGAAAAATAAGCCCTTGATTGAACGTATCGTAACAGTAACCGGAGATGCGGTGAAAAATCCTTCGAATTTTCTGGCGCGTATCGGCACCCCGATCAAACAGCTCATCGATGCTGCCGGAGGACTCCCGGAATCAACCGGCAAAATCCTGAGCGGAGGTCCCATGATGGGCAAATGTCTTTCGACCATGGAATCTCCCGTTACCAAAGGAACAGGTGGAATTTTGCTTGTTCCGGATAATGACGCTCACCGCAAAGAGGTTCAAGCTTGTATTCGATGCGCCAGGTGCGTCTCCGTTTGTCCATTAGGATTAGAGCCGTATTTATTGATGACATTGGTTGAAAAAGACATGCTGGACAGGGCAGAGCAGGAGAAAATTACGAATTGCTGTGAGTGTGCCTGTTGCAGTTATACTTGTCCCGCGAACCGGCCGTTACTTGATTACATCCGTTTAGGGAAATTCAACGTGATCCAACGAATGAGGAAACAAGAGAAAAAATGAGCAATAACATTCCGCTGACGGTTGCTTTATCACCACATACATACAGCAAGGAATCTATCGAAACCTTAATGTATGGCGTTATTATCGCTTTGATTCCGGCCGGGTTGATGGGTATTTACGTATTTGGATTTAATGCCCTGGTTATTACACTCACGGCAGTATTTTCCTGCGTTGCCCTTGAATTTCTAGTTCAAAAATATGTTCTCAAAGTCCCGGTGCGCGCGTTTGATGGTTCTGCGATTATCACCGGGACATTGCTTGCTTTTAATCTTCCTTCCAATTTGCCTTTGTGGATGGTCGTCATTGGAAGCGCCGCCGCCATCCTGATCGCAAAAATGACTTTTGGCGGTTTAGGGAATAATCCTTTTAATCCTGCCTTAATCGGCAGGGTTTTTTTATTGTTTTCGTTCCCAGTTCATATGACGACATGGCCAAAACCTTTTGATGCCGTGACAGCCGCAACACCGTTAGGCATTTTGAAAGAGGGCGTAAAAGAAGGCAAGAACGTTTCAGAATTAATGCAACAGATGCCTGGATATTTCGATTTATTTTTGGGTAGAATGGGCGGATGCATTGGGGAAATTTCCGCGCTTGCCCTGCTGATCGGATTTGTTTACTTGTTATGGAAAAAGATTATCACCTGGCATATCCCTGTATCGATGGTCGGAACAATCTTTGTGTTTACAGGTTTATTGTGGTTATCAAATCCAGAGAGGTATGCTGATCCATTGTTTCAGATTTTGACAGGAGGGGTAATGTTGGGCGCCATTTTTATGGCTACGGATTATGTTACGTCACCGATGACCAAAAAAGGCATGTTGATCTTCGGCGCCCTGATCGGCGTTTTAACCGTTCTTATCAGGATATTTGGTTCTTATCCTGAAGGCGTATCTTTTGCCATCCTTATTTCGAATGCGTTTGTTCCATTGATTAATCGTTACTGTAAACCCAGGCGTTTTGGTGAAAAGCAATAGTGATTGGAATGATAAATGGCCCAGAAACAATCTAGTTTTTTTCATATGGTGACTGCTTTGTTCGTCATTGCGCTGGTCGGGTCTGCAAGCGTCGGCGGGGTTTATGAATTGACTAAAGAGCCGATTGCTCAAGCCCGAATGGCAAAAAAGGTCAATGCCGTTAAAGAAGTAGTTCCAGAATTCAATAATAATCCGATTGATGAAGAGAAGATCGTCGAAATTCCTTCCGGAGTTATTTATATCTATCCGGCAAAAAAAGATGGTCAATTTGTTGGAGCAGCCGTGGAAGCGTTAAGCAATAAAGGTTTTGGCGGGGCGATCCGTTTAATGGTAGGGTTTCAAGTAGACGGGACGATTCAAGATATCGTAGTTCTTGAGCATAAAGAAACACCGGGACTGGGTGATAAAATGGAAAAAAGCAAGTCTGATTTTGCCAGTCAGTTTAAAGGAAAAAATCCGGCAAATTTCAATATGAAAGTTACGAAAGACGGTGGGGATGTTGATGCGATCACGGCTGCAACCATTTCATCCAGGGCCTTTATCGATGCCGTTCAGCAAGCCTATCAGGTTTACGAAAAGGAAATAAAGCCATGAACCAATGGGAAAATTTTACAAAAGGTTTTCTCCGGGAGAATCCAATACTTGTCCTGTTGCTTGGGACTTGTCCAACATTAGGCGTCACAACATCAGCCATTAATGGAATGGGAATGGGATTGGCTACTGCCTTTGTTCTCGTGATGTCGAACATGGCCATTTCTATGGTTAAGCGTTTTATCCCAGATGAAGTCAGGATTCCTGCGTTTATTGTGATTATTGCCTCATTTGTCACTGTCGTTGACCTGGCCATGTCAGCTTATGTTCAGGCTCTTCATGCCCAACTGGGTTTGTTTATCCCGCTTATCGTGGTGAATTGCATTATTTTGGGGCGGGCCGAGGCATTTGCATCCAGGAATACGGTTTTTTCATCGATTATCGACGGTCTCGGTATGGGATTGGGTTTCACATTGGCATTGACTACATTGGGAGGAATTAGGGAAGTTCTTGGAGGCGGCGCGCTTTTCGGTCATAAATTTATTGCACAGGATGGAATCCTTATTTTTGTCCTGGCGCCGGGAGCTTTTATCGCATTGGGATATTTGGTTGCAATTGCCAATCGACTTAAGGGAAGGGCGCAAAGGCCTGCAGTATCATAAAGGAAGAACTTATGGAATATGTTTTTATTATTATTTCTGCAGTTTTTGTAAATAATATCGTACTGACACGTTTTTTAGGGATTTGCCCTTTTCTGGGAGTCTCTAATCGTTTCTCAACTGCTGGAGGCATGGGAGGCGCTGTTGTCTTTGTCATGACCCTTTCGACAACAGTCACATATTTGGTTTATAAATATGTTCTTTTGCCTTTTGGCATCGGGTTTATGCAAACGATTACGTATATTCTGGTAATTGCTGCTCTGGTCCAGATGGTCGAGTTGATCTTGAAAAAGATCAGCCCGGCGCTTTACCAGGCACTTGGTGTTTATCTCCCGCTCATTACTACCAATTGCACGATTCTGGGTGTAGCCATTCTTGTTATCCAAAATGAATACAATTTAATGCAAAGCGTCGTTTTCGCTGTGGCCAATGCCGTCGGTTTCGCCCTCGCTTTGATTATTTTTGCGGGAATCAGGGAACAAATGGAATTGGCAGATGTCCCTGCGTTTATGAAGGGCGCCCCAATCGCTTTGGTCACGGCAGGTCTTCTTTCCATGGCTTTTATGGGTTTTGCCGGTATGGTTAAATAACTTTCTAATCGGCAAAAAATTTCTACACAATTTTTACTCTTCAGGTAAAATAAAAAAATCTTCCTTCACATCAGCATCCTGGTCATGGTTCTTTTCGAATTTTTTAAAATCATCCCTTAAGTAGCGGGTGGAGGTGCTTGGTGAAACTATTAAGCTGGAACATCAACGGAATTCGGGCCATTGAAAAAAAGGGATTTTTTGAATGGCTTCTGACAGAACCGGCTGATATTGTCTGTGTTCAGGAAACCAAAGCTGATCCGGATATTCTTTCCGAAAAATTTATCAATCCAAATCACTACCGTTCTTACTGGACTTCTGCTGAAAAAAAAGGTTATAGTGGCGTTGCCGTTTTTACAAAAAAAGAACCTGATAATGTCATCGAAGGGCTGGGGATTCCGGAATTCGATAAAGAAGGACGCGTCCTCGAACTGGAATATGCAAATTTCATTTTGTTCAATATCTATTTCCCGAATGGCAGCCGGGGGAACGTGCGTGTCCCGTTCAAGATGGCTTTTTACGATTGTTTCCTGAAACGTGCGGAAAGCTTAAGGAAAAAAGGGAAATCCCTGATTATCTGTGGCGATGTTAATACCGCGCATCAGGAAATCGATCTGGCCCGGCCCAGGGCGAATGAAACGAAGACCGGCTTTCTTCCAATTGAAAGAGAATGGATGACAACTCTTTTTTCAAAAGGGTATATCGATACGTTCCGTCATCTTAACCCAGGCAAACCCGGTCATTATTCCTGGTGGGATTATAAAACCGGCGCCAGGGCCAGGGATATCGGATGGAGAATCGATTATTTCATTATTACTCCCGATCTCCTGCCAAAACTCAAAGATGCCTTCATTCAAAAAGATGTTATGGGCTCAGATCATTGTCCGGTTGGAATTGATTTATCAATTAAATTTTGAAAAATAACTGCATGAACCAGTCAACATTATTGAAAATCATTACAGGTATTTGTTTCATCCAGTTCGCCGCCGTCGTATTTTATGTTTTGCATGGGGGTATCGAGAAAGGCGAGATGTTTCTGGTGGCGATATCCGGCGCATTCGGGCTTTTGCTTGATGGGTTTACCCGCAGCATGATTTCCCTCCATTATTTAAAAGGTGAAAAAAATAAATTGGACGACGAATATCAGAAATTAACCGCTGAACTTAATCGGCAAAACGATTTTCACAATGACGATCCTGAAAACCGTAAGGAGAAAAAATGAAAAAATTTGTCATGCTAATCCTCTTCGCGTTCGTTTTAATATCTTCGGGCAGCAGAGCTGAAACAATTGAATCCGGTATAGATGATCAGACCGGGGTTGAAGTTACGGTCTACAACTCCAATATCGGCCTGATCAAGGATACCCGGGAAATCCGGTTGCCGGAGGGAGTGGGAGAGCTTCGTTTTGCGGATGTCGCATCCGGTATTCAGCCCGTGACTGTCGCGGTGAAATCCCTGAATGCTCCAGAACAATTCATGGTCCTTGAGCAGAATTACGAGTACGATTTGATGAATTCCCAGAAACTGCTTGATAAATATGTTGGTAAAAAGGTCAAAATCATCGATGAGAATATTTATCAGGGTACTTCAAAGGAGCTGGAGGCAGAATTGTTAAGTAATAATAACGGCCAGATTTATAAGATTCATGATGAAATTTATCTTGGATATAGCGGGAAGATCGTCCTGCCCGAGATTCCGGATAATTTAATTGCCAAGCCCACGTTAACATGGATGTTTCAGAATGAATCTTCTGAAGTCCAGCAACTGGAGGTTTCCTATTTAACCAATAATATCGGCTGGAAGTCAGACTATGTTATGACGGTGAGCGCGGATGATAAATCGGCAGGATTGAACGGCTGGGTCACTGTTGACAACCGAAGCGGCGCAGAGTATCGTGACGCAGCCCTCAAACTGGTCGCTGGTGAAGTCAACAGAGTCCAGGAACCCACGCTGTCCGGAATGGAATTTGGCGACGATAGATCCATGGTCATGTCGTCCAAAGCAGGAGGCTTTGAGGAAGCGGCGTTCTTCGAATATCACATCTATGATCTGCAGCGACAGACGACTATTAAAAACAACCAGACAAAACAGATCAGTTTGCTTGAAGCGGACAAAATCAACATTCAAAAGGAATTTATTCTATACGGCCAAAACCATTTTTTCCAGAGCCGTTTTCACGAAATCCCAAAGTCTAAGGTCGGTGTCTATTTAAAATTTAAAAATGAAGCGAAAAACAATTTGGGGATGCCGCTGCCGGCAGGAACGATCCGTCTTTATAAAATGGATAATAAAGAAAAACTTCAGTTTATTGGCGAGGACCGCATTGATCATACTCCAAAAGATGAAGAGATCACGCTAAAGATTGGAGAGGCCTTTGACATTGTGGCGGAGCGCGTTCAAATGGATTTCCAGAATCTCGGAAACCGTGCAATCGAAACCGCCTGGAAGGTCGTTATCCGGAATCATAAAGAAGAGGATGTGAACGTCACCGTGATCGAACCTGTATCAGGAGAATGGACGATTATTGATCCTTCACAAGAATATGAAAAAATTGATGCGCAGAACATAAAGTTTAATATTCCTGTTGAAAAGGACGGTGAAGCGACGCTGACATACAGGGTGAGGGTGAGTTTTAGATAGTAAAAAGTTACAAGTGACAAAAAATAAGGGGACAGCGGCGTTGCATTTCCAGCTGTCCCCTATCTTTATCAGTAACTTGTATCTTGTGACCTGCCACTTGTATCTTGTAACTTTTTTAAAAAATAATCCACAAACGCTTTCAGTCCGTAAATTTTCCTCAACAGATCTCCGATACTCCGGATTGAAACAAGCATTCGCCAGATTTGTTTTGGCCGGAGATAAAATTCTTTTAAACCGGTGTCAATCAAGATATCGATTTCCGAAGCCTTCAATTGGGGGTAATTGACGATGGTTTTTTGCTCACCGCTCGGCGTCAGCCATTCACGCCAGTCCTTAGCAAGAATATAGTTGTTTTCTTTTGCCCATCGATAGAGGGCAGTTCCTGGGTAAACAGCGATTCCGGTAATCTGAATGGTATCCAAAGGAAGTGATTTGGCAAAATCAATGGTCCGCAGGGCAGTCTCATGGGTTTCACCAGGAGCGCCGATCATAAAACAACCATGGATAATAAAACCAAGTTCATGGGCTCTTCGGGCAAACTCACGCGCCATATTCGTATTTACACGGCCCTTATGAACATTTCGGAAAGCGTCATCATAACCAAATTCGAATCCGGTCATAAGCATACGGCAGCCTGCCTGTTTCATCAAAGGCAGCAAATCAAGCGGGGTATCAATCCGTGTATTACAAGACCATGTCACCCGCTTATTAACCCCGCGGCGGATGATTTCTTCACAAACAGCACGGGCATTATCGGCATCAGCCGCAAAGGTGTCCGTTTCGATCATGATTTCGCGGATTTGCGGATGGACCTGCAAATCAAATTCCATTTCATCGACAACCTTCTCAGGATCGCGGCTGCGTACGCAATGGCCGTACATTAATTGCGGATCCCGGCAAAAAGAGCATGCATTATTACATCCCCGGCCGGTCATCAGCGTAAGAAATGGGAATTTTTTTCCGGCGTCCGGATACCATTCAGGTTGAATCAAGTTCCAGGCAGGGAAAGGGAGTTTATTGACATCAAGCGGGGAACGTGACGGATTATGGATAATATTATCATTTTGAATCCAGCTTAAGCCCTCGATTTCATAAGGAGTTTTCCCATTCGCAATATCTAAAAGGGTGAAGTCATATTCGCCTCGTGCAATATAATCAAGTTGATTGCCGGAAAGCATGAAAGTATCATCAGGTTCAGCCGTTACATGCTGCCCGACAAAAACAATTTTACATCCCGTACTTTTTTTAATTGCAATCGCCTGCTCTAAATCATTATAAATCGAAGGGGTGGTGGCATGGACAACCAGGAGTTCAGGTTCGGTTTTAACGCAAAGAGCCAGAGACTCTTCCGGATTTAAATTACGTGCCGCAGCTTCGATAAAACTCACTTGATGACCTTCATCAAGAAGGATCCGCGCGGCGGTCAACAGGTACTCGGGGTGGCGCTGGACCCGACCCCTGGATTTCGCAGCCCATCGGGCAACACGCACAAAATTTTCGCCGAAGGATGGATTCAGGATGGTTATTTTCATATGGATGTATCTTAATGGCTCGTCGCGGAATTTGCAAGAAATTCCAGCTTTTCTTTTTTATTTATTTGCATTAGAATACCAAAAAGGAATGATATGCGAACAATCAATAAAATTTTTATTTTCATTTTTTTTGTTTTGGCTGTCCTTGCCGCAGTCACGCTGACAGCGCTCAATCAGATTACTGAAGTTGGCGCATCTTATCGCACCATGGAAATAACCGGCCCGGGTCTTTCTCACGGGCATAGTGAAGAACTCATCGCCCGCCATGTCATATGGGCAATCTTCTGGATCAGTCTTTTTTTCGTAGTCCTCATCGGGCTAATGATCATTTATACAACCGGTTATCCTTTGTCTGACCTGCGCCACAAGGCCAATCGTTATCTTCAAAAAAATAACCTTTTGAAAAGACAGACACTCCTTGATGATGTTGCTGAGATTGATTCCGTTCTTGATGCCATGAACGCGCGAATCGAAGAGCTTTCCGGAGGACTTATCCAGCATCAGGGCGCTGTTTCAGAAACGCGTCAACGTCAATCAGAACTTGAGAAGGTGAACAAGGAACTGGACAGGTTTGTTTATACCGTCAGCCATGATATCCGCGCCCCGTTAACCGGTATTGCCGGATATGCCGATTATCTGAAAAAACATTGCTATGATCACATGGATGCGCGTGCCAAACGCAGTATTGACGGTATCATCAAAAGTACATTGCACCTGAATCAACTGATTAATGATTTCCTGGAAGTAACCAGGGTGACGCGAGTTAAAAATCCTTATGAACCGACGGATTTTAATGAGGTCGTAAACGCCGTTTTGGAACGGGTTGAGTATGACATTGAGCGCTTGAATGTCGATATCTCGGTTCAAAAAAATCTGCCGGTCATCCTTTGTGACAAAATTAAAATGACTGGTGTTTTTTTTAACTTGATTAATAACGCCATTAAATTTTCCGCAAAAATCCCCGGTCAGCGTCCAAAGATTGAAATCGGATACAAAGATTATCCCTCCTGTGTTCAATTTTATGTTAACGATAACGGCATTGGCATCCCGGAACATCTGCATGAGGAAATTTTTGAACTCTTTAAGCGTGCTAACAATGTTGATGAATACGAGGGAACCGGGGCCGGCCTGAGCATTGTTAAAGCCACTATAGAGGACCAGGGCGGGAAAATCTGGATTGAATCAAAGCCGGGGTACGGCGCAACGTTTTATTTTACAGTTCCCAAGACATTGGAAAAGTCCTGATTTCAATCATTACTCCATTTCTTTTTATTCCCAATTCCTTGACGGCAGATTATGAATTATATATAATATCGTTCAATTTTATCAAAATATAAAGGTGTCTGATGATTACGCAGGAAACAAAAGCAATTTTGGAAACCCGTCAAGGCAAGTTTTCCTATTACAACATTAATAATATAACCAGGTTAGGCATTAATGACCCAAGCCGTCTGCCGTTTTCAATCAAAATCCTGCTTGAGAACGCCTTGCGGAATTATGACGGTTTTAAAGTGACGCTTGATGATATCCGTAAAATCGCTTCATGGTCGCCTTATCAATCTGAGCAATGTGAAGTAACATTTAATCCCGGACGCGTCATTTTGCAGGATTTTACCGGTGTGCCTTGTGTCGTAGATCTCGCGGCAATGCGAAGCGCCATGCTTCATTTGGGAGGAGATATCGCCAAAGTCAATCCACAAGTCCGCTGTGACCTGGTGATTGACCATTCCCTTCAGGTTGATTGTTATGGTTGTGAAGATGCCTTGCAGAAGAATATGGATCGTGAATTCGACCGTAATCAGGAACGCTATGAGTTCCTCAAATGGGGACAAAAGGCTTTCAGAAATTTTTCCGTTATTCCTCCCGGAACAGGAATCATTCATCAAATCAATCTTGAATATCTCGCAGAAGGGATATTAAAGAAAAACATGGGCGATGAAATAATTGTTTTTCCTGACAGTGTTGTCGGCACAGACAGCCATACGACTATGATTAATGGCTTAGGCATTCTTGGATGGGGGGTCGGCGGGATTGAGGCCGAGGCTGTTATGCTCGGTGAACCAATTACCATGATTTTGCCGGAAGTGATTGGATTTAAGCTGACGGGGCGGTTAAAAGAGGGCGTAACGGCGACTGATTTGGTATTGACGATTGTGGAAATGCTTAGAAAAAAAGGAGTGGTCGGAAAATTTGTGGAATATTACGGGGATGGATTGAACGGATTAACACTGCCAGATAGAGCGATGATCGCCAATATGGCTCCGGAATATGGCGCTACGGTCGGCTTTTTCCCCGTTGATGAAACAACCTTAAGTTATTATACCCTGACGGGCCGCGATCAGGCTCAAATTGACCTGATCCGTTCTTATTTAAAAGAACAAGGAATGTTTTATACCGGATACAGTCATGTTCCGGATTTCAACGATCATATTGAATTGGATTTATCGACGGCTGAACCTTGTTTGGCAGGTCCCAAAAGGCCTCAAGACCGCATTAGATTAGTGGATATGAAACGTTCTTTTGAGAACGCGCTGGCCGCTCCAGTTAGTAAACAGAGCTTCGGGCTTTCTTCGGAAGAAATGCGAAAGGAAGTTAAATTAAAAAATGGTGAGACATTACGGCATGGCAGTGTTGTAGTGGCATCGATTACCAGCTGCACAAATACATCAAACCCGTCATTACTTTTTTCGGCGGGCTTGCTCGCAAAGAATGCCGTTGAAAAAGGACTTAAAGTCGCTTCTTTCATAAAAACCAGTTTTGCGCCGGGTTCTTTGGTTGTTGAAGATTATCTCAAGACAGCCGGACTCATGCCTTATTTGACTAAGTTGGGATTCCATATCATTGGTTATGGATGCGCGACCTGTATTGGTAATACCGGACCATTGGATGAAGAAGTTGCCAGGGCAATTGATGAAAACCATTTAATCGCCGCCGCCGTATTAAGCGGGAACCGGAATTTTGAAGGAAGGATTTCTCCCCATACAAAGGCGAATTATTTGGCGTCTCCGCCACTGGTTGTGGCTTATGCCCTGGCAGGAACCATTGATATTGATTTCAACGAGGAGCCGATCGGAAGAGACCACAAGGGGCGAGAAGTTTATTTAAAGGATATATGGCCAGATTCATTGGCGATAACGGCGATGATTAAAGAAAATGTACATCCGAATGCGTTTCAAACTGCGTATGCCCGCATTAAAAACGAAAATAAACGCTGGGATGCAATTCGAATTCGAAGCGGCGAACTTTTTGAATGGAACGGAGACAGCACATATCTACATGAACCGCCTTTCTTTGATGCAATGGATAAAGTTTCGGGAGAGATTAAACCGCTCTCCGATGCGCGAGTTCTGGTCAAACTTGGAGATTCGGTAACCACGGATCATATTTCTCCGGCTGGTTCGATCGCCAAAGACAGCCCTGCCGGTAAATATCTCCAGGAATTGGGAGTGGAACCGGCTGATTTTAATTCCTATGGTTCTCGGCGTGGAAATGATCAGATCATGGTTCGGGGTACTTTCGCCAATATCCGTCTGCGAAATGATCTGGCGCCAGGGACCGAGGGCTCATGGACTGTGCATTTCCCTTCAAAGGAAAAAATGAGTATTTTCGAGGCATCCCGGCAATATAAACTGGATAAAGTGCCGTTAATCGTTTTAGCAGGAAAAGAATACGGAACAGGTTCAAGCCGGGACTGGGCGGCAAAAGGACCGGCCCTGCTTGGCATTAAAGTCGTGATCGCCGAAAGTTATGAACGAATCCACCGTTCAAATTTGGCAGGGATGGGAATCCTTCCTCTTGAATATGTTAAAGGAGAGTCTGCGGTGATACTGGGATTAACGGGCGATGAAGTTTTTGACTTTCCCGATCTTGCCGTAATAAAGCCGGGGGGATCTGTTAAGGTAATCGCAAAAGGCCCGGATAAGACCATAGAGTTTCAAACCATCTGCCGGTTAGATACGCCGGTTGAAATCGAATATTTCCGCCAGGGTGGAATTTTACAGACAGTTCTTAGGAAACTGCTCTAAAGAACAAGGAGTTATGATGCCGAAAACAATGTATGAAAAAATATGGGATGCTCATGTCGTTCGTGAAAGCGAGGGGGATATCGCGATCATTTATGTTGATCGTCATCTTGTCCATGAGGTCACGAGCGCCCAGGCTTTTGAAGGGCTCCGGGTAAATAAACGTAAAGTCCGCCATCCTGAAAAAACTTTCGCGACCATGGATCATAATGTTCCGACGGATACAAAAGATGCCAGCACAATAACAGGCATGTCTAAAATTCAGATTGAGGCTTTAAAAAGGAACTGCAAAGAGTTTCAAGTCTCTCTCTATGATTTGCCGGATGATCGACAGGGTGTGGTTCATATTATCGGACCGGAGCAGGGAATTACCCAGCCCGGAATGGTCATCGTTTGCGGAGACTCACACACAGCCACACATGGAGCTTTCGGCGCGCTTGCTTTTGGTATCGGCACCTCGGAGGTGGAGCATGTCCTGGCAACTCAAACACTTCAGCAAAATAAATCGAAAACGATGCTGATCCGATTGAATGGAAAACTGCAGAACGGTGTGACAGCTAAAGATATTATTTTATACATTATTAATTCAATTGGAACCGACGGGGCAACAGGGCATGTGATCGAATATGCGGGTGATGCGATCAAATCATTGACAATGGAAGGACGAATGACGGTGTGCAATATGAGCATTGAAGCAGGTGCGCGCGCAGGAATGATCTCCCCGGATGATACAACTTTTAGATATCTGAAAGGCAGGCCTTATGTTCCGAAAGGGGAACAGTGGGAAAAGGCCGTAGCATACTGGAATGGGCTCAAGTCCGATGATGGTGCTAAATTCGACAAAGTCATCGATTTCAATACCGCCGAGATTGCTCCCCGGGTCACATGGGGGACCAGTCCGGGGCAAGGCGCCTCAATCGAAGGTTGTGTCCCATCTCCTGATGATTTCAATGATCCGGTCGAAAAAAAGATGTGTGCCGATGCTTTAAAATATATGGGTTTGACACCCGGCACAGCGATCAAAGACATCGCGGTGGATACGGTTTTTATCGGGTCTTGTACAAACGGACGAATTGAAGATTTTCGGGAAGCGGCCTTTTTCTTAAAAGGACGGAAGATAAAGCCTGGCGTACGGGCCTTAGCCGTTCCTGGTTCTGGACTTGTTAAAGAGCGGGCCGAAGAGGAAGGACTGGACAAAATTTTTATCGCTGCCGGATTCGAGTGGAGATATGCCGGTTGCTCCATGTGTTTGGCCATGAACGCTGATCAACTGAAACCGGGTGAGAGATGCGCGTCTACCAGCAATCGTAATTTTGAAGGACGTCAGGGACCGGGCGGCCGAACTCATTTGTGCAGTCCGGGTATGGCTGCCGTCGCTGCTATTCAGGGTCGGTGTGATGATGTTAGGAAATATTTATAAAAGATAAGCGACGGGGAAGGAGAGAAGAGCGATTTTTCGCTGTTCGCTTTTCGCCCAGCGATTTTCGAAACAAAAGGAATAATTTATGACTCCATTCACAACACACACGGGCGTAGTAGCCCCGTTAGATCGTAAAAACGTCGACACGGACCTTATAATTCCAAAACAATTTTTGAAAAAGATTGAACGGGTCGGCTTCGGGAAGCATTTATTTCATGAAATCCGCTTTAAGGACTATGAAGGAACCATTGAAAACCCGGAATTTGTTTTAAATCAGGAACCATTTCGTAACGCTTCGATTCTTCTGGCTCGAGATAATTTCGGTTGCGGGTCGAGTCGGGAACATGCTCCATGGGCCTTGTCAGACTACGGTTTTAAAGTGATCATTGCCCCAAGCTTCGCGGATATTTTCTGCAATAATAGTTTTAAAAACGGAATTCTTTTGGTACGATTAAAAAGTAATGAAGTCGATGCCCTTTTTCAGGAAGTTAGGACAAGCCCGGGGATTAAGTTTACCGCTGATCTTCACGCTCAAACAATCGTTACCCCGGACGGGAAAAAGTTCCTATTTGATATTTCACCTTTTGCAAAAGAATTCTTATTAAAAGGCCTTGACCAGATCGGCTGGACGCTTCAATTCAGCGGGGCCATCGATAAGTTTGAAGCCCGGATGGCGCAAGAGCGCCCTTGGCTTGCCTAAAATAGTTAAAAAAAGCGAACGGGGCAAAGCGAGAGGCGAAACCCTAAAATCTAAAGATCGGTTATTAATTTTCCGGTTTTTCGATCGTCGCTCCTCCATTTTCGCTTCTCATAAGAAACGAGTATAGAATGGCTGGAAGTATTTTTGGTCAATTATTTCGCGTGGTCACCTTTGGCGAAAGTCATGGACCCGCAGTTGGAGTCGTGATTGACGGGGTTCCTCCCGGGATCGCGTTAGACATCAATGATATCCAAAACGAACTCAATCGTCGTCGTCCTGGCCAAAGCAGTATTACCACTGCCCGCAATGAGGCCGATCAGGCTGAAATTCTTTCTGGCATTTTTGAAGGGAAGACATCCGGAACTCCTTTGGCGATCCTTATTCATAATAAAGATCATCAATCCGGGGATTACAACCATCTGTTAAATCTTTTTCGCCCTGGACATGCCGATTTCACTTTTTTAAAGAAATTCGGGGTCCGCGATCATCGGGGCGGGGGGCGTGCATCCGGACGTGAAACAGCCTGCCGGGTAGCGGCCGGGGCCCTTGCGAAAAAAATTTTGGAAAATTACGGGATCAGAACCTACGCTTATACACAATCCGTCGGTAACATTCATGCGACAAATGTCGATCTGACCGTGATTGACAAAAATCCCGTCAGAGCAGCTGATATGAATGTTGTTGAGGAGATGGTCCGATGCATTGAGGACACACAAAAGCAGGGTGATTCTATCGGCGGTATTGTTGAAGCGGTCGTTAAGGGTTGTCCCCCTGGGTTAGGGGATCCTGTTTTTGACAAACTGGATGCGCTATTAGCCCATGCATTGATGTCCATCGGTGCAGTTAAGGGTGTTGAATTCGGCGATGGTTTCATGGCGGCAAAAAGGAAAGGTTCAGAAAACAATGATCCGTTTGAAATGCGTGACAATGCTATCCGGCAGAAGACAAACCATGCCGGAGGTATTTTAGGGGGTATTTCAACCGGTGAAGACATTTTGCTACGGATTGCCGTTAAACCGACTTCATCAATTGCAAAAGAACAACCGACCGTTGATCGGGACGGGAAACCACAGGTACTTCAGGTTTCAGGTCGTCATGATCCTTGCCTCTGTCCCAGGATAGTTCCGGTCGTTGAAGCGATGATCAACCTTGTTTTAATGGACTGTTGTTTGATTCAACGGTCAATTAAATAATTTCATTTACCATCACCATACTCAGATTTCCAATGACAAATGCGCCAAAAGTAATTCTGATTACAGGATGTTCCAGTGGTTTTGGTATGCTTGCCGCCAGCCGTTTTGCCTCACAAGGCCATTATGTTATCGCGACCATGCGAAATCTTAATAAACAAGGCATGCTCGCGGATGAATTAAAACGCCGACAGGCACAGACTGAGATTTATCAAATGGATGTGCTTGACCGGGAATCGATCCAATATGTTATTCGTGAAATTGGAGCAAAACACGGTTCTATTGATGTCCTGATCAACAATGCCGGAATAATTATTGGCGGAGCTTTTGAAGACTTGAGCGATGACGAAATCCGTTTAGTCATGGAAACTAATTTTTTTGGCGTTCAAAATGTTACCCGTGCGGTTATCCCCTTGATGCGTCAGAAGCGCTCCGGAAGGATCATCAATATATCAAGCATTTCCGGATTTTACGGCTCCCCGGGGCTTGGGGCTTACAATGCGAGTAAATGGGCTTTGGAAGGGTTTAGTGAAAGCCTTTACTATGAACTCAAGCCATTCGGTATCAACGTTATTTTGATCGAACCGGGAGCCTATAAAACGAAGATTTTCGGGGAAAACGCCAATCTCGCCCGCAATTTCTTAAATGAAGAAAGCCCGTATTATAAAATGTCCGCGTTCCTTAAGAATCGAATCGATGAATCCCTGAAGGATAATTATCGTGAGCCTGAGGAAGTGGTCAAGGTTATTGAACGAGCGATGAATGATACCTTTCCCAAGCTTCGCTATACAACCGAGATTGAAGGAAAAGTCCTTCGGTTTTTAAAAGTGTTTTTACCATTCCGTTTGTTCAGTTTTATTTATCAACGATTATTATTTAAAGGATTTAAGAGCCGTTAGACATCCCGCTGCCGCCTGGTTTACTTTCATCCACGTATTTAAAAATATAAACGTCCGCTCCTTGCCATTGATTAAAACGCTTTATAAGTTTAAAGGGCGTTTGCTCATTCAATAAAGACTGATAAAATTTTTTCAAAAATTCATAGCACTCATTACTTTTTTTGTGCGCCCTGAACAAATCAGATTGTTTCGGATGCGTTTCAAGATATCTTCGAAAACACGATGAAGAGGTGATAAGATAGCTTCCGTCTGAAAAAAAATTTTCAATCGCGAAATTGATCGCAAAAAGGTCATGAGTTTTATAAATATTTTTATCTGTTTTAAAATGATCGACGGCCTGGATCAGCTTTTGATCCCCAGTCTCACGCCAGTTTAGAATTCCGATTTGTTCAATCAATATCTCCGGATAATAGCCCCAGTCCAGAAGAAAATGACTTCCCGGTGGAATTTCATGCAAAATCCAATCCCGCGCAATTTGAAGATTATCCGGACGACTTAGTCGGTTTAAAGTTTGCGAAAATGAACTGAAAGCGGTTATTCCAATAAATACTGAAATGACTGCAAAAATGATTTTTTTATGATGAAATCTGACAAGATCAAAAATGATGTCATTGAAAAGAAAGAAAACAAACGGATAGATAGCAAAAAAGTATAGGCTTGAATGTTTTGACAGCATCGACAGAGTCAAAAATGTGATGACCAGCGATAGTAAAAGTGCCAAGCGCCATTTTTTCGGATGAAACAATGTATGGATTGAAAGAATTATTATTAAAGTAGAGAAGACCGGATTCCCTTCAAAGAAATTCTTGAAGGCCCACCATGGATCAAGGCTGGCTTCGAACAGATTGTTTTGTCCTGTTAGAAGCGCGGTTTCATAGCTGAAGTTATTGACATAGAGAAATCTATCGATAACAATCAATGGCGTGCCAACGATAAAACCTGTAAAACAAAACCACGGTATATAAAAGAATGTTTTGATAAACGAATCCTTGAATTTGTTATGAAATGCCGTGAAGACAATAACTAAAGGGATTATCCCAAGCAGACCATTAATTTTCGCGCTTGCTGCCAAACCGACAATGAATGAGCTGAAATACAGCAATAAGCAAGATTCTTTTTGTACAGCTGAAAACAGAATCATGATGGCGGCAAAGATCATGCTGGCGACAACCGCATCGGGAAGAGCCAGGGTTGCGTAGGATTGATAAAATCCGAATGGATCAAGGACTATCAGAAGCAGTGATGAGAATGCGATCAATGGCGAATAGTTTCTTCGGCTGAATCGGTAGAAAAAGATCAGGGAAGCAAGCACGATGGCGATAACCAGAAAGCGCGCAAGAAAAAGCCAGTGATAAATGTGGTATTCATAGAAAAAAGTTTGGTAAAAAGGATCCGCCAAAATGTCCGGAACTGGATGAGGAAAGAAGGAAAATTTGATCCAGTAGAAAATCGTTGTTGGCAGCCCTGTTAAATAACTGAAGAAGGAAGGATAATTTGTATAAACCGGAACGATTGTTTTATTGGTAATGAAGTGGACAATGTTTGACTGGAAGCTTTTTTCATCGCAAAACATAACGTTTCGTGACGAGATGATCATAAGCAGCAGCCCGAAAGCACAAAGGAGGCCAATGGCTGAGATATTAAGAAATTTTTCGAAGGATAATTTTCGCAAAAAAATCTCCTAGTAACCCATGCGATTTCTCAGAAATTCCTGCTCACTGCGACATTTTAAATAGGGATTGGACTTGCGTTGCTCTTCAAGTGTGCTGAAATTAAGGGTTCCATAATGGTGCCCTGGATAAATAATGGTTGAATCCGGCAGTTTCAGGATAACGTCATAAAGAGAATGATAGAGATTTTTCGCATCTCCTCCGGGAAGGTCACAACGACCGCAGCCGTTGATAAACAAAGTATCGCCAGTCAGTAGAATATCTTCACACTTAAAACACATGCCGCCTGGGCTATGGCCGGGGGTTCCGATGCATTCAATACGGACATCGCCGATTTCAATAAAACTGCCAGGCCTGACAGCTTCAAGATTGCGGCAGTCGGGGGTATAAAAAGGAGCTTCCTCAATGGAAATGGTTACCGGGACATTAAACCGTCTGGCCAGCTCATCCGCGCCGTCGGTATGGTCGGGATGCCCATGTGTTAAAAGGATGCGGGTAATTGAAAAGCTGTTCAACGCGGCTTCTTTTAAAAGATAATCGATATCCCAGGCAGGATCGACAACGGCTATTTCCCCGGTTTTCTCGCTGCCGATAAAGTAAACAAAATTGAGCATCGGCCCGATCTTCATTTGCTTCAAAATAACAGACATGCTGCCTCCCGAATGATAAAGATTGAATACGAACTTGCATCGCTTCCCAGGCTGTACTATAATGCCACATAATTTCTTTGAACGCGAGAATTTTTCCACGGAAAGCGAATCCATGACCTCCATAAAATCAGACCTGAATTATCAGTTTCCTTGCAGAATAAAAAAATTTTATCGCCAGGGAAAGCTCTTTCCGTTCATTCAGGTCCCATTCCGTAGAGTTGCTTTATCATCCATAAGCCGCCCGTTCATTGACTTATATGATACGACTGGGCCATATAGCGATCCAGACATTACTGTTGACCCTTCACGCGGGATTCTCCCCGTTAGGAAAATTTGGGGTGAGACTGATCGGTATCAAGGTACCCAGCTTTATCGGGCAAGAAATGGAGAGATCACGCCGGAGATGGAGTTTATAGCTATCCGTGAAGGTGTGGAATCCGAATTTGTCCGCAAGGAAGTTGCCGATGGCAGGGCCATCATTCCAGCTAATAAAAATCACCCTGAAAGCGAGCCCATGATCATTGGCCGCAATTTTTTAGTCAAAATCAATGCCAATATCGGAAACTCTGCAATCTCCTCATCGATTGACGAGGAAATCGAAAAAATGGTTTGGGCGACACGTTGGGGAGGGGACACGGTAATGGATCTTTCTACCGGCGACAACATTCATGAGACACGCCAGCAGATCCTGCGGAACTCCCATATCCCGGTCGGTACTGTTCCGATTTACCAGGCGCTGGAAAGAGTCAACGGGATGATCGAAGAGTTAAACTGGGACGTTATGCGGGAGACGCTGATCGAACAGTGTGAACAAGGGGTGGACTATTTCACCCTTCATGCAGGATTATTATGGCAATATGTGCCATTGACATTAAAACGAAAGATGGGGATTGTATCCCGTGGCGGATCAATTCTTGCAAAATGGTGTATGCTGCATAAAAAAGAAAATTTTCTCTATGAGCATTTTGAAGATATATGCAAAATTCTAAAAAGTTATGATGTGGCCATTTCATTGGGGGACGGATTGCGCCCGGGATGCATTGCCGACGCAAATGATAAAGCTCAATTCAGCGAGTTGAAGACATTAGGCGATCTGACGACTGTGGCGTGGAAACATGATGTTCAGGTCATGATTGAAGGGCCTGGGCACGTGACATTGGATAAGATCGAAGAAAATATGATGAAGCAGCTTCAACTGTGCCATGGCGCTCCGTTTTATACACTCGGGCCAATACCGCTTGATATCGGGGCAGGATATGACCATATTTCTTCTGCCATTGGGGCCGCAATGATCGGCTGGCTTGGAACGGCCATGCTGTGTTATGTCACTCCAAAAGAACACCTGGGTCTTCCGCAGAAGCAAGATGTGCGCGAAGGTATCATTGCTCACAAAATTGCCGCCCACACTGCAGATTTGGCCAAAGGTCACCCCGCTGCTTTAGAATGGGATGCGGCAATGTCGGAAGCGCGCTTTAATTTCAAGTGGCAGGATCAGTTTAATCTTTCCCTTGACCCCGATCGAGCATGCGCTTTTCACGATGAAACCCTTCCCGAAGAGGGCGATAAAATTGCGGATTACTGTTCAATGTGCGGACCTAAGTTTTGCTCAATGAAAATTAACAAAACAATCCGGCATTGATCCATCATCCCGTAAATCATTCAAAAATATAAACTTTATTGTTAGTTTGAGGCAGCCTGATATGTCAGGTGATGAGATGCGACGATGTCTTGAAGTCGTGCAGCAAAATCTTCCAACTGTTCCAGAGCTTTTTCACCAAAAATCTGTGTGGATTCAATGGTTTCATTAAAAAGTTGACGATAGTAGGTGATACTGTCGAAAAGGTTCTTGCAAAATTCCTCCGCGTAATCTTGCTGCTTGTCGTTAAGGTGAGGGACAAGATCGTCGAGGTAATGCTGCAGATGTCTGATATTCAATTCAAGTTCTTTAAGAAAAAGATTCAATCTCGGACGATTGTTGAGGACGTTGATCCGTCCATAAATATGATCGACAAGTTCTTTCAATGTAAGGACCTTTGAAAAGAAAGCCAGGTTTGGGCCCGGGCAAACGGCAACAGGCTGGCTGCCATCCGGAATGATGCCGTATTTTTGAAGAACCCCGTTTCCCAATTGGTGGCAAATGCAGGCTTTTGACGTAATCCGGGAAAACTGCTTGTTAAATTCTTCTTCCGAAAGATTCTGTTCTTTCAGCAGGGCTAATTTTTTGGTTTGATATTTTATGGATGCCTGGCACAAGAATTCGCCAAACTCATCGTTGAATCTTAACGAACCTTTGATGCAGGGTGAACCAGGATTTCCAGTCTTGATCCGTCTTTGCTTGTCTTCTTCTGCCGAACTTGTTTTCAGATTATTGAAAGGGATGCCAAGAGGAGATGAATCACTCAGGTAAAGATCGCCTTCAGCGGCATCAACCAGTTTTTTCAAAGTGTCATTATCGACGTTGGCCGCTTCCGGGCAAAGCAGGAAGGGAGAGCCCCAGCCCGTTCCGTCAAGCGCATAATGTTCTTGAAGGAATTTATCTTCTGCTGCAGTCCCGATCCCGCCTTGAGCAGTGACTTTAAAAGGTTTAACTTCCCTGGGAACAGGAAGTTTCTTATCATCAAGGGCCATGAGATAGATTTTTTTCATCTTCTGATAAAGCTCAGTACGCTTCGTATTAAATTCTTGCAGAATGGGTCCCAATAAAAATCCGGCTGAAGCGAACGCATGCCCTCCGCAATTCAACCCTGACTCGACGCGAAACTCAGAAACCCAGATTCCTTTTTTCGCAAAAATTTTGCTTTGAACAAATGAAGAGCGAAAATCGCTAACCTTTAGAACAACACGTTTTTTGATATCACCGGATGAGTTTGCATAAAAATCTTTAAAATTTTCGAGATAACTGTATAAGCGTTGATTCAAACCTGCCGAGAAAACGATTGCAGATCGCAGCGTGCTTTGAGCATAGCCTCTTAAATTCGCCAAGGCTTCAGAAAATTCATCGTAAACAGGTTTGCCGTCAACAATCCGGGGCCGGTCGAGTTTGGTCATAATGTTGACATCGATGCTGCCTACCCGCATCTGTTCACGTAATTTTTGCTGCGCATTCTCTTTTTCAAGACCTTTTGGGAGCTGCATCATTTTTAGATAGGCCCCCTTGACAGGTGAAGAGTCCGGGAGCAGCTCAAAATACTTGCAAATATCGCTTTCTTTTTCAAACGCTGAATTTTTTAATTGCTCAAATTCTTTTTCGACGATCCGGTTGATCAAATTCAAATATTCGGTTACCCGATGAGCCCTGCGATCAGGGTCAGAATCAGTAATCGGCTCATATGTTTCACCATACTTGTTAGCATAAAATTTACGCATTTGTTCCATTAACGTATCGTCAACAAGGGAAATAACGGAAGAAATACCGTATTTGGCTACTTTAATGGGTGAATCAATGGTAAAACCGGTCCCCATGACTGGAATATGAAATGTATGCAATTTCGGCAACTCAGTGTTCATAAGTACTCTTTATAAATAGTAATTAAAATAAATATAAAACACGATACTCTAACATCATAATTATATTGATGCAAGAGAAATAAAATAATCTGATGAAAATTTGCAAGGAAGTGCAATCTATATTAAAATACGATTCCATAACAGACGGTTAAGGAAAGGAATTTGTGTTGGAAAACGTTATTATTATCGGTGCCGGACCAGCAGCTTATACCGCTGCCATTTATACGGCAAGGGCTGAACTTAAACCGTTGGTCTTCGAGGGTTTTCTTGCTGGTGGAATTCCTGCCGGTGGCCAGCTGATGACAACTAGCGAAATCGAGAATTTTCCAGGATTTCCTGACGGAATTTCCGGACCGGAACTAATGATGAATATGCGCCAACAAGCGCTAAATTGCGGCGCACGGATTGAGAGCAAAACGATAGACAGGGCTGGTCTGTCTGACTCGCCGTTTTTAGTTGGTTGCGAAACAGAGGAATATCAGTGCCGGTCGCTTATTATCGCAACCGGAGCTACCGCAAGGCGTCTAAAGATCGCGGGAGAAGATCGCCTTTGGCAAAAAGGTATTTCCGCCTGCGCGGTCTGTGACGGGGCCCTGCCGATGTTCCGCAACAAACCGCTTGTCGTTATCGGCGGAGGCGATTCTGCCGTAGAAGAAGCCCTTTATCTTTCAAAATTCGCTTCTAAAGTCCACCTCATCCATCGACGGGAGTCACTTCGCGCATCAAAGGCCATGCAGAAACGTTTGCTTGAGAACGACCGGATTGAAATCGTCTGGAATCATATTCCCGTTGAGGCCGTGGGAGATAAGTTTCTGACCGGTGTTAAAATCCGGGATGTAAAAGATCATTCGGAAAAAATCATCGAATCATCAGGCCTTTTTTATGCTGTTGGACATATTCCCAATACCATTTTTCTCAATAATCAACTGGAGATGGACGACCTGGGTTATATTGTCACTCGCGCGGGAACCACACATACAAGCAAAATTGGAGTTTTTGCCTGCGGTGATGTTCAGGACAAGCGTTATCGCCAGGCTATCACAGCCGCTGGTTCCGGTTGTATGGCTGCAATCGATTGCGAGCATTTTCTATCTGAAGAGTAAGTTCATGGTTCATGAGCCGACAACGACTGAATTATTTAATGCAATCGCGCCTGCCTATGATCGGCTTAACACTGTTTTATCTCTGGGATTCCATCGTTTTTGGAAACGTTCCCTTCATAAATTCCTTCCCGGATATTCCGACCTTTACATACTGGATGCGGCTACCGGAACGGCCGATGTTGCCATTGAATTAATCCGTCATCATCCTGAAATCAGCATGATAACCGGAATAGACCCTTCGGATGCCATGTTAAAAATTGCTGGCGCGAAAGTCGCCAAAGCGGGTTTGTCTGGACGCATAGAACTGCAAAGAGGCATTGCGGAAAATATACCATTTGCTGATCGCAGTTTTGATGCCGCCACCATGTCATTCGGTATTCGTAATATAAGCGACAGGATAAACGCGCTCAATGAAATGTTTCGCGTCCTGAAAGCGGAGGGACGTTTAATAATTCTGGAATTTTCAAGGCCGTCACAGCCGTTCGTTTATTTTTTTTATAAAATCTATATGCAGATTTTCGTAAAATTTTTAGGGGGTGTTCTGTCCGGGAATCGAAAGGCCTATGATTATCTCTATCGTTCTGTCTGGAATTTTCCCTCCAGGCAGGAATTTTGTCAGATGTTAGCTGAAGCAGGTTTTCAAAGCATTCGAACTATACCGGTTTGTCTTGGCGTTGCAACAATTTATCTTGCCGATAAGGCGCAAAGGAAAGGGACGCATGGATAAGAAAAGTTGGTATTATGCCATCAGGCCGTGGACATTTCCGGCTGCAATATCCCCTGTTATCGCTGGATCGGCAATGGCTGGCGCTGACGGGCATTGGAATTTTTTTGCTGCAATATCGGCGATGGCAACGGTCGTATTAATACAAACAGGCACGAACTTCGTTAACGACATTTCCGATTTCAAGAAAGGGGCAGATACCGTCAGAACCTTGGGCCCTCTGAGGGTTCTTCAGGCAGGTTTGATTTCAGTAAGAACTCTTTCCCGTGCGGCCTTTGCCGTTTTCGCCGCCGCCATACTAATCGGATTGATGATTGTCATGATTCAAAAAATCTGGCTATTAATTCCTGTGGGGCTGTTATGTGTGGCCGCTGGAATTTTTTACACGGCTGGCCCTTATCCGGCCGCCTATTTAGGACTTGGAGAACTGATGGTCATCATGTTTTTTGGACCTGTCGCTGCCGCCGGAACCTATTATCTTCAGGCAAAAACCCTGACCTGGCCTGTTGTCCTTGCCGGGTTGGGGTGCGGATTGATTTGCTGTGGAATTTTAATCATCAATAACTACCGGGATTATGAGGAAGATCAAGCGGTTGGGAAAAAAACTCTGGCCGTTCGTTTTGGACGACGTTTCGCCCAATGGGAATACCTTTTTGTTATCGTGACAGCAGCGATGCTTCCAATTA
>JBFMEN010000005.1:0-4824 GCA_040753435.1 Candidatus Omnitrophota bacterium | reverse complement strand
GTCTGTGGACATGCCGATGGGCAGGTTTACCCTTGACCGAGCTCCGGGAAAGGTTGCTTTTATTTCCGGTGGAGTAGGTATTACCCCGATCCGGTCAATTTGTCAGTATGTAAAGGAAATGAACTTTGATAAGGATATTGTCCTGATTTATGGAAACCACCGGCAGGGTGACATCATTTTTAAAGAAGAGTTCGACGAAATGGCTGCCGGTGATCTGCCTCTCAAGGTAGTCCATGTTCTGGATCAGCCGCTCGGGGAATGGAGCGGATATACCGGATTAATCTCGAAGGATATCATTGTTAAGGAAATCCCCGATTGCCCGGAGAGAACCTTTTTTCTCTGCGGTCCTCCTAAAATGGTGGAATGCCTCTCGTCCCTTCTTCAGAAAGAGCTTTCAATCGCAAAAGAAAGAATCATTATTGAAAATTTCAGCGGCTATTAAGTTCTTTTGGCCCTTACTTTTTTCCGCTTATTTGGGTGATTAATTTTGATTTGGTGCTAGACTATTGCAATGCGTCTAAGAAACCCCTTTTCTTTTATCTTCCATGAAAGGGTGCGGTCAGACCATATTTTTCTGGCGCTGATTGTGCTTCTTTTCTTATCAAGCAATAATTCTTTTGCTGATGGATCTGGCGATGAAACAACACTTCAGGAATTCTCCTTGGGCCGGATTATTGTCTCAGCAACCCGTTCCGAAATTGAGGCTTTCAAGCTTGCGGAAGATGTGACTGTTTACGATGCCCGCCAGATTCAAAAACTTCCGGCAAGGAACGCTGCCGATGCCCTGTTTTATTTTCCAGGAGTTGATATTGAGGCCCGGGATCGTCTTGGCCAAACATCGGATGTCAACATCAGGGGATCCAAATCCAGACATGTTCTTGTTATGGTTGACGACATACCTTTTAATACCCAGCTTTCCGGACAGGCAAACCTTTCAAAAATTCCTATCGAAAACGTACAGCGGATCGAAGTGATTAAAGGAGCTTCTTCAAGTGCCTGGGGTTCGAGCCTTGGCGGAGTGATAAACGTTATCACGGAAGATCCAGGCAAAAGCGAAAAGATCCATGGAGAGCTCGAAAATTCAGTTGCGAAATTCGGGACTTTCAAGAACAGTTTGAAAATAAAAGGGCGTGCCGGGGAAGCAGGATATCTCATGATGGTTTCCCGATTTTCAAGCGAAGGTTTTCATCCAGATGCCAATGTTCAGGAAGAAAAAATTTACTCAAAGGTCAAACATCCTTTGGGAGATCAGGCGGATTTAACAACCTCCTTCGGTTACAGCGCAGCGGATGTATCCAGCGGGGTTTTATCTAATAATCGGCTTTATGACACGCCATACCGGGCTCGCTATGGAAAGGTCGGGTTAGACATCAATAAACCGGGACATAACATCGGGCTTGCTTACAAGTTTAACGATCAGGACACGACAAGCGATACTTACAACGGGACAACCCGGCAGATCGTGACGGCCTCGACCAACAGCAATCTGTATCAGGGGATCAGTTTGAATGACAGGGTTAGTTTTGAAGATGATATTTTAACCTTCGGCGGGGATCTTGAGCGGCATAAGTTTAAATCAAGTAATTATCTTGATATGGCAGAAAGTATTGATATGCAGGCGTTTTATGCAAATTATCTTTTTAATGTTAATCAGTGGCATATAACCCCCGGCGTCCGCTATGATCACAATAACCGTTTCGGAGATCAGGCCAGTCCAAGTCTCGGAGTTGTCTATGAATTCGGTGATCCTTATCAAACAAAAGTCAGGGCTAAAGCGGCCAGAGCCTTTAATGCCCCTCCTTTAATGTGGATTTATAACGAAGATCCTGCTTTCCTTGTTGCCCCGAATCCGGATCTTGAAGCGGAGAGAGGGATGTCTTATGAAGCAGGGGTAAACTCAACAATTAATAAACTTGGATTAGACCTTTCTGTTTACCGGGTTGATGTTAAGTCCGCCTTGCAAACGGTTTTTGATTCTGATATCGGCAGGTTTATCGTAAGAAATCTTGAGCAAGTGCGCAGAATGGGTGTTGAAACAAAGATGATTTATGAATTAAACAGCCGGTGGAGTTTTTACGCCAGCGCTGCCTATAATCACACGATCGATAAAAATACTGGTGAAGAACTCCACGGTTCCGGGATGGCCAAACAAAATTTGCGCTTTGGCTGTCTTTATGAATATCAAGAGTGGCAGATTCATTTGTTGAGCTATTACAATCGATGGAATATGAGCTATTCTGATCGGCCAAATGATAAAAAACCTTTGTTTGACCTCCACATTGCCAGGGAAATTTATAACGAAAAAGATATTATCTCAAGCTTCTTTGTTAACATTTATAATTTAGCGGACAGCGCCTATTGGCATAATGTGATTTATCCCTACCCGGGTCGATATTTTGAAGCCGGTCTCCAGGTTCGTTTTTAATCTTCCTAAGTAGAAAAATGTCAGAAAAAAGTGGAATTCTCCTATTTCAATTAATTTTTATCGAGTTATATTACTTAGCGCTTAAATCTAATTATTTCAACTAATAATAAAAATAAGGCGGCTTTCTTGAGTCTAATCCAGAGAAAACCAAATTGCTGTTTCTTTCTCGGGATTTCCTTCCTGATAATTTCTTTTTTTTTCTTGCTCAAATTTTTTTCAAATAGTTTTCTGATTAAAAAAACATTTCCTGAACAAAACACTTCAACGCATGTAACTATTGAAAATCGGCCATCCCATCGCGATCATCCGTATGGCGGGACATTGCGCTGGGGAACGATCAATGCCCCCCTGGAAATCAATCCTCTTGTGACAGCTTCAAGTGTTTCAGCGTCGATTCAGGGCCTGATTTTTAATGGCTTGGTGAAGGTTAACGAGCATTTCGGGATAGAGCCTGATCTGGCCGAAAGATGGGAAGTCTCGGAGGACGGGTTGGTATACACGTTTTACTTACGCAAGGGAGTTTTGTTTCATGACGGCATAGAACTGACAGCGGAAGATGTGGTGTTTACTTACCAACAGCATATCAACGGGGACAATAATTCATCTTTTCGTTCACGATATGATTCAGTAGAAGAATTAGAGGCTCTTGCCCCATACATCTTCCGAATAACTTTAAAGGAGCCGTTTCCTTCATTATTGAGTGGTTTAGTAAGAGAAATTGTTCCAAAGCATCTTCTAGAAGGAAAAAATGACGCTGAATTCGGCCAACATCCCGTTGGAACAGGTCCTTTTCAATTTAAGTCATGGGACAAGGGCAGCAATGAGATCAGACTGACGGCCAATCCGGTATATTTTGAAGGCCGGCCTTATCTGGATGAAATCGTTATTAAAGTCTTTCCGGATAATTCTTTTTTATGGGCTGCTTTGATGCGGGATGAAGTTGACTTTGTGAAGTTTCTTAACAGAGACGATTTTACGGTGCTGAAGGGTGACCAAAAATTTAAAACTTTCCTCATTCCCGCTTACTTTTATCTGGCGCTTCTTTATAATCAGCACGACCCGCAATTATTTGATAAAGAAGTCCGCAGGTCCATCGCCAGTGCCGTTAATGTCGAACAGCTTATCCTGGCAACATCTACCGGAGGGATTCCCTGCCTTGGCCCGGTTCATCCTCAGTCAACCGGTTTTAACACGGATATCAAAGGTTTCGACTATAACCCGGTCAGAGCCAGGATGGATTTGATGACCAGGGGCTGGCGGGACGTCGATGGTGACGGCATTTTTGAAAAAGGCGGGTCGGAACTGACGTTGCGTATGCTGGTTGACCAGGACAATGAATATTATTTAAAACTGGCGAAAATGATCAGACAGATGCTGGCCCAGGTGGGAATCAAGACCCATGTGATCCGATACAATGACGAGGATGAACTTACGGAAGAATTCATTGCCAGACACAAGCCACAGGCCTGGCTCAGATTTTTTCAGGGAATTGGTTCTGATCCTTATGAGGCGGTGACTAGTTGGTATTCGGGATCAACCCAATTCGGCACGGTTTGGGATTTTCATCTGGATTTTATTGATGAGCTGTATGAACAAGGTCGGCGAGAAACTGACCCGGATAAAAAGTTAGAGATTTATCAGAAAATTCATGAATTCCTTTATGAGGAACAGCCTGCATGTTTTCTGTTCTTTCCAGTAACGTTTCATGCTGTCAACGCACGTTTCAAAAACACGGATGCCTTTTTTTCAGCAACCATGCCCGACTACTCCATTAAAGACTGGCATCTATAACATTACTCCCGTTACAAAGAGATTAAAGCTGGCTGAAATACAAAGAGCAGCAGAAAGGGGGTGATTATGATGGAGATTATTAAAAAGGGGAGTCAGGATATCTGCCAGGCAACTATCCGTTGCTGTTGCTGGCCTCCGGGAACAGAGTCGTTCTTTAGTGGTGAAGCAATGGAGTAATTAGTGTTACCTGGGGCTTGAGGCGAGCAACAGGAGCCTCAGGCCCCCTGTTTTTTAACGCTTAATGATAATATGTTCCTTTCCAAATACACAATTTGTGTGAACGATTTCCCCAGCCAGGATGAGTCTCTTCTGTATCATACCCGTACCCAGGCGCTGGTTAAAATTTCCCGGAAGTTAAGAGACGTCCTTGATCATTACGGTCACCCGAAATTTTTCAAAGAACGAATGCGTTATGCGGAAGAACTGGATCGTCTGGCTGAAATGGGTTTCCTGGTGGGTTCGCATGAAGAAGACGCTTTAAGCCCGAACTCCGATTTAGAAGCGCGTCAGAAAGACAAAAAAGAGGTATAAAAGAAAAGCCTCCGACGGTAAAATGTTTTTGCAAGGAAAACATTAACCATCACCCAATGGGTGAAAAACGGAGGCAA
>JBFMEN010000004.1:0-4396 GCA_040753435.1 Candidatus Omnitrophota bacterium | reverse complement strand
ATTCGCGCAAGCTTTTTGGACTCATAGTGTTACCCCTTTCGTAGAGTGAAAGGGTAACATGAATTATGAGTCAACGAATCCGCAGTTTGGATTCCACGGGTAACATTTTTTATGAGTCAATTCGATGTCCCCTCAACCTATGTTTTTTTCTAAATGTTTGTGTTATAAATGATTAAATTCCTGAAAAAACCCGTTTTGTTGCGGAAATGTTGACAGGGTGAGCTGTTCGTCAGTTGTTGCAAGCATGATTTGGTAGAGATGACCCGGCGGGTCATCTCTGTCTGGAAGACGCGCCGTTCAACATAATTTTCCCCATTTTCCGGGCATTTGTTATAAAATAAATCCCGCTTTTCTTAACAAGTCCGCGAGCCCTGTCTGATTCGATTGCAAAGAATTCGAAACGCCCCCTTATTAATATTAACGATCCCCGGTTTGAGGTTTTACAATGAAAACAAAAAAATCATCGGGGATCGGGTCATGGCCGGTTGATGATCGGCCGCGGGAAAAGTTGTTAACAAGGGGCGCGCGCTCTTTGAGCAATTCGGAACTGCTCGCGATTTTGATCCGAACCGGGACGCGAGGGACAAGTGCTATTGATCTGGGCCGCCAGTTGATGGATCGTTTCAAAACATTCCGCGACATGGCCCACATTGATCAGCGTGAATGGAAAAATTTTAAAGGGCTGGGCAGTTCCAAAATCGCCATGATCCAGGCCGCACTTGAAATCGGACGGAGATTCAGAGAAGACGAAGTCAGGGCGGATCGGCGCAAAATTACATCAGCGCAAGATGTCGCCGACATCCTCATGCCGCAAATGCGCGATCTTAAAACAGAAGTTTTTAAAATCGTTCATTTAGATAGCAGTAATCGGATCATCGACATCGAGGACGCGGCCAAAGGCACGGTCAATCACGCCATGCCCATTGTCCGCGAAATCATTCACTCGGCATTGCAAAATTTCTCAGCCTCGATCATCTGTGTCCATAACCATCCAAGCGGGAATGTAGGCCCAAGTGAGGAGGATCGAAGGTTTACAAAAGAATTAATCGGTGCGGCGAAGCTGATGAATATTAAAGTTTTGGATCATGTGATTATTAATCACGATCAATATTATAGTTTTCAAGAAAATAAGGATTTATAAATCAATCAGAGGGGATTATGACCAAAGTAAAGACAACGCCTGTTAAAGACGAAGAACCGATTGAAAAACAATTGTGGAAAGCAGCCGATAAACTCAGAAAAAATATTGATGCCGCAGAATATAAGCACATTGTTTTAGGGCTGATGTTTCTTAAATACATTTCTGATTCGTTTGAAGAATTGCATCATAAACTTGTAAAAGGAAAAGGCGTATACAAAGGCGCTGACCCCGAAGATAAAGATGAATATAAGGCAGAGAATGTATTCTTTGTCCCGCCTTCTGCGAGATGGAGCTTTTTAAGAACACATGCCAAACAACCTACGATTGGAAAAACAGTTGACGAAGCCATGGATGCCATTGAACGAGAGAACCCATCCCTTCATGATGTATTACCTAAAGTTTACGCCCGCGGCAATCTTGACCCGACAAATCTTGGCGGCCTGATCGACCTTATCAGTAATATCGCTCTGGGTGATGCCAAAGCAAGAAGTGCGGACATCCTTGGCCATGTTTTTGAATTTTTTCTCGGACAATTTGCTTTAGCCGAAGGGAAAAAGGGCGGACAGTTCTATACACCCAGAAGCGTTGTCGAGTTATTGGTCGAAGTGCTTGAACCATATAAAGGCCGTGTCTTTGATCCCTGCTGCGGATCCGGTGGGATGTTTGTGCAATCCGAAAAGTTTGTTAAAAATCATCGAGGGAAAATTAACGATATATCCATTTATGGACAGGAAAGCAATCAGACCACATGGCGGCTGGCTAAAATGAACCTCGCCATTCGGGGAATCGATAGTTCGCAGGTGAAATGGAATAATGAAGGCTCATTTTTAAATGACGCTCATAAAGATTTAAAAGCTGATTATGTGATTGCCAATCCGCCTTTTAACGATAGTGACTGGAGCGGTGAACTTTTACGTACCGATGGCAGATGGAAATTCGGAACGCCTCCAGCAGGTAATGCTAATTATGCCTGGATACAGCATTTTCTTTATCATCTTGGCCCAAGAGGGATTGCCGGGTTCGTATTAGCCAAAGGATCTTTAACATCCAAGACCTCAGGTGAAGGAGATATTCGAAAAGCCTTGATTGAGGCGCGGCTGGTTGATTGTATTATTAATTTGCCTGCCAAATTGTTTCTTAACACCCAGATTCCTGCCTGTCTCTGGTTTTTAAGCCGCAACAAAGCTAACGGTGGGTACCGTAACCGCACCAATGAAATTCTTTTTATCGATAGCCGCAACATGGGGCATTTGATCAATCGTCGGACAAAAGTGTTTTCAGCAGAGGATGTTGCCACCATCGCCGATACGTATCACAACTGGCGCAACCCAAAAGGAAAATATAAGGATATTAAAGGGTTTTGTAGTTCTGCCCCAATTGAAAGAGTGCGTGAACTGGATTTTGTCCTTACTCCCGGGCGATATGTAGGCCTACCGGAGGAAAAAGATGATTTTGATTTTAAGGAACGGTTTACGGCCTTGAAAAAAGAGCTTGTGGCGCAATTTAAAGAAGAAGAAAAATTGAACGCGGTGATTTTGAAAAAACTAAAAAGTATTCGACTTTGAGGCGAGAGGGATCATGGTTTATTTATATTTAGATGAAAGTGGTGATTTGGGTTTTGATTTTGTTAATAAAAGACCCTCCAGATATTTTACGGTAACAGTGGTTGCTGTTTATGGCCAGCATGACCGCAAAAGGTTAATCAAAATGGTTCAAAGGACATTGCGTAAAAAAATTAATCCCAAGAATAAAAGGCGACGTTTTGTTAAAGAATTGAAAGGCATGGAAACAACGCTCGAGGTAAAAAAGTTTTTTTATAGTAAAATTCAAAGCCTTAAGTTCAAGATTTACAGCATTACCTTAAATAAACGACGGGTATTTCCAAATTTAATACAAGACAAGTCCCGCGTGTATAACTGGGTCGCAAGATTATTATTGGATCGTATTGATTTTAATGACGCGAATACATGTATTCATCTGGTTATTGATAAGTCAAAAAGTAAACCGGCGATAGAAGAATTCAATTGCTATATTAAAGACCAATTGAAGGGTAGAATTGACCCGAATATCCCGTTACATATTAATCATGAGGATTCATGCCAGGACCTTGGGTTGAACGCGGCTGATTTATTTTCCTGGGGAGTATTCAGGAAGTATGAACGCAAGGATAAGGAATGGTTTGACGTCTTTAAAGAAAAAGTGGTGTATGATGATGTTTATTTGCCATAAAAAAAGAGCGTGCCTTTCAGACTTTGGTGCTGAGACTTTTGCCAACCAGATGGAAGGGAACATCTCAAACAGTCTAAAACGGACTCACCGCTCATCAGAAAGTATAGATGAGAGAATTCATTTTAGCAAGAATAAATTTTTTAGAAAAGAATAGGGGACGGAGCCTTAAATTTTTAATATCAATTGTTTAGTGCCTTTTGACACGATTTGTTAGGAGAAGATAATGAAAAATAAATTCATGTTCTCATTGTTAATTGTTTCTCTGTCTGGATGTGCCTCGCTTTCTTCATTGGTTTCTCCAAAACCAAGGGCAATAACTTTAGGGGATACTGTCTACAATGAAGAAACGTCAGGAAAATTTATATGTTGGGAGTGCCGCGATTTTATTGATGACGGTAGAATTCTGGTTGAAGTTGGAATCTTTTCCGACCCTAAGTTAAAAGACGTTGGTTTCGTTCTTTTTGATGGTAGTAATTCTGGAAATATAACATATTATCAACGCAGGGGCATAAATCATAGGTGGGATTGGGGCCCAGATTGGAATGATTTTTCGTTCATTATTGAACCTGACGGTACGGGCTTATTTTATGATTTCAGCAATGCCAAGTCTAAATCTATAAAGGCGAATCAAGTGTTCAAGTGTTGGCAAAGATGACTTGGCTTTAAAGAATAGGGGAAAGAATAGGGAACAAAGAAGAATAGGGGACGGAGCCCTAAATTTTAATTGTGGAATTTAGTGTTAACTTTTTAAGAATAGGGGACGGAGCCCTAAATTTTAATTGTGGAATTTAGTGTTAACTTTTTTAATTTCAATTGTTTGACATCTTCTGACACCATTTATTCCGAATGGCATATTTCATGCCTTTATAGATAAACTGCGCTCAAAATTCAAGCCTTTCTTATCCAGTTGACTCATAATTAGATGTTACTCGTGAAGAGGGAATTTAGGATTCGTTGCCTCAGAATTGATGTTACCGGAGAGATAGGCAAAACGCATGGCGTTGGCGATTTTTGTTTCCATGTTTT
>JBFMEN010000003.1:0-139678 GCA_040753435.1 Candidatus Omnitrophota bacterium | reverse complement strand
CTTTGCTATCCGCTTCCTTCAGATTCGACCTCACGATCGACACCCTTGCCGAGTCGCTAGCAGTTCCCACGACCGGGCCTGCAGGGGACTTTCACCCCTTAGTGAACGCGCCCTGCCGGGCGCACCACAAAAAAATCCCGGTCTGAAAAAGACCGGGATTTTTATTTATATAGACACAAAATTTTGTGTCTCTAGCGTTTAAATAAATTTTATTTTCTTTTCCTTACCCCATATCCAACTAAACCGAACAGACCACTGATCAATAATGCTCCTGTAGCCGGTTCCGGTGTATTCACTGATCCCTGTAAATTTAAATAATCATTCCCGCACTTCATTGTCCAATGCATCCAGACATCATCATCAGCATTGATCCATGCCAAAGGCACACGGCCTTCAATAACGGAATGCGTATTCACAAGAGGGCTGTAAACCAAATCAATATGTCCCAGCAAGGTGTTTTCCGATGCAACAGTACCGTCATCGTTCCTGGTAAGACGCCATGCATTCGCAATGCTGTGCTGGGAATAATAAACATCTTCCTTCCCGCCAACTGTATAAAGATTTCCGGTAAAGACATCAATTGCGTATTCGTAACTTAAACTAGTAAAAGGGTTAGCAATGGTTGACAAGAAAATATCTCCTGAAGGAAAAACTGTTTCCTGGGAAGACAGCCCTGAAACAATCGCGAAATAGGCATATGAATGGTCATTGTCAAAATACATAGCTTCAGCATCATACTGGTTCCCGATACCCGAATAGCCTGGCTCCACGTAAGCATAATAAGAATTTTTGTCGGCATTGTCTTCAGTCACCTTATCCGCATTTTCGCCTGAAGGAACATGCGTGTTTAAATACTCTTTTATTAACGCAGCATTCGTATTAAGTTCGATCCCCCAGTCTCCAATGCTCCCATCAACAACATAAAGGGCATGGGCATGCGAAGTGCTGAGAATGACGCCAAAAATAATAAAAGCTAAAATTTTATTCATTATTTTTTCCTTTTTTAAAATTTAGGGATATAAAATAAATAGCAACTTTCATACCACAATATAAGCCTGAAAAAAAGCGTAAAAAATAAAAAAATCTGATGTTTTTAACGATTTTTTTATTAAATGTCTAATATATTCAACGGGGGAGTGATAAGAAAGGTGAAATAAAATTACTGACCATTTTTATAAACCCTGGGCAAACGGTTACCCAGGGAACAGACGATTTCGTAATTAATGGTATTTGCATATCCGGCCAGCTCATCTGCAGAGACGATTTCTTTCTTTTGTTTCCCGATAATCACGGCTTCGCTCCCGATTCTGGCATTTTCAACGCCAGTGACATCTACGACAATCTGGTCCATCGTAACGCGCCCCAACACCTTGCAGCGTTTTCCACCGATCAGAACATCGGCTTTATTTGAAAACGCCCGCATAAAACCGTCATTGTATCCAATGGAAAGTGTGGCCACCTTCATGTTCTTTTTTGAAACAAACGTATGTCCGTAACTTATTCCGCGGTCTTTTTCAACCATCTTAACAAAGATTACGCGCGCCTTGACACTCATGGCCGGTTTAAGCGCTATCACCCTTTCATATCCTTTTGCAGGATAAAGACCGTAAAGCATCAATCCCGGACGGACAACATTAAAAATGCGGGTGTCATATCTTGTCATGCCGATACTATTGGCTCCATGAATATAAGGAATGATCAGCCCTTCGCGATCAAGTTGATGAACAATGTCCGACATAATATCTATTTGTTTGACAGTAAATTCCTGATCCGTGTCCGCTACCGGGAAATGGGTGTAGATGCCCTGAACATCGAGATGCGAAAGACTGGAAATCTTCTTTATAAAGTCGCATGCGTCCTGGTAGCGAACTCCCAAACGCCCCATTCCGGTGTCCACTTTAACATGGACTGCGGCTTTTTTATTAAGAGACCTGGCATAGGCGTTGAGCGCCGAAGCCGTTCCATAAGCGCAAACCGTAGCGATAAGGTCGTAATCGACGATTTGTTTAAGCGCTGAAGGAAGAGGTGTCTCCAGGACAAGAACGCTTTTTTTAACGCCGTTTTGACGAAGAACAACACCTTCTGACACCTCAGAAACGCCTAAAAAATCGGTTCCCGATTTCACCAATTCCCGGGCTGCGGGAAGCATTCCATGTCCATAAGAATCGGCCTTGACTACGGAAAGGATCTGCGGACAACAATCTTTGCACGCTTTCTTAACGGATATTCTGCTTCCGACTTTCCGCTGATCCGTTAACTTTCTAATTGCACGGAAATTGTGACGGATCGCGCCAAGATCGACCTCAACCCAGGCAGAGTAATTGTTTTTGGTTTGGACGGGCACTTCAAACTCCTTTTTTAAGGAAAATGAACGAACGCGAAGCGAAAAGTGCAAAACCACTTATCATTCTTCCCCTTTCGCTTTTCCTTGCTTTTTCTGTACCTGGCAATCTTCCGGATATAAATATAACGGGACCAATTTGCCGATGTCGTCAAAATCTTTATATTCATACCGGGCACGGGCAATCAACGATAAATTTTTTGCCGACGGATACCATTCTCTTTCCTCTAAAAAGACCGGTGAAAATCTGGAAGACTTCGATCTCTTTTTTTCCTTAATAAATTCCTTAAATAATGGGACCCCGTCTCCTGCAAAAGCCACTGTTCCTTTCAGGAATTTCAATATTTTTTGCGGCTCTACCAGCAGATAATCCGACAAACGTTCAAGATTCCCGTCCAGATATTGATAAACCGCCGCATAAACCAAACCGCGTTTGGCATCGAAGACAATACAGGCTTGATCCGAAATTTTCTGTTTTACGTTCATAGCGACGACATCAAGACTCGGGACGCCAATGACCGGCTTTTTCAGGGCATAGGCGAGACCTTTTGCCGTGGCAATTCCAACGCGAAGACTGGTAAACGATCCCGGCCCGGTTCCGATGGCAATAGCATCGATCTGGCGGGGCTCAATCCCTGACTTTATAAACAGCTTATCCATGGCAGGAATGATCTTTGACGATAAGGCGCGGTCATTTTTCATCGTTCGGACCGCCAGAATTTTTTCACCATCGCCGATCGCCATGCTGAAATGATTTGTGCTGGTATCCAATGCCAATATTTTCATTTCGCTTCGGTCCCGATTCTCTTCATCAACTTCTCATAATATTGTCCGGCGGCCTTGATTTGAATAGTTCGCCGGCTGTCACCCTTGTGTTTTAAATGAATTTCCAGTCGTTCCCCGGGCAAAAGGCATCCAAACTTTTCCGACCACTCAATAACGGAAATTCCTTTCCCGTACAAAAACTCTTCATACCCGATATCAAACAAATCTTTCGGATCATCGATTCGATACATGTCAAAATGAAACAACGGCAAGCGTCCGTGCTCATAAATATTCAACAGGGTAAATGTCGGACTATGAATATAATCCGGCTTGAGGCGAAGTCCCTCGGCAATGCCTTTAATCATCGTTGTCTTGCCGGAACCTAAATCCCCGTAAAAACAAATAATATCCCCCGACTTCAGCTTTTGGGCTATCCGTTTTCCCAGGGCGCGGGTCTCATTAACAGATTGGCTGATTATTTGCATTGATGCTCCCCGATTCCTCCCTCCCCGGCCCTGCTTCCAATGAACTTCCGGGGGCGCTAATCAAAAATGTTCAAACCCCTTCATCTCAATCTTCCGCTTCTTTCCTCTCGCGTCAGACAGCATCAGAGAGTTCCCCGGAACGATCTTTCCGACCTCATAAAATTTAAATTTCTGCGACCGACGGACATTGTCCGCATCTTTGGGATTCACCGTAAACAGCAACTCAAAATCCTCGCCGTCGTGTAAAGCCTGATGCACGCCCGCCCCCTGGGCCAGAGGAATCTTGTCTTCATAAAGAAGAGCGCCGACTCCGCTTTGTTTTAAAATATGCCCGAGATCCCCAGCCAACCCGTCAGAAACATCCATCATGCTCGTCGGTTTGGCGTTTTTAACTAAAAATCGTGCTTCCTCTACCATTGGTTTAAAATGAATGTGTTTCCGGGTTCGAAACGAATTCCCAAGCGAACCACTGACGAAGATTATGTCGCCTTTCCGCGCCCCGTTGCGGTAAACGACCTCATCCTTTCTGACTTTGCCGAGTAAAGCGACGTTAATGACAACCCTGGCATTTCTGACGGTGTCTCCGCCCACGACTTTGACCCCGAAATCCTTCGCAAGCCTATTGATGCCCTCTCCGATGCCTTCAATAAGTTGAACCGTTATATTTGATGGGGCGCCCAGCGAGACTACAGCGTATGTAGGAGTCCCCCCCATGGCCGCAATGTCGCTGATTGAACAAGCCAGGGCCTTGCGGCCGATTTCCTGGGCGCTGACAATTGTTCGCAGAAAATGCAATCCCTCCACAAGCATATCCGTCGTCATCAGCAAATACTCCTCTGTTCCTATATCAATGACAGCGGCGTCATCCCCAATTCCCCTAACGATATCCCGGCCGCTATGAACCTGTTTTGCAAACCGCTCAATCATTCCGAATTCGCCGATATCGTGCAGGGTTTTCATGGCTTCCTCCTGGAAAACGGTTGATGGATAATGGAAAATGGCTTCCTGTGGTCATGCCCCATCTTCCTGTTTCCTTCACCTAAAGATCTTTTTTATATTAATGTTAAAAGGCTTTTTAATGATCCCGCACTCAGTCACGATCCCCGTAATCAATGTGCAGGGGGTCACGTCAAAGGCAGGATTAAAAACGTTTACGTCGCGCGGCGCGCTTTGCTTTCCATGAAAAAAACGCACCTCGTCTGCATCGCGTTCCTCAATAGGGATTTGAGCCCCGTTTTTTAGTGAGCGATCAAACGTGGATTTCGGAGCGACGACATAAAACGGAATGCGGTGATATTTAGCAAGGACAGCCAGCGCATAGGTCCCGATTTTGTTAGCCACATCCCCGTTAGCCGCAATCCGGTCCGCTCCGGTAAAAACAGCTTTGACTTTTTTATCCCTCATGGCGACCGCGGCCATGTTATCGGTAATCAGGGTCGCGTCGATCTTGTTCTTTAATAATTCCCAGACAGTGAGACGGGAACCCTGGAGCAGCGGTCTGGTCTCGCAGGCAAAAACTTTGAACTTTTTCTTCGCTTCTTTGGCAGCATAAAAAACACCAAGTGCTGTCCCGTAATCAACGGTCGCAAGCGCGCCGGCATTGCAAATCGTCATCACGCTGTCGCCGTTTTTGATCAGCCTTGCTCCATAAGCGCCCATCTTGCGGCAAACGACACGGTCAGTTTCAAAAATCTCAAAAGCCTTCTTTTTTAATAACTGTTTGACTTTGGAAACGGGCGTATTTGGATAAAGCTGAACAACCATCTTCATCTCATTCAGCGCGTGGAAAAGATTCACGGCGGTGGGACGTGACGAGGCGAGATAATTGCAGACCTCCTCCAGTTTAAAAACGAAGGCCCGCCGATCTTTGCCTTTAAAATCCTTTATTCCAAGCATGACACCGAAGGCAGCTGCGGCGCCCAGGGCCGGGGCCCCCCGGACTTGCAACGTTTTTATCGCCTGCCACAAACTTTTTATATTTTTACAATCAAGATAAACGACCCTGGAGGGAAGTTTTGTCTGGTCAATGATGCGGACTGCATTGTTGATATATTGAATGGTTTTGATCATGAATTTATTTTTAATGAAAGGCGGCCGGCGAAAAGGAAACGGTGAAACACCAAATCAGCAGTTTCTCGCTCTTGGCCCCTCCCTTCTCACTCTTCATTTTTCAATCTCAATTCTCGGAAATAACGCCTCATGGGTCTGCAATAATGTTCCCGATTTCAATCCACCCCAGGAAGGTTTTGTCCCCGCGGCGCCAAGAACATTCAATACCTGTCGCGTCTTTTCCGGCATAACCGGACTTAATAATACGGCGGCCACTCTCAATGACTCCATTGATGTAAACAGTACCCGTCCGGCAGCAGATTTATCTTCTTTGGCCAACTTCCATGGAGCCTGGGTCTCCATATACTTGTTAGCCTGGCGTACCAGCTGCAATGTTTCCTCAATAGCCTCATGGATTCTCATTTCATTGACAAATCCGGCCACTTTGCCTTCAAGGGCTTCAGCGGTACGGATCACATCCTGTTCGGACTCGGTAGGAGTCCCTGGCTCGGGGATTTTTCCTTCAAAATATTTTCCGATCAAACCGCTGACCCTGTTTAATAAATTTCCGAAATCATTAGCCAGGTCGCTGTTATACCGCTTGATAAAAGACTCCCGGGAAAAATTAGAATCCATTCCCAGGACCATTTCACGCATAAGATAATACCTTACCGCGTCGACCCCATATTCATCGACCAGATCAAGCGGATTGACGACATTGCCAAGCGACTTGCTCATCTTCACGTCACCTGTAAGCCACCATCCATGGGCAAAAATTGCTGCGGGGAGCTCGAGTCCGAGCGAAAACAACATGGTCGGCCAGTAAACGGCGTGAGTCGTCAAGATATCCTTACCAATGAGCTGGATTGAAGCCGGCCACCATTGTTTGAAACGTTTTTCATCACTGCCCCAGCCAATGGCGGAAATATAATTGAGCAGGGCATCAAACCAGACATAGGTTACATAATCAGGATCAAAAGGGAGCTCGACTCCCCAACTGAGACGTGATTTCGGACGGGAAATACACAAGTCCCCCAGAGGCTGCCGCAGAAAACCCATGATCTCGTTACGACGGCTTATGGGTTGAATAAAACCGGGGTTTTTCTCAATGTGATCTATCAGCCGCTGCTGATAACGGCTCATTTTAAAAAAATAATTCTTCTCTTTGATCTTCCGAACGTCACGAAAGGCCCCGGACTTCATTTCCGTTTCCGTGATAAAACGCTCTTCCGAAACGGAATACCATCCTTCGTATTCATCAATGTAGACATCGCCGTTATCATACACTTTTTGCAATGCAGTCCGGACGATTCGTTTATGCCGTTCTTCAGTCGTTCGGATGAAATCGTCATTCTGGATTTCAAGCCGTTCCCACAGCTCTTTAAACCTCGGCGCCATCTCATCACAGTGCTGTTGTGGATCCAATCCCCGTTTTTCAGCGGCCTGCTGAACTTTCTGGCCGTGTTCATCCACCCCCGTCAGGAAAAAAACCTTTTCCCCTTCGACTTTATGATACCTGGATAACACATCGGCCAGAATGGTGGTATAGGCATGACCGATATGAGGTTTGTCATTGACGTAATAAATCGGCGTGGTCACATAATAATAAAGCTCTTCATTCATAGAGTTCTTATCCTGATTATTGTTCCGTTTCATCAGGGACATCCTCATCCACGACAAATTCAGCCCCGTTCGTAACCGAATTAGATAAAGATGAGGTTTCCTGTTCCTTTGCGTATTCAATCCTGATAACCTTGCCTTCAGGCAACTCGACAAGGACAATGCGTTTGAGAATGTTGACATCCCGCACCCGTCCCCGCCCTTCAGGAGTGTTGATCTTGTCGCCAATACGTGGAAGGCCTCGGGACATATCACGATAAGCGAGAAATTCATAGGCCATGCAGCATTTAATCCTGCCGCAAACTCCCGAAATCCTGGAGGGATTCAACGGAAGGGCCTGCTCTTTAGCCATTTTAATAGACAATGGAAAAAAGCTTTTAATATAGCAACTGCAGCAAAGCTCACATCCGCAGACGCCATAACCGCCGTTCATCTTGGCTTTATCGCGAACAGGGATCTGACGGAGTTCGATCCTCACCCTGAAGATCTTGGCGAGGTCTTTAACCAAAACACGAAAATCAACACGTTGATCGGCCGTAAAATAAAAAATAATCTTACTGCAATCGAATGTATACTCCGACTTGAAAATCCGCATATCGAGCTTGCGTTCATTGACTTTCCGAACGCAGAGATTAATCGCGTCTCTGGCTTTGCTTAAATTGTTCTGGATCTGGTTCAAGTCTCCTTCGGTCACTTTACGGATGATCTTCCCGTCAGGTTTGACCATATTTGATACATGCTCATTCGATCCCGCTACGGAAACAACTCGTCCGAATTCTGTCCCGCGATCGACCTCTATAATGACATAATCTTCCCGATTACATTCGACATTGTTTCCATCGAAAAATAAAATCGGCCTGAAATGGCCTAACTGGACCTGTACTAAGTGTTGCTCCATATTTTCTCCTTCAATAACATCAACGGGATCTTGATATTCAATCCTGCATCAAGCATTTTTTTCGTTTCGACAACAGAGGCCAGAATCTCCTGCAGCCTCCCCATCGAACGATGCGCTGAATAAGCTGCCAATTCATCCCGACGATCATTATTCGTTAACCTTTGCCCCGGTACATTTGTTTTCAACAGCAGCATATCTTTAAAACAAAAGAACAGGATGGCAAGGGCATCTTTTACCTTCTCATTATCGCCTGTGATCGATTTGAAAAAACGTTCATCCATTCCCTTAGATAAGAACTGGTCGATCACCCCGTTTTTATAAGTAACAAAGTCCTCCTCCTGCATTCGGCAGGCCTTCCCAAAACAACCTTCGGCGAATCCCGCAATCACTTCGCCCTGTTCCTGGGAAATTCTCGTCCTGTTTTTAAGCTGTTTCAAAATGTCCTCACGAGAACACCCGAAGAAATGGACTGAATGACATCGGGACCGTATTGTTTCAAAAACCCGCTCGGGAACGGACGTTGTCAAAAGGAAAAGACTGCTTGAGGTTGGTTCCTCAAGAGTCTTCAATAACGCGTTGGCGCTCTCGGGTGTCAACAGATCAATATCCTTCAGGATCAGCACTTTCTTCTTTCCTTCATAAGGAAGGAGCTGGATCTTCTGAATCAAATCTCTGATCTTATGGATCTTGATGCTTTGGTCTTCTCCATGATCGACGATAGTCAAATCCGGATGATTTCCTGCGTCAATCTTGCGGCACGGTTCACATTGGCACCCTGAATTCTGCCGGCTTTCGCAATTGACCAGCTTGGCGACTTCCAGGGCCGTCTCCGATTTCCCGCAACCCTTCGGACCAATAAACAAATAGGCATGGGCGAGCCAGCCACGTTCATTTAACAACCGGAAACGCTGAAGAATATTTTCATTTATGATAATTTCGCTCTTAATCATGGAGCCCCAGCCTTTGATTAAGGTGCTTTTTCACTTCCTTAAAAATTTCCTCTTTCCCGCAACGGTCCACCTTAATCACCTTTATCCGTTCCGGATCGCTTTTCGCGAGGGTCAGATATCCCTGCCGCACCTTTTGATGATAGGAAATTGAGCGTTGTTCAATGCGGTCCGTGTCTTTATGCGATCCCGCCCTCCTCAATCCCTCTTCAACCTCAATATCCAAAAGCAAGGTCAAACCGGGGACCAATCCCTTGGTCGCGAAATTCCCAATCATTTGAATAGTTTCAAGTTTCAGCCCGTGGCCGAACCCCTGATAAACGAAGGTCGAATCCAAAAAACGGTCGCACAAAACAACCTTGCCTTCGCGTAATGCCGGAAGGATTTTTTCCTCAACCAATTGCGCACGGGCCGCCATGTAAAGAAGCGTTTCGCACTCATTATTCATTTCCGTATTGTTAACGTCAAGAAGGATCTTGCGGACCGCCTCGCTGATCTTGACGCCGCCCGGTTCGCGTATCAGAACCACATCCTTGCCCCGCTCCAGCAAGTACTGCCGGCACAAAGCGATCTGGGTGCTTTTGCCTGAACCTTCTGCCCCTTCAAACGTAATAAAATTCCTGTTTAAATCTTTTTCCACGTTTGTCCTTCCTTCGTGTCCTGGACCAGATACCCTTTCTCCTTGAGCACATCTCGCAAACGGTCAGATTCGGCGAAGTCTTTCCGACCACGCGCCGCCTCCCTCTCCTTAAGAAATCCCGCAATCTCATCTGTCAGCTCAACAGACTTTTCTTTCAGCTCAAGATTGAATATTTGGAACATAAATTCTTTAAACACATTCAGGGCCATCGCAATCTCTCCCAGATTCAGATCTTTTCCCTGATCGATCGACCGGTTAACGTCGCTCATTAATTCGAAAAGAACGGCCATTGCCTTAGCCGTGTTAAAATCATCATCCATTGCATCAACCAGGGCGTCGCGGTATTTAAAAATCTTGTGTGAATCAACCGAATCGGATCCTCCCGCAGTCTCTTCCGCACGATGCAGGAAGGTTACCATCCGCTCCCGCTGTTTCGCTGCCTCATAGATTTCTTTTTCAGAAAAATCAATCGAACTTGTGTAATGGGCTGAAAGGAAAAAAAGTTTCAGGACGTCCGCTCCGAAATCGTTCACCGCGTCCTCAATCGTGATAAAATTTCCCAAAGACTTGGCCATCTTCTGACTGTTGATCGTCAAAAGACCGTGATGAATCCAGTATTTGGCGAAGGGCTTTCCCGTGAAGGATTCGGCCTGGGCAATTTCGTTCTCATGATGGGGGAACTGCAGATCCCTTCCGCCGCCATGGATATCCAGCGTCTCACATCCGAGATGTTTAAGGCTCATGCAGGAACATTCGATATGCCAGCCGGGACGGCCAGGACCCCAGGGGCTTTCCCAGAAAGGCTCTCCGGATTTTGATTTTTTCCATAAGGCGAAATCCAGAGGATCTTCTTTTTTGACATCCTTCTCGATCCGCACCGCATCCAGCATATTTTCGATACTTTGGCCGGATAATTTTCCGTAATCTTTAAAAGTCCTGACGCGGAAATAAACATCTCCGTCCGCTTCATAAGCAGTGCCTTTTTCAATCATCCCTTTAATAAAGCGGATCATTTCCGCAATATTTTCAGGGTCTGCCGCTCGAGGCTCATGGTCAGCTGGCGGAACCCCCAGACTTCGCAAATCCGCATAATACCCCTCAATATTTTTTTTAGCCACCTCTTCGCTCGTCTGCCCGAGCTCGCGCGCCTTGTTGATGATCTTGTCGTCGACGTCGGTAATATTCCTGACAAAATGGACGTCATAGCCGCGAAAAACGAGATACCGGCGGATCATATCAAAGGTGTAAAGACTTCGGGCGTGACCGATATGACTTTTGTCATAAACCGTCACCCCGCAGGTATACATGTTTACCCTTTTTTGTTCCGGATTAACGGGAACAAATTCCTCTTTTTGTTTTGTCAGCGTATTGTAAATTTTCAATGACATACCAGCTCCTAAACGTATTTTCAGGCAAACACCGACTCCTCAATGTCCGCTTGAGCGCTTTGCGTCCTTTCCAGCTCGCTTCTCCAGCTCAATTACCCGTCGATGCAGATCGCGCAGGTTCTGGGAAACCGGATCAAGGACATGAACATGATCCATCAAGATATCGATCCTTCTTCCTTCCTGCCGGGTAATCCGCCCGGGGACACCGACAATGGTGGTATTCGCAGGAACATCCTTAATAACGACAGCGTTGGCGCCCACATAAGAATTGGAACCGATCTCAATGTTACCAAGAACCTTGGCCCCTGCTCCGACCACGATGTTGTCACGCAATGTCGGATGACGTTTACCGGTTTCTTTTCCCGTCCCGCCCAAGGTGACCCCCTGGAACAACACCACATTGTTTCCGATAATCGTTGTTTCTCCGATGACCACGCCCATGCCATGATCGATAAATAATCTTTTCCCTATCTCGGCCCCGGGATGAATTTCAACCCCCGTAAAAAAACGGGCGATCTGCGAAATAAATCTGGGAAAAAAAGGAATGTGTTTTTTCCATAAAAAATGGGAAAACCGATGCCACATAATGGCGTGAAGGCCGGGATACAATAAAAGGATTTCGAGGGAATTACGTGCGGCAGGATCCCGCTCCTTCGCCGCCTGAATCTCGTCGTTAAATAAAATGGATAACGCCGCCGCTACGACTACTAACGTAATCAAAAATATTACGAACATCGTTGTCCCTCCCTCTCATCGTCTATTGTCGAAGGGCTGCCGTGGCGTAACAGGCGATCCCTTCTTTATTCCCAACAAAACCCATTCCTTCATTTGTCTTCGCTTTGATGTTAACCCGGTCGCAATCGATCCCAAGAATATCAGCAATCACTGCGGCCATTAACTTTTTGAAATTTTTCAAATTAGGTTCCTGAGCCACAATAACAATGTCAACATTACAAACAGTAAATCGTTCCTTTTTGACTAATGCGAAAACATGCCCCAGAAGCTTCTTGCTGTCAATCCCTTTGTAAACCGGATCCGTATCGGGAAAATGCTCGCCGATATCTCCCTTTCCCATCGCCCCCAATAAGGCATCGCAAAGCGCATGGAGGACTACATCAGCATCAGAATGTCCCAGCAGCCCATAAGGAAAAGGGACTTCGATTCCTCCCAAAAACAGTTTTCGCCCTTCTGAGAATCGGTGAGAATCATACCCCACGCCGACCCGAAAGTCCATAGAGAGCTCCTTCACTCTTTACCCGTGACGCTCCAGCAATTTCTCGGCAATAAAAAGATCCATCGGGGTCGTCACTTTAATGTTTTCCTCAAGTCCCGGAAAAATACGGACGGTTATCCCAAGACGTTCTACGAGAGACGCGTCGTCCGTCGCGCTGAAATCCGCCTGTTCATACGCGCGCGCCAAAACATCTTTTTTAAAAATCTGTGGTGTCTGGGTATCCCACAAACAGGAACGATCCAGGGTTTCTACGACATTCTTATTGACGGCGTCCGCGCGTTTAATGGTCGGCTTGACTGGTACCGCTGCGATCAGCGCGTCTTCCCTGATGGCAGCTTGAATCATGGCCTCTATAAACCGAACATTGATAAACGGCCTTGCTCCGTCATGAACAAGGACCAGCTCTGTATCACTGTCGAGATGATTTAAAGCGTTTTTAACGGAGTGCCTTCGTTCTTTTCCTCCGGCAACCACCATGAATGATTTTTTAAAACCTGCAGCCCGGATAACCCCGGTCATCTTTTCCGTCGCCTCGGCATGAGCGGCAACGATGACACTGTCAATCTGCAGGCATTTTTCAAAAACCTCAAGGGCATAAAGGACAAGCGGTTTCCCGTGAAGAATCGCGAAAGGTTTTGCCTGACCGCTTCCCAGCCGCTGTCCGATCCCGGCTGCAGCAATGATGGCTTGAATTTTCATAATTTTTCTTTCCCATCCCTTAAACAGCAGGGTTTCCTTGACGGACAAAATCAGCGAACACCATCTCGCCGGCATTCGTTTTAAGCACAGAGGTCACCTGGGCCAAAACACTTTGACCGATATAGTTTCGGGCGTTGGCGACAACAACCATGAGCCCGTCCGGCAGATAAGCGACAGCCTGGCCTGATTCCCTTCCTTCCTTTACAAGTTGCAACCACAATTCTTCGCCGACTGTGATACGTTGCCTGACGGCAGTGACAAGGTCATGAATATTAAGCGTTCCGATTCCCTGGATCTGGGCTACCCGCGCCAGATTGTAATCGGTAGTACAAATTTTGGCGTCGAGCATGCTGGCCAGGCGCAGCAGCTTTGCATCCACTGAAACTTCATCGAAGAAATCATCGTCATGAACGCAGACATCGAATTGCTCATTTTTCTGTATCTGGTCAACGATATCCAGCCCCCGTCTGCCGCGCTGGCGTTTAAGCTCGTCATCAGAATCGGCCAGGGTCTGAAGTTCCCCAAGAACAAAACGGGGAATCACCAGGCGGTCATCAAAAAATCTTGTTTTATAAATCGCAGGAACCCTGCCGTCGATAATCGCGCTGGTATCCAAAAGAACGATCCTTTCACCAACATCCTGACGTTTAAAACGAACATACGGAATAATCAAATGAAACTCATCCTTCCCCCGCAGCGCCATCACTGCTCCAAGATATGAAAAGACCAGTGTGAGAATGACACGTGAAATAGCGACGATCTCTTCGCTGAGCGGGAGCAGCGAAATTACATCGGCAACCAGTTTGGACATAAAAACGCCGAGCAAAAGGCCGAAGACCATGCTCGACAACCCCCGGACAGAGGCGCGTTTCATCGTGATTTCAAACCAGATCAGGAAAGTTCCCGCAGCGGCCGCCGTCGCAACTCCCATTAAAGAAGAGTGATAAATAGAACCGATAAAATAACCGACAATCATGATAATCAACAAGAAAAAAGTCCGTATAAATGCGAGTGTCATAAGAACTCCTGATATTATCCTCACCTGATATTCCTGTGAGGAAATTTCTGATAGACTTAACCTGTATTTCCGCAAGGAGACATCTTGCGAAGCTCCTTGTGTCGGCCTAAGCCGGCCATTGAAAAAATACTGTTGTATCCTGCGATCTGACTGTCTTTGATTCAGTCCCGCGTTTTTTAAATAATATCAAGCGCCTCACGCACATTATTCACGGCAATGACTTCTATCCCCGCCGGAATATCAGTACGTTTCTGAACATTATTAGCGGGAACCACACATCTTTTGAAACCAAGTTTCTCAGCCTCTCTCAACCGCACCCCGATCTGACTCACGCTGCGGACCTCAGAAGACAGCCCCACTTCACCTAAAAAAACCATATCGAACGGGACGACTTTATCCAAAAGGGCCGACGCAACTGCAACCACCACGGCAAGGTCAATGGCGGGATCAACGGCTTTCACCCCGCCGACAATATTCAAAAAAACATCTTTATCCGATAAATTCAAATCCAGTCGCTTTTCAAGAACAGCGGTCAGAAGAGCCAGGCGATTGGGATCAAACCCGTGCGCTTTTTGGCGAACAACGCCAAAAGCCGAACGGCTGACCAAGCCCTGGACTTCGACAAGAAAAGGTCTTGTCCCTTCCATGATCGGGACAACAACCGATCCGGATGCCCCTTCAGGCCGCTCAGATAAAAACAATTTAGAAGGATTCTCCACCTCGGTCAGTCCGGAGGCGGCCATTTCAAAGACCCCGATCTCGTTCGTAGGCCCATACCGGTTTTTAATACCGCGGATGATCCTGTAAGTGGTATATCTTTCTCCCTCAAAATACAGCACTGTATCGACGATATGTTCCAGCACTCGCGGGCCGGCGATCGCGCCTTCCTTGGTTACATGCCCGATAATGAACATCGCTATCCCCAAACGCTTTGCTAAATGCGTCAGCAAAGCCGCACATTCCCTAACCTGACTGACGCTTCCCGCGCTTGAGGTGATTTCAGGATGATAGGTCACCTGAATGGAATCGATGACGACAACATCAGGACGCATTTTCTGGATATGATCCTGAACAGCAAGAATGTCGACCTGATTTATGATAAAAACGAGCTCAGGCTCATATGCGACGTTTAACCGGTCTGCCCTGAGTTTAGTCTGCTGGGAAGATTCTTCTCCACTGACATACAGAACTTTAAGCTTGCGCTTGCTTAAATGCGCAATGGCCTGAAGAGTTACCGTTGACTTTCCGATTCCAGGGTCACCTCCAATCAACGTCACTGAACCCGGAACAAGTCCGCCTCCCAACACCCGGTCAAATTCCTTGATTCCAACAGAAATTCTTGACCGCTCTCCGGGGGATACGTCTCTTAACAACACAGGCTTTTCATCAAAAACAATCCCCGGCCTCAATTCCTCACGTTCCGGCGAGAGGCTCTCTTCCACATAGGAGTTCCAGCTTCCGCAGTTAAGGCATTTGCCCACCCATCGGGGATTCTGCGCACCGCACTGCTGACATACGTAAATGGTTTTAGATTTAGCCATTTTCATCCTGTTTCATCAGAATTCAACCCGCCGCTGGACCCCGAGCAGTCCGTCATCCTCTTCCATACCGGATCCGCCTGTCCGTCTCATATATTTAAACTCGGTGGAGCCTTTTTCCTCTGCCTGCAAACGTTTCAGTGTCCACTCAAGATCGTCCTTCCCTCCCGAAATCAAGGGGCGGCAGGAAAAATTTTTGACCTGGATCGGAAAACTTTTGAGATCGCTTAAATCAAGGGCACCCTTAACTTTAAAACTGAACCCCTCTTTTTGGTCAATCCGGGAATCTTCATTGATATTGACGATTGGATAAATACCATTAAATTTAAACTGCGCCATGTGATAGGCATGAAGCCCGACAGCCCCGTTATAAGACACTGCCCTTCCTGAAATCTGAAGACGATCAATTGGTCCGTGAACCCTTATTTCCCCGTCGACGTTCCCTTCCATGGGAATCGACTCTGCTTCTGTATAAAAAGCAGCTGCATATTTCAAAGGCAGATCGGAGATCTTCACCATAAAATCAAGCTTTATGACAGGACCAAGAACTGCGGCGCCCGATAATGAAATTTGACCCAACGACAATGAATGGATCGACAATTGATTATTTCTGATCGCAATGTCCGCGGAAATATCGTCGAAAGGGCGGTTTTTTAACAACGTATATTTGGAAAAAAGACGAACTTTTATGTCCTGCCCCGTCCCGTCTTTCGCTGGCAGAATTTTCAAAGAGCCATTCAGAACCGTGGAAAGATCAAAGAGCTCTCTCTTCCAATGGGTTACGGTGAGCTGCAGATCATAATTCCCCTCCTTGATTCGGGCCAATTCCAAAAAGAATGGTTGATCAGGATGGGGGCCAACTTTGATTACACATGTTTGATCTGCCAGGTTAAGAGTTCCCTCAATAGGAATTTTATTCTCAGCGCAGGAATCAACGGCTCCTAATAACAGGACGCCAAGGAGCAGACCAAACATCAATTTCATGTGGACCTTCAATCAAACTTTTTAAAGACGGTTTTATTGAAAAATAAGCGTGTCTTCTTTCCTTGAAATCATGATTTTTGTACCAGCCTTATGTCGGCCGGCAATGATTTCCTCAGCCAGAGGATCCTCGATATAACGCTGAATCGTCCTTTTAAGAGGACGCGCGCCAAAAACCGGGTCAAAACCTTTATCAATGATAAATTCCAATGCTTCTTTTGTTAACTCAATATCGATGTCCTGTTCTTTCATCCGTTTCGTCACGTGGCCTATTTCAAGCTTGACGATTTTTTCAAGATCTTCACGAGTCAAGGACTTGAATACAATAATGTCGTCAATACGGTTCAGGAACTCCGGCTTAAACACCTTCTTGACCTCATCCATCAGGTGCGATTTCATGTCCTCATAATCAGCGCCCTCTTTGGCGGAAGCAAAACCAAGACTCCCCCGTTGACGAAGCATGCTGGCCCCGACGTTGGATGTCATCAGGATAACGGTATTACGAAAATCCACTTTTCTTCCGAAACTATCGGTCAGACGGCCGTCTTCCAAAACCTGAAGCAGCAAATTGAAAACATCCGGATGGGCTTTTTCGATCTCATCCAGCAGAACGACGGAGTATGGTTTACGCCTCACTTTCTCGGTCAACTGTCCGCCCTCTTCATAACCGACATATCCGGGAGGAGCCCCGATCAGGCGGGAGACATTGTATTTATCCATATACTCAGACATGTCGACCTGGATCAACGCGTCTTCATCTCCGAACATAAACTCTGCAAGAACGCGGGCCAGTAAAGTTTTTCCAACACCTGTCGGACCGAGGAAGACAAAAGAACCGATCGGACGGCGGGGATCTTTGATCCCTGCCCGGGAACGACGGACGGCGCGGGCAATCGCACTGATGGCCTCACTCTGACCGATGATGACCTCTTTCATCTTTTCTTCCATCTTCAACAACCGGTCGCTCTCATTTTGTTCCAATCTGACAAGGGGAATCTTCGTCCATTGCGAAACCACCCTGGCAATCTCGTCCTCGCCGATAGTGACGGTAACCTTGTCCCGGTCCTGCTGCCACTTACTGCGGATCTTCTCAAGCTCCTCGCGGGCTGAACGCTCTTCATCGCGCATCCTGGCCGCTTTTTCAAAGTCCTGGCTTTTGATATGAGCCTCTTTCTCCTGCTTCAACTTGTCGATCTTTTCCTCCAGTGCCTTGATTTCGGGAGGAATCCGCATTTCGTTCAAACGGGCGCGGGAACCGGCTTCATCGAGAATATCAACGGCCTTGTCGGGAAGGGCCCGTCCTGAAATATATCTTTCGGACAATTTGACGGCGGCGGCAATCGCTTCATCGGAAAATTTTACGCGATGATGCGCCTCATATTTATCGCGCAGTCCTTTAAGGATCAACACCGCCTGTTCTTCCGTAGGCGGATCAACTATAATCGTCTGAAAACGGCGCTCCAGGGCCGCGTCCTTTTCGATATGCTTGCGGTATTCATCCAGGGTCGTCGCGCCGATGCACTGGATCTCGCCGCGGGCCAATGCGGGTTTCAAAATATTGGCCGCATCAATAGCGCCTTCGGCAGCGCCAGCGCCGACCAGGGTATGGATTTCGTCGATAAACAAAATAATTTTACCTGACCTCTTTAACTCATCCATGATCGCCTTGATTCGCTCCTCAAACTGACCGCGGTACTTCGTTCCGGCGATCATCATAGCAAGATCCAGAACAACAATAGTCTTGTCGCGAAGTATTTCAGGGACGTCCCCATGAATGATTAACTGCGCCAAACCTTCAACGATTGCGGTTTTTCCGACACCCGCTTCCCCAAGCAGGACCGGATTGTTCTTGGTCCGGCGGCTCAGGATCTGGACAATACGCTCAATCTCATCGCTTCGTCCGATGACGGGATCGAGTTTCCCCTCACGGGCCAACTTATTAAGATTCCTTCCATAGGCATCAATCGCCGGAGTTTTTCCATCTGCTTTTGACTGCTCCTCCATTCCGAAACCAGCCACACCCGAACCGAGGATTTCCATAATTTCCATCCGGAGACGCTCCAGATCTATTCCGAGGTTCAACAGAACCCGATAGGCCATTCCTTCGCCTTCCTTCACCAAACCAAGAAGCAAATGCTCCGTCCCGATATAATTATGGCCTAATGAACGCGCCTCTTCGGCTGCAAGTTCAAGGGCCTTCTTTGACCGTGGCGTAAATGGTATGTCCCCCATGACCTGGGTTTCCGGACCGAGCTGAACAAGTTTTTCAACTTCAATCCGAATAGTTTCCAGATCGACTCCCATTTTCTGAAGGACTGCGGCTGCCACGCCCTCGCCTTCTTTAACTAAACCAAGCAGCAAATGCTCAGTCCCTATGTAATCATGATTAAAATGACGCGCCTCCTCTTTGGCATAAATAATCACCTTTCGGGCACGCTCCGTAAAACGATTAAACATATTTATCCTCCCAATCTTTTTCGAATCAAACTTGCACGCTTGATATCTCTTGCTGCCGCAGACAAGCGGGCACCTTCAATTTTTTGCAAATGCGCCGGCTGAATCATAATCAGCAACTCATTCAAAACCGGCTGTTTAATCTCGCCGATGATCCCAAGATCGATCCCCAGTCTGACCATCGACAACAATTCGACCGTCTCCTGACTGGAAATAATCCTGGCATTATTTAATAGACCGAGCGAACGAAAAATTTTATCTTCAAGCAGCGGCTTGTTCTGTACGACCAATGCCTGCCGCGCCTGCTCTTCCTGTTCTATAACCTGCCGGATCAACCCGTTAATATTTCCAAGAATATCAGCCTCGCTCTGTCCCATAGACACTTGATTAGAAATCTGATAAAAATTCCCCGCCGCATCCGTCCCTTCACCGTAAAAACCCCGTGACGCAAAATTCAATTTGGCGATCGCGTTTAAAACCTTGTTGATTTGTTTGGTCATGACCAATGCCGGCAAATGAAGCATGACGGAACCGCGCATCGCAGTTCCTGTATTCGTCGGACAAGCCGTCAGATAGCCCCATTCCGGTGAGAATGCAAAACCCAGATGCTCCGACAAAGAGTCATCAATATCATTGATAATCTTCCATCCTTCGAACAAATTCAACCCTGAATTCATGACCTGAATCCGAAGGTGGTCCTCTTCATTGATCATAACGGCGATGGCCTCTTCATCCGAAATAACCAAAGCCTTGCCTTCAATGTCCGCGGCATGCTCATGACTCATCAAATGGCGCTCGACAAGAAATTCCTTGTCAATACTATCCAGTTCGCTCATCCGAAAAAACGTTGAACTCTTGAAATAGTTAATCTTGGCAATCGCCTTTTGAATCTGCTCGATAACATCATCTAACTGCCTCTTATTGGCACGATTCGGAAAAGGAATTTTGGACAGATTGCGGGCCAACCTTAACCGGGTTGACATTACGATATTGGAAGAAGGTCCGGTTCCTTTAAACCATTCCCCGGTCCTGGTTATGAGTTCATTAAGTTCCATTTTGTCCTTTTTGAAAGAAACTGGATAATCGATGAGGGATAATGGAAAAACAAGCGCTCTCTGTTGTCCATCTCCCCTCTTCCATTTTCCATTATCCTTTATTTTGTTCCATTGCCCTGATTTTATCCCTCAACTCCGCGGCGCGTTCGAAATCTTCACATAAAACCGCCTGCTGAAGCTGCTGTTTCAATTCATCCAGATTGTTAGAAACCTGTTCGCGTTGCTGAATCTTTTCCGGTCCTTTAAAGTATTTGGGCGTTTTTCCTGAATGAGAGCTGGCCCCGTGAATCTTTTTAAGAAGATTGCCCAGTTGGCTCCGGAAAGACTGATAGCATTCACTGCAACCCAAACGCCCGTGTTTTTTAAACTCCTGGTAGGTAGTCCCGCAATGATCGCATTGAAGCGCCTGCTGAGGCTTCTCGGCTGCAACCGGTTTGCCGAAATCCGACAAACCTGCCAGCAAATCGGCCAGTCCGAACTGCTGTTCCATCTGGACACTTTTCTCTCTTGCGCAGTCTTCACAAATATGCAGCTCAGTCACTTGATCATCGATAAGTTCGGTCAAGTGAACCGTGGCTTTCTTTTTTTGACAGATTTGACACTTCATTCTTACCCCCTAAGCAACGCTTCTTTTATTAGATGTTTAAATTAAGTCGGGATTTTTGGCCCCCTCTTACACATCTTAATAACACACGCCATCGTTTTTAATAATGACCTGGAATTTTTCCAGCAGTTTCCTGGTGATGTTTCCAGGCTCTCCCGTACCGATCTGACGCCCATCGACCTTCACAATCGGAACGATTTCCGCCGCTGTTCCAGTCAAAAAGCATTCATCGGCGTTATATACTTCATGCCGGGTGATCCAGGTCTCGGTCACGGGAATACCCGACTCCCCGGCAAGTTGAATGACGGCATCCCTGGTGATTCCCTGGAGACGCCCCTCCATCGGTGTAAACAGCTCCCCTTTTTTGACAATAAAAATATTGTCTCCCGTGCACTCGGCTACATACCCGCTGATATCGAGCATAATCGCTTCGCTAAATCCGCCATTACCGGCCTCAATCTTGGCCAAAATATTATTTAAATAATTCAAGGACTTCAGTTGAGGATTCAGCGCTTCAGGATGATTCCGGGAGGTAGGAACAGTCATAATGGCCATCCCTTTTTCATAAAATTCCTTTGGATAAAGGACGATCTTGTCGGCGATAATAATCACACCCGGAGTGCCGTAACACTTCTTGGGATCCAGTCCAAGGTCTCCTACTCCTCGTGTAACAATCAAACGAATATATCCGTTATCGAGATTATTTCGCTTCAAAGTTTGCACCACCGCCTCGATCATTTCCTGTTTTGACATGGGTGAGGCGATCATCAATGTATGCAAAGTTTCATACAAACGGTCAATATGCTCTTGTAGACGGAAAACACATCGGTCGTAGGAACGGATCCCTTCGAATCCGCCGTCGCCATACAAGAATCCGTGATCGAACACAGAAACCTTCGCGTCTTCCTTAGCCACAAATTTTCCGTTAAGAAATATTTCCATTTCTGATACTCCTGTTAACATTAATGCTTAGGTTAAACCCGGCAACTTTCTAAATCCCAAGACTACGCCGCCACTTCTCCATCCTTAAGATAAATTACCCTGTTCGCGCGCTGAGCAATCTTTTCATCATGAGTGACCATGACCAACGTCTGTTTATTGACTGCATTCAATTTCATCAGCAAGTCAATGACCCCCTGGCCCGTTTCGGAATCAAGATTTCCAGTCGGTTCGTCGCAAAACAGGATGTCGGGCTGATTGATGATTGCCCGGGCGATGGCCACGCGCTGCTGTTCTCCACCGCTCAATTCATTGGGTTTGTGCTGAACGCGCTCGCTCAAGCCGACCTTTTTCAGAAAATCCATACCTACCATACGCATTTGGGCAGTCATCCTCGATCGCGATTTGATCATCGCCGGCAAAACCACGTTTTCCAACGCATTGAATTCAGGAAGCAAGTGATAAAACTGAAAAATAAAACCTACTTTTTCATTACGGATTTTGGCCCGTTTGATATCATTGAAGGCATACAGGTTCTGATCTCTCAAGAAAACCTCGCCATGCGAAGGTTGATCCAGTCCGCCTAAAATATGCAGCAGTGTCGATTTCCCTGCCCCTGAAGGACCGACAATCGCCACGATCTCTCCCATCTCAACACTGAGACTCACGCCTTTGAGGACATGGACATCATTCGCCTTGCTCACCGGATTCCGGTAAATTTTATGAATATTTTTTGCAACTAACATGTTTCAGTTCTCATGAGCCAGATGCCAGCATGCCATCAAAAAGCTCTAATTGTTCTGATCTGTTTAAATTTATTGTTTTCATGCGGCGTGTTCCTGCCACACTTATTCATACCTTAACGCTTCCACCGTCTGCAGACCGGCGGCTTTATTAGCCGGATAAATGGTCGCAATAAACGTAATGAACATGGCCGATGCAACAATAATCAGCATGTCGCTCAACTGCAAATCGACAGGAACATGTTCAATTGAATAAATCTCAGCCGGGACCTTAACATAATTTGCAAGAATAAAACTGATGCCAATGCCAAAAACAACTCCCCAAAAAGTTCCAATTGTCCCGATCAGAATACCCTGTTTCGTAAAAATCCTTCTGATTGAAGCTTTAGTTACACCGAACGATTGCAGGATACCGATGTCGTGAATCTTTGCGGTGACGGTGACAATCAGGGTGCTGATAATATTAAACGAAGCGACCAGGACCATAAACGCCAGAATAATAAATAACCCCCATTTTTCCAGAAAGAGCGCCTCAAATAAATTCCGATTCATATCAATCCACGTCTTGACTAAATACGCCAATCCCAATTCATTATAAATGCTCGTCTGAATTTTCTCTGCCGAATAGGGGTCAGCCACTTTTACCCCGATTCCGGTTGAAACATCCTGAGGAAGATCGAAGATCTGCTGGGCTTCTTTTAAATGCACCAAAAGAAGATTCATATCCAGATCAATCATGCCGCTGTTAAAAATCCCGACGATGTTGAGCTTGTAACGCCAGCCGCGGCCTTCAATCCCTGATCCGGGTGAAATCAGCGTAATCTGATCGCCGAGCTGGTATCCGAAATACCTGGCAAGTTCACTGCCGATAATCACGCCGTCTCCGGTTAACTCCTCAAGACGGCCTTCTTTCAGATATTCCTGTATTTTCGTCACCCCTGCTTCACTCTCGGGAAGAATTCCCCTGACCAGCTGTCCAAGCGCCCTCCCCGAAGATGTTTCTAAAAAGACATTCCCCTGAATATACGGGGAGACAGCTATGACTCCCTCCAATTTCTTAATCTGACGGGCAATCTCAGAGAATCCCTTAACGCCTACTTCCTTTTCAACGACAATATGCGGAGTCGTCCCGATAATTTTATCCCGCAGGTTGTTGCCAAACCCTGTCATTACACCAAGCACAACGATAAGAGCCATGACGCCGATAGCGACGCCGCCAATTGAGATAATATTCAAGAAGGAAAGAAAATGCCCTTTGGCGGATGTCAAATAACGGTAACTGATAAAATCTTCAAAATTCATTCTCCTGCACCCATAAGCACATACAGACACGAGCACATGTTATTGATTCTCGGTGCTATTGCCGGTGCTCTCCTCTAAAGGTTTCAATAATGGAAATAAGATAACATCCCTGATCGTTGGAGAATCTGTTAACAACATCACAAGCCTGTCAATGCCGATTCCCATCCCTCCGGCGGGCGGCATCCCATATTCCAGGGCTTTGATATAATCCTCATCAATGTTACGCATCCCGGTTTCGACATCATCTTTCAGGTCTTCCAGGAAACGCGCTTTTTGCTCCTGAGGATCATTCAGCTCCGTGTAAGCGTTTCCGATTTCCAGACCCGCAACAAAACACTCGAAACGTTCTGAAATTGCAGGCTGATCCTTTTTAACTTTCGCTAAAGGACAGAGGAATGTGAAGTAATCGGTAAAAAAGACAGGATTCATCGTCTTGTCTTCCTCAAGGGTATCTTCAACAATCTTCATAACCGCTGAGCGGGTCAAGACATCTACCTTGATCCGGTTTCCTTTGACCTTCTTGACCTTCTCAAGCATGACCTCTGCCGTATCTTCGGGGTTGATATCAAACAACTTCTTGACCAGGGCCGCGAAACTTCGACGATCCCAGGGCGGGGTGAAATCAATTTCACCGCCCTGGAACGATACTTTGTATGTTCCGTACAACTCTTTCACCAGACTGCTGATCATCCCTTCCATCAAGTCCATCATGTCTTCATAATTTCCATAAGCCTGGTACGCTTCCAGCATTGTAAACTCAGGATTATGTCTGGTTGAAATCCCCTCATTACGGAAATTCCGGTTAATCTCGTAAACGCGTTCAAGGCCCCCGACCAGCAGACGCTTCAGATAAAGCTCCGGCGCTATTCTTAAAAAAACATCCATATCATAAGTATTATGCTTGCTTTTAAAAGGTCGTCCCCGGGCTCCACCGGCTAAAGACTGAAGCATCGGCGTTTCAACTTCCAAAAATCGGCGCTCATCAAGATAACGGCGGATATAAGAAATCATTCTCGCACGCTTGGAAAAAATATCCCTCACGTCAAGATTAGCGATCAGGTCCAGATAGCGTTGACGATACCGGATCTCCACATCTTTGAGCCCGTGCCATTTTTCAGGAAGAGACATCAACGATTTCGAAAGAAGGGTAATGTCTGAAACACGAATACTTTGTTCTCCGGTTTTTGTAATAAACAATTCCCCTTTTACGCCGATGATATCTCCGATATCCAGGTGGACGGCCAAGGTTTCAAACACCTCTTCTCCCACATTATCTTTTCGAATAAAAAGCTGAATCTTATCTGAGGCATCCCGCAAATCCAGAAACATGACTTTGCCATGTTTCCGATTGGCCATAACCCGGCCAGCGACTATGACAACCAAGCCTTCCTGAAATTCAGCGAGAACATTTGCAATGGGTATAACTCCGCTGAATCGATGCCCGTAAGGGTCAATCCCTTTGCTCAGAAACAAATTAAGCTTTTCCTGTCTAACCTGCTTAATTTCATCGGCTTCCATCAGTCTCCCCTCATAAATTAATATTAATATTAGATAAAAAAATCTTAATGATTATATAGAAAAAGATATAGAGTGTCAACGAAAAGGGCATATTCGAGCTGCTTGCAAAAATAGTAAAAAAGGGGAATTTTAAGAAAAAAGAGGATATTTTTAACTGGAAACAATACAAATATTAGCCTTATTGGCAATAGAAATACAAACCTCTTCTTCAATCATCAATGTCTTGCCGGCTTCAATTCCCAAACACCCGCAATGCGCTTTGATCATATTTTTTAATGTCCGGGGCCCGATGACCGGGACATCAAATCGAAAGTCCTGACCTGGTTTGCTTGTTTTAATCACAACAGCTCCGTCTCGGGCAATACGCCCTCCACGCAGAATACATTGATCCGTTCCCTCCATCGCTTCGATGGCAACGATAGCCCTGTCTTTAATCACGACTGTTTGCCCGACATCCAGACCACCCATGGCTTTCGCGATTGTTCGACCAAATTCAATGTCGGTCAACTCTTTTTCAGTCGGGCCGCGCTTTGTCAACGTTCCCTGAGACGCAAGAAATGTTTTGAGCAAAAACGTTGAATCAAGAACTTCGAGGCCGTTTTTCTTTAATAGTCCCGCCACAGCACCAAAAATCGTATCTGCCTTACGATCCTGCAGAGCTAAAAAAAATTCCTTCAGCTCGGGATCTTGCTGGACAACGGGATCAAAGAGATTGCGCTGGCTTATTTGTCCGGCCATGAGGACATGTTTAACGCCCTGCTCCTTAAAATATGAAAAGCCATCCTTAAGCTGACTGACTTTAAACCATCTCATGCGATCAACAAAAGGTCTGAGAAGCAAAGACGTATCTCCCCGGACAGCTGCCGCAATTACATCCAAACCCTGTTTCCTGGCAGCGCGTGCAAACAAAATCGGAAACTTGCCGTTTCCCGCGATCAATCCTATTTTTTCATTTCTCATTTTTAAAAATCCGGAAAGAAAACAGGGTTACTTGCCTCCCATCAACCCACGCTCACTTGATTTGACGAACTCAATTAAATAGGATACGTTCTCATCCATTTCCAGCTCATTCTCGATGCGTTCCAGCGCATGAGAATAACTTAATTCGGAAAAAAACAAAAGCTTGAACGAGCGTTTGATGTTTTGAATATGTTCGGGAGAAAAGCCTGCCCTTTTTAATCCGATAATATTAACTCCACAGACGTGAGTTTCCGCGGCTGAGCACATGGCAAAAGGAACCACATCCTGGCTCACCCGTGAGCATCCTCCGACGATCGTATATTTCCCGATACGAACGAACTGATGAACTCCTGTTAAGCCGCCGACAATAACGAAGTCATCGATAAAAACATGCCCGGCAATAGTCGCGACGTTGGCAAAAGTGCAGTTATTGCCGATCTTGCAATCATGAGCGACATGTGAGTAAGCCATAAAAAGATTATTGTTTCCGATAACCGTTTTACCTCCGCCTTCAAGCGTCCCGGGATTGATCATTACATGCTCACGCAAGATATTGTTTTCACCAATCTGGAGATAAACTTCGTCTCCCTCTTTAAACTTTTTATCCTGTGGAGGCGTGCCAATCACAGCGCCGGGAAAAACCCGGGTTCGTTGACCAATGGTCGTCCGGCCTTCAATGTGACAGTGGCTCATAATATGAACATAATTCTTGATGACCACATTTGGTCCTATAACAGTATACGGCCCGATTTGAACACCTTCACCAATGACAGCGCCGGGATCAATAACAGCTGTCGGATGTATGGTTGTTTGTCCCATGGTTGTTTTCCTAATTATAAAGTTAGCTTGATAGATATTCCACGTCCATAAACGAGAACATCATGTCTGCTTCGACGACAGCCTCTCCGGCAATGCGTCCTGTTCCATGAATACTGGCGGTGCGAGCACGGTCACGCAAAACTTCCACTTCCATCACAAGCTGATCGCCCGGATGGGCGGTCTTCCGGAATTTGACATTATTGACAGCCATAAAAAGGCCTATATGGTGCCGATGTTCCTCCGCAGTTTTCAAGAGAATCCCGCCCACCTGGGCCATGGCCTCAATCATCAGCACCCCCGGCATAACAGGCTTCGCCGGAAAATGTCCCTGAAAAAATATCTCATTCATTGTCAAATTCTTCAGACCGACAGCGCGCTTTCCTTTTTCAAATTCGATAATCCTGTCGACCAGCAGAAACGGATACCGGTGAGGAAGCGCCTTCATTATTTCTTCAATCCGTATCTCGCCATTATCGCCGGTTGGCTCGACTGAAAAATTATTCTTGCATTGATTGTGAATGGCCTTAACCAATACCGCATTCAAATGATGTCCACTGCGAACGGCGAAAATATGGCCTTTCACCGGTTTCCCTAAAAAGCTTAAATCACCGATTAAATCGATCACCTTATGCCGTGCGCATTCATTTTCGAACCGCATTGAATTTTCGACTGGACCGGCATCATCCATCACCAGCGTATTTTCACAATTCGCCCCTTTCCCGAAACCTGCTTTTTGCAAGACCTCGGCTTCACGTTTCAAACAAAAGGTACGTGCAGGAGCGAACTCGCTTCCGAACTTGTCTCTGTCTAATATAAAATTCACCACTTGTGAACTTAACCGGCGATGATCATAATCCAGAACATAGGTAATCTTAAAGTCATCTGCAGGATACATTGAAATTGAGGAGTTTCCGTCATGAATAGCGATGGGTTTTTTCAAAACAATATAAGTCCTTGGCATGTCTTGGTCAACCAAACCGGCTTTTCTGATTTCGGTCACAAACGGCAAAGCACTCCCATCCATCCCCGGAGCTTCCGGCCCATTAATTTCAATAGTGGCGTTATCGACACCCATTCCATATAAACCCGAAAGAACATGCTCAACGGTCTGGATAGAAGACTCTCCTTTTCCAATGATCGTACAGCGCCCTGCGACATTGTTGGCATGTAAGGATTCAGGGCTGACTTTCCATTGAGGTTGATCGGGAAGATCTGTTCTTTTAAAAGTAATCCCGGAATTGACCACAGAAGGCTTGATTGTCAGAAGGATTTTCCTGCCCGTATGAAGACCAATGCCTTCAAATGAAATTTCTCGTCCTAATGTCTGTTGGTTTTTATTCATTTTCCAGCTATCTTTCTCTCGAGTTCCTCAACCTTTTTTTCAAGTTTACGGATCACATGGATATATTCAGGCAATTTGATAAGAGCCGCACTCATCCTTTTAGCCTGCATATGCGGCTGTGCAGGAGAGCCGAAAAGGATGGAACGCGGAGGAACTGAACTTGGAATCCCTGACTTCGCAGCGACCATCGTTCCCGCTCCTATTGTCAAATGACCAGCCACTCCAACCTGTCCTCCCAAGACCACATAATCTTCGATGGTTGTGCTCCCCGAGATTCCTACTTGAGAGACAATGATGCAATTTTTCCCTATTCGGACATTATGAGCGATCTGAACCAGATTATCAATTTTCGTGCCCCGTCCAATGAATGTTTTATCAAACCTCGCCCTGTCAACAGCGACATTAGCTCCAATCTCAACATCATCCTGAATCTCAACAATACCGATCTGCGGAATCTTTTCATGAATTCCCTGTTCCGTCACGTACCCGAAGCCGTCAGACCCGATTACAGTGCCGCTGTGAATGATCACCCTGTTCCCGATGATATTCCTTTCACGAATCGTCACATTAGGATAAATAAGACAATTTTCTCCAATGCACGTACCGAATCCGATAAAAACACCAGCCCCAATCGAAGATCCCTCCCCGATTTTCACTCCGCTTTCTATCACCGCATGTGGACCTACCGTTACGTTATCGGAAATCCTTGCGGCTTCGGAAATAACTGCTGTCGGATGAATCCCGGCAAACGTTTCCGGAGATTTTTCAACAAAAAGGGATAGTACTCTGGAAAAGGCCAGCGAGGGATTATCAACCCTGACAATGGTTTTATCCGTCTGGATCTTTTCTTTTGATGAAACAAGGATTGCCGATGCCTGTGTCTCTCCCAGGAGAGATACATATTTAGGATTCGACAAAAAGGTCAAATCACCGCTCTTGGCCTCCTGAATTCCTGCAAATCCTCTGATAACCATTCCCCCGTCGCCGACAATCTCGCCGCCCAAATACTCTGCAATCTCAACCAGTGATTTCTCCACAAAAACTCCTCTTTTTAATTTTCTGCTATATATAAGTATACGGCCACAACCTTCATGCGAAAGCCGTGGCCGTTAATACCCTTCTTAACGACAACATTACTTCTTTTCTTGATAATTACTATTCAATATTGTGACAATATCTTCAGAAATATCCGTAATAGCTTCGCTCTGCCAAATAAGGACATTGCTATTTAAAATCAAATCATATCCCTGGCTCTTGGCATGTTCTCCGACTCGCTGCTCGATCTCAAGCATGATATCACGAATGCGTTCATCACGTTTCTTGGTCAGATCCGTCTGCTGGGCGCGGTCGTACTGCTGGAGATCATTGATCATCGTCTGAATCTCTTCCTCAGCCTTCTGCCGCTCGTCCTCTTTTAACAATGATAACTTTCCCTGTCTCTCCTGAATCTTTTCAACCATCGCACTCCGTTCGGTTTCATACTTGTTATATTGCTCTTCCAGAATTTTATCATAGTCCTGTGTTTTCTTATACTCATCAAAAACCCTTCGGACGTTCAAGTACCCTACCTTCTTAACTTCGGCTTGAGCAAAAGAAGCCGTCATTAAAAAAATAATAACAAAAATCCCCGTTAAAATTTTCATCTTCTTCATTGCATTCTCCTTTTCCTTAAAATCCTCGGCTGACGCTGAAGTAGAACTTGCCGGAACGCGATTCTTCGCCTGGCTCATCATCCAAAGGATATCCATAATCCAGATTAATTGGTCCGATTGGAGTCTTGAATCTCAACCCCATACCGACCCCTGATTTAAAAGCAGTGGAACCAATGTCTTCTATATCTTTCCAGACATTACCGGTATCATAAAACGCGGCCAATTTCATGAACTCAAAAACCGGAACAGTGAGTTCAATATTGCCCACAATCATACTCTCGCCACCAATTGGGTCGTTAGTAACAGGATCCAGGGGACCTACTTTTCGCTCATCATATCCTCGTATCGAACGAGAACCACCGGCGAAAAAGCGTTCAAAAATCGGAACAAAATCCGAGCTTCCGTAATCATTCATAACCCCTGTCCTCAAACCGAACTCAAGGACGGACTTATAGTATTTTAACGGAACATAATAAGTAGCCTGGCTGGTTAACCGGTAGAAGTCTTTATCTCCGGCAAAAGGCCCCCCGGCCACATCAACACCCCCATTAAGATATAATCCTTTCGTCGGATTAAAAACGTTATCACGTTCATCCCTGGTCAGGGTCAGCCCAACCACACTTAAATTATTTTCACCTTCCTCCCGAAGGATTTCAGAGGAAACATCGTCTTCAAAATTATCGATCTTAATATTTTCCAGCCTGTAATAGATCCCGCTGTCGACGTACTCCGACAATTGCTTCCCAAAACGAATCTTTCCGCCTTTACGTGCTTCATCAAATGCATAACCAACGTCCCGCTCCCGATCCCGCTCTGTCAGATAAAGATCGAAACCGCCGGAGACAGGATAATCCATAATCCATGGTTCGGTAAAACTAAGCCGGAAATTATTTCTTGTGGCGCTTGATTCCGTGCGGAAAACAAGGTGTTGCCCTCCGCCGGTAAAGGTAGGCCAGTTTGTAAAATCAAAATTCTTTTGTTCTATTTCCGCAAAACCTACCAGATTATCGACAGTACTGTAACCGCCTCCGAAATTAAAAGAACCTGTTTTGGCTTCTTCAACCTGAACGATTAAATTCTTGTGATTCGGAGAAGACGTGTCTTCGGTATCATAGGCGACATCATTGAAATACCCCAAATTGGTCAAGCGCTCTTTGCTCCGTCGTAATTTTGATCCATCAAACTTGTCCCCTGGAAATAACCTCAGCTCCCGGCGAATAACTATGTCCCTGGTGCGCGTGTTTCCCTGGATCTTAATTTTATTTACATAAGCGGGGTCGCCTTCATGAATGTCCAGGCGCACGTCAACCCTGCCTGTGTCAGGATTAATGGCCAAGGTTTCCTGGATATTGGCAAAAATATACCCCTCATCAAAATAGATCGACCTCACGTTCGACAAATCCAGACTCAGACGATCCCGACTGAAAATGTTGCCCGGCTTGATTTCCTGCATTTGACTTAAAATCTTCTCGTTATCGAAAACCTTATTTCCGGTCACTGAGACATTGTCAACGTAATACCGTTTGTCTTCTTTAATGTCAATAACGACTTTAACCCTGCCGGACCTATATGTTTCCAGCTCATAATTTACTGTCGCATCAATAAAACCTTCTTTTTCATAAAACGCCTTCAACCGCTGCAAGTCTTCTTCAATAACCCGCTCCTTTAAATATCCTGAATTAAAAAGTCCGTCTTTCCTTGTCTTGATGACTTTAAGAAGTCTCTTCTTACTAAAGCTCTCGTTGCCCTTGAACACAATGTCTTTAATCTTGACACGCTGGCCTTCCTTAATAATAAAATGCAGTTTTGCCTTGTTCGTTACCGGATCAATATCCTTTTCAACGCGAATATTCACTAAAGTCAAGCCCTTCTTCTCATACAACTCTTCAATCGTCTTAATATCATCCTGCAAACTCTTATTATCCAGAAACTTCCCTTCTTTGAGCCGCATTTTATTTAAAAGATGTCTCGGCTTGTAATACTTAAGTCGTGAAAAGGAAATTTTTTCGATAACCGGTTTTTCCTCAACGTAAAAAATCACCCTGAAACCATTGTCAAAATCTTCTCTGTCAACGCGGACATCCGAAAAGAATCCTGTGTTATACAGTCTTTTCAGGTCATCAGAGATGACATTCTGCATATATTCCTGACCGACCCTGGTCTTTATTTTGGCTAAAATATTAGATAAGCTGACAGTTCGATTTCCCTTAACCTCTACGGCCGTAACAGATTTATGCTCTGATACAGATCCAATGCTTTTCGATTCAGCTTGAGCCATGGCAACTGATGGGGTAAGGGCGGCAACAACCAAAAAGACGTGAAATGAAAAAATGGTTTTTATCATAATGTGAAAATTATAAGGTTATGCGTTAGCTATGTCAATTAACATGTGCAAGATTTTCGAATCTGACGAATTCTTTCAGAAACGCAAGTTGAAAGCTGCCAACTGGTCCGTTACGTTGTTTTCCGATAACAATTTCGGCTTTACCGCTGTTTTCCTCAGTAGGATTATAATATTCTTCCCGTACCATCATAATAACCACATCCGCGTCCTGTTCGATCGCGCCGGATTCCCTGAGATCTGATAACTGTGGCCGGTGATCCTGGCGGCTTTCAACTGCCCGTGAAAGCTGACTTAAGGCGATGATCGGCACATTCAGCTCGCGGGCCAAGGCCTTTAATGAACGGGAGATTTCTGAAATTTCCTGCTGACGGCTTTCGGAGCGTGAGTGCCCGCGCATGAGTTGAAGATAATCAAGGACTATTAATTCTATATTATTTTGGATTTTAAGACGTCTCGCTTTGGCACGCAATTCTAATGAAGAAATAGCCGGGGTATCATCAATGATAATTTTAGAGTCTGACAATTTACCTGCTGCTTTTGTGAGTAACGGCCAATCTGATGCTGAAAGAAAACCAGTTCGAAGCTTGTGAGCGTCAATACGAGCCTGGGAACACAGCATACGCTGAACCAACTGCTCCTTCGACATTTCAAGGCTGAAAAAGACAACCGGCTTTTTTCCATGAATGGCGATGTTTTCAACAATGGATCCGGCAAAGGCGCTTTTTCCCATGGAAGGGCGGCCTGCAAGAATAATCAAATCGGAGGGCTGAAGACCCGATGTCATGCGATCGAATTCGAAAAAACCGGTTTCAAGACCGGTTACTTTCTCTTTGCGCTGATAAAGCTTATCGATTTTTTCTATCGATTTCTTAACTAGTTCTTTGATCGGTTCTGACGCGTGCTGATGACGAACATCAGCGACCTCAAATATCAACTGTTCAGCAGTATCAAGAACTTCATCTATGCTGATCTTGCTTTCATAACAATCACCGACAATCCTGGTGGCATTCTTGATAAGACTGCGGAGAATGCCTTTTTCTTTTACAATTTGAGCATAGTAAGAGATGTTGGCAGCGGTGGGAACAATTTCGGTCAGTTGGGAAAGATACGTTTGACCTCCGACAATCTCCAGTGTGTTGTCATTTCTTAACTTGTCGGACAGAGTAATCAGATCGACATTCTTGCGCTCATTATAAAGGTCAAGGATAGCAGAATAAATCTTCCGATGGGCCTCCTCATAAAACCAGCTTGCTTCTAAAATTTCCAAAGCAGTTCCAATCGCGTCCCCGTCAATAAGCATTGCCCCAAGGACAGACTGTTCGGCCTCAATGTTCTGTGGCGGAAGTTTTACTTCTTCGCTACCCATACACGAACTTTTGCCATCACTTCAAGATGCAGTTTAATGTTTACTTCATAAATTCCCAAAGCATCAATGGGCTGCTCCAATAACACAGCTTTCCTGTCAATCTCGATCCCCTCATCAGCTAAAGCCTTGACAATATCCAGGTCGGACACCGACCCGTACATTTTTTCAAGATCGTTCACTTCAACAGTTATGGTACACGAGACCTTTTCCAACTTGGCGGCCAGCGCTTCGGCAGCTTTCTTTTCGGAAACATAAATTTCCGCCTGCTTGGCCTTTTGCAATTCCATCCGTTTTAAATTTGAAGGGGTAGCCAAATAAGCGAATTTTCTAGGCAGAAGATAGTTACGAGCATATCCGCTCTTAACCTTCACGACATCCCCTTCATTGCCTAATTTGGGCACCCTTTGAGATAATATTACTTCCATGGTTACCATCCTTATTTTAAAAACAAACATAAATTCCGGACTTCTTGTCGGACCTGAGAATGACTGCCTTGATTATCTTCGCTTTGAACTTCCGACAGATAACAAGCCGAGATAACGCGCCTGCTTGATAGAAATAGAAATCTGACGCTGCTCTTCGGCAGTCACGCCAGTCAAACGCCTGGCCAGCATTTTTCCGCGGTCAGTCAGAAACTTTTTCAAAAAATCCGGATTTTTATAACTAATGTCGGTTCCCGGCGGGACGAAAACTTTCATCATCCGTCGCCTAACCATTCGCCTAGCTACTGGTTTCTTTTTAACAGCCAATTTCAACCTCCTGTTGAATCCTTGTCAATATCAATAATATTTTCTTTTCCAGAATTACTCATCCCAGGATACGTCTTCAGGAATGCCGGGTTCATGTTCCGTGGTTTCGACTTCAGCCTCTGCTCCTTCTTTTCCTGGAGTAAATTTACCCAGGAATTGGACGCGTTCAGCTCGCACGTCAATCGTGCTTCTTTTCTGTCCCTCCGGAGTTTCCCATGAACGGGACTGCAATACCCCTTCAACAAAAATCGGGCTTCCTTTTTTCAAATATTGGCAGCAGGCTTCAGCCTGTTTGTCCCAAACTGTGACTGTCAAAAAGCAAACGTCTTCCTTCAATTCGCCTGTTTTATCGCGAAAACGACGGTTGACGGCTAAACCCAGGTTGGCGACTGCCACACCCGCGGGGGTATAACGCAATTCCGGATCACGTGTCAAATTCCCAATTAAAAAAGTCTTATTCAAATTCGCCATTTCTGTTTCCTCCTACAAGTTAGCATCAATTTTTCCCTGTTGCAGCAAAGACTTTCACTCTGCTTACTTTTTCACCTTTACTATCAATGAACGCAAAATCTGTTCATTCAATTTCAGCGCTCGGCGCAATTCTGCTAATTTCGGCCCTCCTCCTTCAAAATTAAATAAATAATACGTTCCCTCTGGCCGCCTTTTCATCAGAAAAGACATTTTATGTTTCTCGATCCAGACCTGACTATTGATCACTCTCCCTCCACAATTCTCGATCTCCTGGGCAACATTCTTGGTAATATCAGACTTCTCCTGCTGAGATAGAGTAGCATCCAACACAACAACTAATTCATACTTGTCCATCTTCCTTCCTTTTGTTAAATTGACTCATGACCACATCAATTTCTTCTGTTACCCATGCACGACAACAAGCCGTTGCATGCTCTATAAAAGAATCAAGTTCTTTTTTTTCCTCGCTTGAAAATCCCGACAATACAAAATCAGTTGAATCGTTTTTCTGTTGCGGTTGCCCGATTCCAAGACGCAATCGCGGGAAATCGTCCCGACCCAAAGAATCAATAATGGAAGTCAATCCATTATGTCCCCCCGCGCTCCCTTTTGATCGCAAGCGCAGCTGACCAAAATTCAAATCAAAATCATCGTAAACAACGAGCAGATTATCAGCGGCCAATTCATAATGAGCCATGAACGGTTTCACGGCTCTTCCTGACAAATTCATAAACGTCAATGGAAGCAATAACTTTGTATCCTCACCGTCGATTTTTAACCCGGCTTCAAGTCCGCGGCAGCAATGACTTGCTGAGAATTTTGCTTCCAATGATTCGGCTAAATGCCGAGCGACCATAAAACCCAAATTATGCCTGGTGCCTTCATATTGAGAACCCGGATTCCCAAGACCAACAATTGCCTTCATTACTAAAATACCTCTCAAAGAATTTATCTTTATGCTTCCTAAGCAGTCTTTTCGGGTTTCGCGCCTTCAGCAGCAGCTTCGGGCTTAGCCTTCTTTATCAATTCGGGCTCAGTGCTTGCAGGAGCTTCTGTGACCTCCTCAACCCTCATCGGCGCTGCCACAGAAAAAACTACCGTTTCGGGGTCATGCTCAGTAACAACTCCGGCAGGTAATTGAATGTCTTTGACGTGAAGGACGTCACCGATATTCAGTGCGCTGACATCAACACGGATTTCTTCAGGAATATCTGTAGGCAGACATGTGATGTCGAGTTCCCATAAATTATGTTCAAGCGCGCCGCCGGAATTCTTGACGCCAATAGGCGTTCCGCTTGGGACAAGTGGAACATTGACCTCGATTTTTTCTTTTAATGAAATCCTCTTGAAATCGACATGGATCACGTTCCCGGTCACGAAATCACGCTGCTCTTCTTTGACAACCGCTGAATAATCCTGGGCCTTTTCTTTCCCTTTCATGATATTGATATGGAAAAGAATTTCGCCGTGATGCAGACGACGCGCTTTTTCATAAGTCCTGCGATCGAATTTAATTACCGAGGCTCCATCACCGCCCCCATAAACGATACCAGGAATCATATCCTCATTTCTGCGCACAGCCTTGATCTTCTGGCTGCCCACCTCATTACGAACTTGAACCTCCAGCTTGACTTCTTCCATTTTTCCTCTCCTGCCTTCCTTTTAACACGTCTAAAGCGAAAGACAAAAACCATCGTTTTTTCGCTTAATCGTTTTTTTATAAACTTGCTTCTTCGCTTTTACGTCTGAGCCGTCCTGCCATCAGGCAGGCTTAAATTTGCTTTATTGAAATAAACAGCTAATCGATGCTTCGTTATGAATTCGGTAAATCGCATCTGCCAGAAGTGAAGCGACGGAAACAACTTTCACTTTTGGATTCTTTTTACCGCTCCTGAAGGGAATACTGTCTGTAATCACAACTTCCTTAAGCACTTTGGATGCGTTAATTCGTTCGAGAGCATTCCCGGACAAAACTCCGTGGCTAACGCCGGCGTAAACTTCAACAGCGCCCTTTGCCGAAAGAGCTTCAGCCGCCTCAATAATCGATCCGCCTGTCGCAATAATATCATCGACGAGAATAGCAATTTTGTTTTTCACAGAACCAAGAATATTCATGACCTCGGTTTTTTCAGGAGTAACGCGGCGTTTATCGACAACAGCAAAAGAAGCTCCAAGTCGTTTGGCATAGGCCCTGGCCATTTTAATGCTTCCGACGTCAGGGGAAACGATCACCATCTTGCGTTTACCGATTTTCTTTGCTTTGAAATATTCGCAAATATTATTGATTGCGTAAAGATGATCCACAGGAATATCAAAAAACCCCTGAATCTGACTGGCGTGCAAATCCATCGTCAATACGCGATCGGCACCTGCCGCACAAATTAAATTTGCTACCAGTTTTGCCGTAATCGGAACACGGGGCTGGTCTTTTCGGTCCTGGCGAGCGTAACCATAATAGGGGATTACCGCCGTTATCCTTTTTGCCGAAGCCCGCCGGGCTGCATCAATCAAAACAAGCAGTTCCATTAAATTTTCATTTGTCGGAGGGCATGTCGGCTGTACGATAAAGGCGTCCTTGCCACGGATGTTTTCCTGGATTTGCACCCGGATTTCTCCTTCGCTAAAACGGCCAACCAGCGCCTGGGTCAGGGAAATATGAAGACTTTTGCAAATTTTTCTCCCTAACTCTGGATTCGCATTTCCTACGACTATCGCTAATCCATCCATTATCTTTCTCCCGAGGATCTTATTGTTTTCTTTTTCCGATAACCCTTCCAGGAACCCCGACCATAACATGGCCATCCGGGACTATTTTTTCCTTGGCTACCACGCAACCAGCCCCGACCACTGCCCCTTTCCCGATTGTCGCAGGAGCCACTATAACAGAATCCGAACCGATGAAAGCCTGCTTGCCTATTTTTGTTTGATGCTTATTTTTTCCGTCAAAGTTCGCGGTCACAGTGCCGGCGCCAATATTCGCCTGATCACCGACAACAGCGTCACCCAGAAAGCTGAAGTGCTTCATAAATACATTGTTACCGATCTTCGTTCGCGATATCTCCGTAAAGTTCCCGATTTCCGTATTGTTTAAAATTACCGTCTTGGGTCTTAGCCGGGCAAAAGGGCCTATGACACAATTTCTACCAATACGCACATCGCTCTCAATGACAGTAAACGGTTTGATGACAGTGTCCGCACCGATCTTAACGTTTGCATCAATATAGGTGGTGCCGGGATCAATAATGGTGATCCCGTCCCGCATAAATTTTGTCAAAATTTTCAGTTGCATGACCTTCTCGGCCGATGCCAAATCCACTTTGCTGTTAATGCCCCAACCTTCCTGGGGATCGGAAGTTTCCAGCGTCTCAATCTTCCACTTTCGCTCCGCCATGATTTCAATAACATCCGTCAAATAAAACTCTTTCTTTAGCCGGTTTTTTTTGATCCCGGGCAATGCCTTAAACAGAGACGCGGCCTTGAAACAATACACCCCCACATTGATCTCCATAATTTTCTTCTCATCAGCCGAAGCATCCTTTTCCTCACGAATAGCAATCGATCTCCCATCCATCCCGCGGATAATCCGTCCGTATCCCGTACTGTTAGATAAAACGGCAGTTAAAATCGTACAGCTTGCGCCTGTCTGCTGATGTTTCTTTACAAGTGCTTTTACTGTTTCAACTGTCAATAAGGGTGTATCTCCGCATACAACAAGAAGATCATCAGCATATCCTTTCAAAAAGCTCTCCACGCTTCTGACAGCGTCTGCCGTCCCTAAAAGCTGTTCCTGTTTTACAGGAATCTCGTTCTCTCCAAGGATTTGCTTCACAGCTTCAAATTGATGACTGAGCACCACATAATTTTTCAAAGAACCTGCACCTTTAACAACATCAATCACATATTGAACCATGGGTCGACCGCAAACCGGGTGAAGTACTTTCGCCAGTTGCGATTTCATCCGGGTACCTTTCCCTGCGGCCAAAACTATAGAGCGTAATTCTTTCATAACATGCCGCCTTTTAAATTCCCAGGCTTTCAGCCCTCTTTAAAATCAGAAAGCAATATATCAATTGGCTGCCCGGCAAGGATTCGAACCTTGAATGCGAGATCCAAATTCTCGAGTGTTACCATTACACTACCAGGCAAACTGTTTTCAAGGTATCGACTAAACAAGCTTCCCTATGAGACAAAAAAATTCGTTCATAGAAGAATTTCACAACTTTTACCCTTAAACAACTTGTTAAAACAGAGGCGACGAAGACAAATCACCTTGTCACTATCAGTTGTCAGCGCATCAAGGCAAGCTTAGCCGTTATTCGCATTGAGCTATTAACGATTATTCGCTAAACTAAAATGTTTGCGACTTCTGCCTGGTAAGCTTGTAGTATCTGGGATTGCAAATAATCGCGGAATTCCTGAGAAATCGGATGAGCAATATCCCGATGATCCGTCTTGGCATCATGGGCCAAATCCTCTTCCGATACCGGTGGCAATTCTACCCCGCATTGATTACAATACTTGCTCCCGATTTCATTTTTGAAACTGCATCTTCCACAGGGCTTTTTCAGCTTCCTTGACGGCATAGCGATAAAAACACCGGTTGTGCCTTGGATGATCTTGATGTTTCGAACAACAAACGAATTATCAAACGTCACTGTTGAATAACCTTTTAGTTTTTTATCCTGACCCTCTTTAATGAAGATGCGAATCTCTGTGACTTCCATCAGACATGCCTCCCCTCCCATTAACATGTTCTGACCACATACACCTGTTCATACCTTTTCTTTAACGCATCACACAGATCTTTTGCCTCTTGATTCGACTTGGTTAAGCCGAACAGACTGGGGCCACTTCCTGAAAACGAAACTCCTTTATTTTCAAGGCTTTTCAATCGTTTCTTAACGACATCAAGCTTTGGGTCAATTGTCAAAATACTATGTTCCAGATCATTAAAAAGAAACTGACTACTTTTAACTATATCTTTTTCTTTTAAAGAATGAATTAGGATATTAACATTATCTTTTTTATTTGTCAACTTTAAATTGAGGGCCTGGTACACCTTTGGAGTGCTCATTTTTTTCTTGGGAACAACCAAAATATGGTCTATTTTAGACTTGATATCCAAAGGCGATATTATTTCTCCCCTACCCTCACCCAAAGCCCACGAACAGTCATGAAGAAAAAAGGCAATATCGCTTCCAAACATATTGCCGATCTCAATCAGTCGTGCCTTTTTTAAACCCAATTTCCATAATTTGTTCAAGGCAATTAATGTGGTCGCTGCATTGGAAGAGCCTCCTGCCAAGCCTGCGGCCACAGGTATGCGCTTATTTAATTTCACATGAACCCCGTATTTGAGGCCGTAAGTGCTTTTTATGTAATCGGCAATTTTGTAAATCAGGTTACCTGGACCGCAAGGAACGTGGGGATGATCACAAGAAATGGTTATATCACCACTTTTGACCGTAGAAAAATAGAGGTCATCAAAAAGATTGATTCTTTCAAATAATGTCTGGAGATTATGGTATCCATCCGGACGTTTATTGATGACGCGAAGAAACAGGTTCAATTTGGCTGGAGATTTGAATAAAAGCGGTTTCATGACATTAAAAGGAGGATTTATCTGTCTTCGGCTCTAACGACTGAATCTTTCCGGCAATCTCGCTTTCCTGTTCCGGCTTAAGTTCCAATGCAGCTTCCCAGAATTTTTTTGCATTAACCAAATCATTCAATTTATAATAAACGTCCCCGAGATGATCCAGAATCACAGGGTCTTTTAAATTTGTCGCCGCATTTAGCAAAAATTCAAGAGCTTTATTATAATCCCCTTGCTTGAAATAAACCCAGCCCATACTATCCAAATAAGCTCCATTATCAGAATCGATTTCTAGTGCCCTGGCAATCAAGTCCTTTGCCTCATCCAGATTCTCATTTCGATTAGCATAAATATAACCCAGAGAATTCAGGCAGGAATCATGTTGTGGGTCAAGCTGCAGTGTCCGCTTAAAAAATTCAATCGCTTTATCTTCGTCGCCTTTTTCTAAATATAATGCTCCCAAAAGAAACAGTACCTCTTTATTTGTCGGTTCCAGTTCCAATACAGCATGGAATTGTTGAATGGCCTTGTCATACTCTTTCTGAGAGTAATATAACTGCGCCAAATAACCATAAATTTCCATATTTTCCGGCTCTGCTTTGGCAAATGACGTCAGTATATTTTCATACTCCTTGGCTGCCTCATCATATTTTTTTTGGGTGGAATAAATCAGTGCAAGCAAGTATCTCGCCTGCACATTTTCGGGGTCGTACTCAAGGGCTTTAAGTAAATCATTAATTGCTTCTGTAAGCTTTCCCAGGCGGGCATAGTCTGCACCCAAGCGCAGACGAATGGCATAGTTATCCTGATACTCAGAGGCTTTCTTAAAAGCCTCAATAGCACTGTCTGTCAATCCGTAAAGATCATAAATAACACCAATGGCATAAGAAGCCAGGCTTTTGGCTTTAGCCTCCTGCGTATCTAAGAGTGCGGATCCGGATGTTTGGATAGCAATGATTAGCGCAACACCTAAGATGCAACCTGTCAGAAATCTTTTTTTCATTAGAAGCCTCCCGTCCCATCAATCGTCAACCCCACATCGCACATGCGGGAGTCGGTTATAGCTTAAATCCAATCCCGCTTCTTCAGATGACGCAAAGCCTTCCGTAATTTTTTACGCTTATGGGTAGTTATTTTTTGTCGTTTTCTTTTTTTTCCGCAAGGCATATTTCACCCTTTGATTTAAAAAATTATTTTATTTAATGGATATTCGATAATTCCCTGTGCCCCGGCTGCCTTAAGTTCCGGAATCAAAACCCGGACCTCTCCTTCATGAATGATCGTCTCAACAGCAAGCCACCCTCCCTCACTTAACGATGAAATGGTTGGGTTCTTCAATGAGGAAATAAGCGCCAAAATCTTATCGAGGTTTTTTTGATCGACATTCATTTTGAGGCCGACCATGCCCTCAGCATCGATAGCGCCTCTAAGCAGCATGGCAATCTGATCCATCTTTTGCCGTTTCCAGGGATCTTTTGCCGATTTTTTATTGGCAACAAGCTGAGTGGTTGATTCACAAACCGTGGAAACGATCCGGAGTTTATGAGCACGTAAACTGCTTCCGGTCTCTGTTAATTCCACAACAGCATCAACCAAACCCGTCGCCACCTTTGCTTCCGTCGCTCCCCAACTGAATTCGACCTCTGCTTCCACTTCATTTTCCTTTAAATATTTTTTTGTAACATTAACTACCTCACTGGCAATGCGCTTTCCATTAAGGTCTTTAACGCTTTTGATGGGAGAGTTTTCCGGAACAGCGAGGACCCAGCGCACTTTTTGGGCAGACTGCTTTGCATAAACCAAATCGGCAAGGGGAACAACCTTGGAAGAATTCTCAAGGATCCAGTCGGCACCTGTAATACCGCAGTCAAGTGACTCATCTTCTACATACCTTGAAATCTCCTGAGCACGAAGAAGAACTGGATCAATTTCATCGTCGTCAATGGATGGAAAATAAGATCGGCTGGAAACATAAACTTTGAAACCGGCCTTCTCAAAAATGCGGATTGTCGCCTCTTGAAGACTTCCCTTAGGTAACCCTAATTTCAATTTTCTTATCATCCGTCCCGTCCTATCTATTATTATAATAATAAACTTATAAAACTTTTGGTTTTAAAAGTGAGGTCGTATTTTACACAGAAAAAGATCAAATGTAAAGAAAATTTTGGGGTGGAAGCAGCGCCTTTCTACTCCCTGCTCTCTTAGCCCACACTCAAAAACCTTTTCGTTTCAAAAACTTACATTAAAAGACCCATACCTCTTGCAAAAACCACCATTCCATTCTAAAATAACGACCTGATTTTATACCATTAATCATTTTAGGAGTTCTTATGCTAAAAACCTTTCGAAACAAAAAAGTCATGAAAATTATCCTCTGGGGCATAGTTATTGCAATCGTCATCGGCTTTGGAATTCTCGGAAACGCTTATCTCTTAAACGAACAGCGAGCATCAGGGCCAGGAAGCGCTGGTAAAGTCTTCGGACGAAATGTCTCATTAGAGGACTTTGAGAAAAATTATCAATTCACCCTGATCCAGTTACAATTGCAACATGGCGAAAATTTCGGGAAAGTCTTACAAACGATCAATCTGGAAGAGAAAGTCTGGGAGCGAATCATGCTCCTGGAGCAGGCCAGACGGGAAGGGATCAAGGTTGTTGATAATGAGGTCGCAGAAATCATCAGTCGTTATCCGTTCTTTTTCAACCAGCAGACGAAACGTTTTGACCCTGCCATTTATCAAATGGTCTTGCAAAATGGTTTTAAAATGACTGCCCGCGCTTTTGAAGAGCGTATCCGCGATGATTTAAAAATTCAAAAATTGTTTGATCGACAAACATTTACTGTAATGGTCACCGAAGAAGAAATTATTAACGCTTATAAAGAATTTAACGAAAAAGCACGTGTTTCCTACGTTCTCTTTCCGGCTGAAGACTTCACTAAATCGGTGATCTTTGATGAGAACAAGGCAAAGATTTATTTCCAGGAAAACCAGAAGCGTTTCATTCAACCGCCGGCTGCCAACCTTGCCTATTTCAAATTTATATTTGATGAAAGCAGTGCGGATTCAAAGGACCTTGCTTATGACAAAGCATTTCAGGCCATGTCATTAATAAGGAACGGAAATTCTTTCACCGAGGTCGCAGCGCAAATCAATGCCAGCGTCAAAAATACGGGGTTTTTTGATATCCAAAAACCGGACTTGTCGCTGGGTTGGCCGTCGGAAACATTCAGAAATATTCTGAATATGAAGGTAGGAGAATCCACTGAAATTGTCACAACAGACTCGAGTTATGATATTATTCAGCTCCAGGAAATCCGTCCGCCTTCAGTTCCTGATTATGAAGAAATCAAAAACGAAGTCCAGAAAGCATGGACCGATCTCCAGGCCCTTGAGCTTTCAAAAGCGAAGGCGGAAAGCGTCCTTCCTCTTTTGGATCCAATCAACTTCAACGCTTCAGCAGAAGCCCAAGGTCTTAAAGCCCGGCAAACTCCTGATTTCAGCCTCGGACAATATTTACCGGAAATAGGAACATCTGCTGCATTCCAATATGCCGCATTCGATCTAACGGCTGAAAATCCTCTAAGCAATGCCGTCGAAACAGAAAAGGGCTTTGCGATCCTTCATCTTGACGAGCGAATCGCCATCGACATGGATAAATACGCGAAGGAAAAAGACATGTTCGGGCAGAATATTCTATCCCTTAAAAAAATGAAGCTGTTCAGTGAGTATGTCGACAGCCTGAAAGAAAAAGCCCAGATCAAGGATTTAATTTCAGACTACTTAAAGAATCAGCAATGAACAAATCATATTCCGGAAAATAATCCAAACAAAGAACCACGGCGTGAGAGACGCCGTGGTTCTTGTAACTTATATTCCTCACACATTACTCATTCAGCAAGATTTCTTCGTAATTCCCGATGATCTCATGCTCAACAGCCAAAACTGTCCCCTTTTTGTTTATATAGACAAAAGTGGGGATCCCTTCAACATTAAATTGATCCGCTGCTTCACCGTTCTCATCAAGAAGGACATCGAATTTATAATTGCGGCTGTCTATATAACGCCGGACCTTCCTCCCGTCCTCACCCAGATCGATTAAAATGATTTTGATCCCTTTCGCTTCAATGTCATCAGCGGATTCATTAAGCATCTCCAATTGGATACGACAATGCGGGCACCAGGTAGTCCAGAAAAAAAGAATTGCAGGTTGTCCCTTTCTCAACGCATCAAAACTCTTTTGCTCTCCGGACAAATCGCCCAGCGTAAAATCCTGAACCTCCTTGCCTAAAATCGGGTTTTGAAACAACCACCACTGTGCTGACGCTTCCTCCATTTTAAACATAAACGACGGGATGAACAGCAGACCCGCCAGGATCAGCAGCAACAATCTTTTCACTCTTCCCTCCTCAACCGTTACTGGTTTCCTTAGCCACCCAGTTTAAATAATCCTCATCACCGTCCACAATCTGAAAGGCGATAATCTCAGGGACGTCGTAGGAATGCTGTTCTTTGACGGTCTTTTTGATATCCTGAAAAAGATTCCGCCGACTCTTCATTATAACCAAAGCTTCCGAAGCATTATCGATGCTCCCTTCCCAATGGAATATCGAGTTGACGTGTTCGACAATATTTGAACATGCAATCAAACGCTGTTCAAGCAAATGTGATGAAATCTTTTCGGCTTCTTTTTTATTCGCGCATGTTACCATTATTAAAATATAATCCATAATCTCCTCCCTGTCCGTCACAACCCAAGTTAGATTAAATTCTAGATCAGCCTTAGTAACGACAGATGCCTGCCTGCCTCCTTGCCTTGTCGCCGATATGAAAAGAAAGACGGATTGCAATATGTGCATAAATTAAGATCAACGAGGTTCTCTTCTTTGATTCCACTTGAAATCAGATGATCCCTGTTGACCTGTTGCAAATTCAGAAACCATTTTCCCCAGCGCGGACTCATGGCTTCAGGAAAAATCATGCACATGTCCTGGCCCACTTCATAACAACATTGATGGATGGATGGGCCAAAAACAGCCTTGATATCACGGGGGTTTGATGAATAGCTTTCAACCATGCGCCGAACCGCAACAGTACAAATTCTCTCCCTGGTTGAACGCCATCCGGCATGAATCAGGGCAATAACCTTTCTGTTTTCATCATAAAGAAAAACCGGAAGGCAATCTGCTGTTCGAACAGCCAGAAATACTCCTGACAGACTGGTCACTGCTCCATCAGCTGACGGTATGTCTTCTGCCCGGGCATGAAACTCTTTTCTGTCACAGTTTAAAACCGCCCCCCCATGGACCTGGCGAATGTTAAAGATCTTATCGGCGCTGATACCCTGCAATTTTAAATTTGCGGAAACATGATCGTCAAAAATATCGCCTTCCTGGGGAAGAAACGGATTGACGTCCGTTTCAGTAAACCAGGCCTCCACCCCTTCTCCCAAATACTTACTCAGCTTCAACATCAAAGGCTTCTTCCTCCAGAAGTTCCTGTGACCCGGAAGAAGGAAGCTCCTGGACTTTATTTAATTTTCGTTCAATCGTTCGCGACTTTCTCGATGCTGTTTCTATCGAATTGCTGGCCTCCTGGAGTTTCTTATGAGTCTTCTCGAGAATATCGCCAAACTTTCCAAACTCATTTTTTACGGCGCCCAGCAACTGCCAAACTTCGCTGGCCCTTTTTTCGACAGCCAGCGTTCTGAACCCCATTTGAAGACTGTTTAAAAAAGCGACAATATTATTCGGGCCCGCCACAGAAATCCGGTATTCCCTTTGGACAAAATCGCAAAGCCCCGGCCGGCAAACCACTTCAGCGTAAAGACCTTCAACAGGAAGAAACATTACGGCGAAATCCGTCGTATTGGGAGGATCTATATATTTTTCCTGAATTTTTTTCGCTTCAAATTTAATGCGCTGTTCCAAAGCCTTCATCGCATCTTCAAACATTATTTTATCCCCGATCTCCTGGGCATCCTGCAGCCGTTGATAATCTTCAATAGGGAATTTGGCATCAATTGGAAGCCTCACGATCTCCCCGTCTTTGCCTGGAAACACAATGGCAAATTCGACAGGATCCCTGCTCCCTTTTTTAGTGACCACATTTTTTTCATATTGTTCGGAAGTAAGGATTTGTTCGAGAAGATTCCCCAACTGGACTTCTCCCCAGGTGCCTCGAGTCTTCACGTTGGTCAAAACCTTTTTAAGGTCTCCGACTCCGGCGGCAAGGTTGCGCATCTCTCCCAGATCCTTGTGAACCTTTGACAGCTGTTCATCCACCAGTCTGAAGGACTCGCCCAAACGTTTTTCAAGGGTAGAATGCAGTTTTTCGTCGACAGTTTCCCGCATCTTCTCCAGTTTCAAATTATTATCCTGCTGAATTGACGACAAACGTTTTTCAACGCTTTCTCTGACGCGTTCCAGAATCTGCTGTAATGAATCTCCGAATCCTTTTAGAGTCTCTCCCAGCTCCTTGCGATTCTGCGCACTCTCGTCACGAAAAATACGTTCGGTCCGCTCCAGGCTTTGCTTCAAATGCTCAAGCTGGTAAACTCCTCCATTCTGAAAGGACTTAACAACAAGGAGTACCAGAAGTGCTAAATTTAAAAAACCCAGAATTATAAGAATCTGAATCACTCGTTTTCCTCATCTCTTTAAAACATTTTTAGGGCGGCGTCCCCACAAGCAACTTACTATAAACCCCTATCCCGTAACAATAATAATTACCCGGCAACTGAACACAGATGACCCTGTGATCCCAGCATAAAGGAGTCTCACACAGCTCACTAAAATCCCGGGTATTCCTGACGGCATACATCCTGTAAGAAGCCTCCTTCAAACTGTCCTGCACTATTCCATAACGGAAATGCTCATTGGGATCCGGTGTTGAAATAACATCAATTGTGTCCCAATTACAAAATTCAAAGGTGGCGTTATTCATCAGGTAACATCTTTCCATCGAAGTCCTGAGCGCCCCCAGAATTGCCAGGGCCTCTGAACTTCGCGTAAACTCAATCATGGCTGTCAATTTAGGCAAAGCCACGGAGACCAGGACTGCGATGATAATGACCACGATAATGAGTTCCAGCAAGGTAAACCCATTCATTCCAACCATTCTCCCCCCCCCTTTTTGCGGCATTAATTATAGCAAAAAAAGAGGGAGCAACAATATTTCCCTGTTCAACTTCGCAGCTGTTTCTCGGAATCGATCACATCCCGCTTCATCAACTCCATGCAACGATAAAGTTTGGAATTAAAATCGGGACTGATATTCGTTTCGGTCATCTGCCTGAGTACCTGGATCGCCATCCTGAAATAACGAACTACTTCGCCTTCATCAACATCCGTTTTTGACATCATTGCATTAAAACCGGCCCCCCTCATCCATTCCCTTACCGGCTCGGCTAAATGGAAAAAGGGGCGTTTAGTCAATGCCCTGAAACCCGCCATCCGTTCAAGCCGATGCACAGGACGGATGATCTCGAAACAAATTTCATCAAGTTTGCGCACTTTTCCAAAAAGATCGGGCCGGTTCTGCCCCTTTCTCGGCTCATAAACAGAAGCCACTGCCAGGATCCCAAGCTCCTCGACGCTGAATTTCCCAAGCAAGCCGTCGCCATAAAGCTCGCCGAAAATCATCTCATAACCATAGATTTCCCTGGCAAATTCGCCTTTCTCCGTCAGCCCCTCCCCCTTAATATAATTTAGTTCCTTCATTATGTCGACCTTGGCCCTCATACGGTCAAGGGCACGTTTCTGAACTGACTTTCTTGTCTGAAAATAATGGAATGACCTGGGGTAAATTTCGTACAAATGTTCCCGGTGGATCCGGTACAAATTCAGAAGGGTGGCGTAAGAAGCGCTAAACTGGGAGCGGACTTCTTCGGGATGTCCATTGACTACCCGGTGTAATTCATCAAAAGAAATATAGTGGGGATTAACGCGGCAATAAACAAAACCTTCCTTGTCAATGGACCTCCGGCCGGCCCGCCCTGCCATCTGATAAAAGTCCCGCGTCCTCAAGGCATCGAATCTGTCACCGTAGAATTTTCGAAGCTCATCGAAAACCACGCTCCTGGCCGGCATATTAATTCCCAGGGCGAATGTTTCCGTTGTAAAAATCACCTTGATTAAACGGGAAGTAAAAAGCTGTTCCACAACCTCTTTGAGCGTCGGTAACATGCCGGCATGATGGTAGGCGATCCCCCGCTCGATTAACGGCCGAATCTCTTCCGCGCTTGGTTCTCCGACGATGTCAAACCGTTCGCAAAGCCGTTTAAATTTTTCAACGATCTGCTCCCGCTCCCGCTCGCGCAAAAAATTGAACTCCCATAATTCCTCCGCCAACTGTTGAGCGCGTTTACGGCTGAATACAAAATAAAGGCACGGCAGTTTATCCTCCTCATCCAGTGTCTTAATCAGAGTCGTCAATTTGTTCGGTTTTAAGGGAACTCTCAAAGAAACTTTCCGGTGCCATGATGGGGCGCTCATAACGGAATGCTTTCGAAGGGCATTGAGACTGTCGAAGACCTTCCCCTGACACTGATAGAAAAAATGCAGCGGGACAGGTCGTTTATTTTCGCGGACAATCTTGATCTTCCTCGTATGAATAGTTTCAAGCCATTGAACTAAACTCTCCACATTGGGAACGGTCGCGGACAACCCGAGAAACTTCATATGGTCCGGGAAAAAAATCAGTGATTCTTCCCAAACAGTTCCCCGCTCGTAATCGTCAAGATAATGAATTTCATCGAAAATGACCCAGGTGTAATCGGCCAGAGACTGATCGCCTTCCAGAAGTTTGTTTCTGAAAATCTCCGTAGTCATGATTTGAACGGGAGCGCCAGCATTCAAAGAAACATCTCCGGTGAGAATACCGACACTGTCAGGGTTTTCGGCTTGAAAATCACGGAACTTTTGATTGGATAACGCCTTGACAGGGGCTGTATAAATAACACGCTCCCCTTTGTAAAGACAGGTTCTAATCACATGTTCAGCGATGACGGTCTTTCCGGCCCCTGTGGGGGCGGAAACGATAACTGAATGTCCCTGGTCAATATACTCAATCGCCTGTTGTTGGAACAAATCGTAAATCACTGACCTAAGCCCTTTCTCAGAACCTTGCTATCGCCGGAGTCTTCTGCGCAGCCAGGATCCCTTCCTTGGCCGTTCTTACATCTTCGATAGTATAAAAAGCCTTTGGATTAAATCGCTGGACCGCTTTTAAAACCCTCGGGACATCCGTCCTGTTAACAATAGTATAAATAATATTGACCTTTCCTGTCGCGCCCTGGCCTTCCACACTGGTTACGCCGTAGCCTCTTCTCATTAAAAACTGCACCAAATCGACTGAATCAACCCGGGTGATGATGCGGACAACCTGGATGCCGATTGCAAGCTTCTCTTCGATCATCATTCCTGCGAATGTCCCGATCGCAAATCCTCCTGCATATGCAAAAAAACACAACCAATTCGAAAGATTTAAAAAAATCTGGCGGATCGCCAACAACCAGATCATGACCTGGATAAATCCCAAAAGAGGCGGGATAATTTTTTTCCCTCTTGAAAACAGCATGATACGTAAAGTATCCAGGGACACATCAAGAATGCGGGCGATCATAATAAAAAGCGGAAGAACCGCCCAGTGAAAAACTGTTGTCTGCGTGAAACTTTCCATTTAAACACAACTCCTGTCTTCAGAAATATCGCGGCTTAAAGCAGATTTATCCAATCCTTAGCCGGCGTCTATAATAACACTTTTTCCGGACCTTACCCACATTATTAACTCCAAACAGCGTCTTTCGTTTTCATCAGGAGCGGAAAGAGTTTGTTTTCGTAAAAAATGTAGTCGCCGACCGAACGGAATCATTACGAAAAACTTCTCATCCTCCCGCCCGGTGAATCGCCCCATGACCGAACTTCTCCCTGATCCCGTCAAGAACCCGATGGACGGCCTCATTGCGCTCTGACCGTTGGTCCACGAACAAACTGTCCTTCACATATCCGTCATCAAAATTTGACATACGCACACCAACCAGCCGGACCGCTTCTTTTGAAGCACAATGGATGATAAAAAGATCTTTACTCTTTTTAAAAATAACGTCGGCATGATTTGTCCGCTCGCTAAAACGAAACGAATGGGAATAGGTTTGAAAACCTGAAAAACGGACTTTAAGTGTCAGCAGCCTTCCCTTCAATCCTTGGGAACGCAACCGGGCTGAGACCTTTTCACTCAACTGCAAAAGGGTGTCAAAAATCAGACGCTGATCATATGTATCCTGATCAAAGGTCTCTTCATGGGAAACCGATTTGACGTCATCGCACCATTCGACAGGACGATCATCAATCCCGTTAGCAAGCAAATGCAGATGATCGCCGTGAACGCCGAAGGCCGCATTTAAAGCACGCCGATCATAGGCAGCAAGCTCGCCTATCGTCATTACTCCCATACGCTTCAACGCTTCACCTGTTTTCGGACCAACGCCCCATAACGAGTTAATCGAAAGCGGGTGGAGGAACTTCAACACCTTGTCCGGCAGGATTTCAAGCAATCCGTCGGGTTTACAATAGTCTGATGCGATCTTGGCCGCCATTTTGATCGGTGCAATCCCCACGGATGCTGTTAACCCCGTCCGCGTTCGAATGCGCCGCTTCATCTCTGTTCCGGCCGTTTTGGGCGTTCCGAATAAATGACAGCTGCCGGTCATATCGAGGAAGGCCTCATCACAACTGACGGGTTCAATATCCGGAGAGAATTCTTTTAAAATATTAAACACCGCTTCGGAAGCCTTATGATAACGATCCATATCCGGTGGAAGAAAAATTCCATGAGGACACCGCTGATAGGCCTGGGAAATCGGCATCGCCGACCTGATCCCGAATTTCCTGGCTTCGTAAGAACATGTTGAAACGACACCCCTTCCTTTTCCGCCTTTTGGATCCGCTCCCACAATCACGGGTTTACCCGCCAGGGAAGGATTGTCCCGCTGTTCGACGCTGGCGAAAAAAGCATCAAGGTCAATATGAAAAATGATCTGTGCAGACATGCGCTGATTTTAAATAAAGATGACCAGTGTGTCAAACAACATACCGCATTCCGTTCCGTGATGATAACATTCTACTTCTCGCTTGACCAGGCCAGTTCTTTTGTTATAATCGAAAAAAGTCTTGCGCTGTTTTTGTTAAAAATACTTATATTTAAAGGAGCTTTATGATGTCTTTTTCCGAAAAATATTCTTTTCTTAACGATGACTATGCCCAATTTGAAATCCGTAAACATAAATGGATTATCAGTGAAAAAGCAGGACATGAAATTGGATTTGCGACGGCAGCTGTTGACTGGATCAAAAATTATGGTGATACCTGGAAGTTCTATCGCTTCAGCAGACTTTTCTGCCCTGAAAATCACATGGATACTTCATTAAGACGATAATAAAAAATATCCTTTCATTATCGCCTGTCGCAAGGTCATACCTTTTCCAAAGGACATTTTTCACACAAGGGCTTCGTCCGGCAGTGCTCTTTTGCCAGCCTGACGAACAAGGCATGATATTCGTTGAAAAACAGGACGTCGGGTTCGAGATTGTCCATAAAAAGCTTCTGGACTGAATGGTAATCCGCGTCAGCCTTGATCAGCTTATGTTCAATAAGGGCGCGTTTGGTGAATGCGTCTATGACGAAGACCGGCTTGCCCAAAGCGTATAAGAGGATCGAATCACCTGTTTCAGGCCCAACGCCGTTGACAGAAAGAATATGTTCCCGAAGCAACGGCAAAGGTTGCGCTTGAAACTTCTTCCACGACCCGCCATACTCCCTGAAAAAGAAATCAACAAAATTCTTCAGCCGTTTCGCTTTGATATTGTAATATCCCGAAGGACGGATTAATTCGGCGAGAGCATTCACATTAATATCTTTCAATGCCGGAAAATTAAGCATCCTTGCTTTTTTAAGATTGAGGATCGCTTTTTTAACATTTTCCCAGTTAGTGTTCTGAGTCAGGATCGCCCCGATAATAATTTCGGTCTTTGTCTCGCCGGGCCACCAATGTTGGGGACCGAACCGTTCAAACAATCTGTTATAAATATCCATTAATCTTTTTGAAGTATGTTTATTCTTCATTCTGCGGCTGCCCCCCGGATATTTTCATGTATTCCAAATCAATCAATTTCCCCGTCCCATCAAAATACATATAAACCCTGTCGCCCTTAAAATCTTTCGCATAACGGTAAAGCCATTGTTCGGCAGCCTGCCCCTTGTATTCTTTTATGCGCTTAAAAACAGGCACGCCAAACCGTTTCTTGACGCATTTTGCATTTGAATAATTGAACTTTCCTGTTTCAATTTCCTGCCTGAGCTCATTAAACAAACGATCCTGCATTTCCACGTCCCGACTGATTGCGTCCTGGGCTTCGGAATATCTCTTCAATGTCATCAATTCCGAAAAATGCTGAATTTTTTTCACGGTTGAGCAACCGGAAAAAAAGATACAAGACACCAAGCCCTGGATACAAAGAAAACGAAGAACGAAAAACGAACGGCGAAAAACAAAAATTATTTCAGGATCCGGATGCATAATAACTCTCTTTTTAATAAACAGGTCCCAATTTAAACTTTTTATAACTTTATTAAATACTTTCTTCTTCTTAACTTTTGCCTTTTTAATTATCGCCCTTCACTCTCAATCATCCCTTGATCAAATCCCGCTCTTCTTGCAGAGAATTGATCTGCTCCGCCAGCTGACGCTGGATCTTGGGGATATCCTTAAGACGCTGCCCATATTCTTTAAGAAGCCGGGGATCTTTTCCATAGGAATTCGAGAGGACACGGGCTTTGACATAACTCTCGGTATCAAGTTCTTTGATCTGGCGCTCCAGCTCCGCGATCTCGCTTTTGATCTGGTTAACCCGCTTGACTGCAGACCGGTGTTTATCGTGCTGTTCCCTGGCCCTTAAATTCTCTGTCTTTTTATCCCTTTGCTTTTGCTCTTTTTCGAACCGTTTGGCCTCCTGCTTCAACGCATCGGCTTTTTGGGAAAGAGTGAAGCCGCCCCGCTTTTTCTCCAAATAATAATCAAGTCCTCCGGGATAGGATTTGAGATCACCGTGGTTTACTTCGATAATCTGATCGGCCACTTCTTCAACAAAAAAAAGATCATGACTGATAAAACAAATTGTCCCCCGATACTTCTGAAAAGCCCGGGTCAAGGCCTTAACCCCGTCAAGATCAAGGTGGGTTGTCGGTTCATCCAGCAAAATAAAATTAGGCGGCTGGATCAGCAGTTTCGCAAGTATAAGCCGGCTTTTCTCTCCTCCGGAAAGCACGTTCACCATTTTAAAGACATCGTCACCATGAAAATTAAACAGCCCGAGAAGATTGCGCATCTGGGCGGCGGGAACAGAGGTCGACACGGCCGAAGCAAGCTCATCCAGAACGGTACGATTAGGGCTTAAGACATCCAGTCGGGTCTGTGAAAAATATCCTCTGGTCACATTATGTCCGAGTTTGATCGCGCCATCACTCTGTGCAAGGACGCCCGCCATCATCTTTAACAATGTGGATTTACCCGCCCCGTTTGGGCCCACCAGACAAACCTTCTGGCCTTTCGTCAGCTCCAGATTAAGGCCTTTATAAATGATTTTCTCTCCATAGGATTTGGAAACGTCATTTAAAGAAACGACGAGATATCCGCTTTCCTGCACCGCGGGAAATTCGAATTCCTTGATGCTCTTGAAATCCTGGGCCAGGGCCACTTCTTCGAGCCGCTCCAGCATTTTACGCTTGTTTCTAACTGCTGAGGCACGATTGGGTTGCGCGTGAAATCGCTGGGAAAATTCCTCAAGCTGTTTCCGTTTCTTGTCGACGACTTTTTTGCGCCGTTCCAGATGCTTCTGATCAATTTCTTTCTGGGCCTCATACTCCTGATAATTGCCCTTTACTTTATTCATCTGGCCGCTTTCAAGAATAATGGTGTAATTGGTGACGTCATTTAGAAAAATCCTGTCATGCGAAATCATAATGAACGTGCCTTGATAGGACGAAAGAAAATCTTTCAACCAAAGCGTGGCATTAAGATCGAGATAATTGGTGGGTTCATCCAGCAAAAGCAGATCGTAATGATAGACCAGCAGTTTCGCCAAAAGCGTCCGCATCTGCCAGCCGCCGCTCAATTCAAGAATAGGCCGATGAAAAGCTCTTTCTTCAAAACCCAAACCGGATAGTATTTTCTCAGCCGTATGCTGAAGATCATAGATACCGAGAATCTCAAGTTCCTGAAGTACGTCCCCATAGCGGTTTCCGCCCGCCCGCCCCTCCTCCTCCAGCTGATGCTTCTCATCCAACAGGGAACGGATCCGGTTATCACCGGAGGTGACCTCTTCCAGAACCGTACGTTTGGATGTAAACTTCGCTTCCTGGGGAAGATAGCCGATAGAAATATTTTTTTGCTTCTGAATAGTCCCGTCCGTAGGCTCCATTTCTCCAAGGATCATCGAAAACAATGTGGACTTTCCCGCCCCGTTAGGACCGGTCAGTCCTACTTTTTCCCCGGCAAAAATACTGAACGTCACATCATTGAACAGCACCCGGCCGGTAAAGTTTTTTGAAAGATTGGTAATGGTAATCATTTAAACGGCACACGACACCTGAACACAACAGCCCCGGAAACTTCCTGGACTCACATGCTCATGTGTTCTTGTGCTCCTTTTTAAGATTTTCTATTTCTATCTTTGTCAGCCTTCTCCAGCTCCCTTTCGGCATATTCCCGAGTTTAACAGGTCCATGGCGAAGGCGTTTCAAATACCGCACTTCATGACCCAGGGAATCACACATTTTCCGGATCTGCCGGTTCCAGCCCTCATGGATGACAATATGAAAGTCGGTCACGCGCCCGTCACATTGAAGATTCGATATCTGCGCAGGGGAGGTTTTCTTTCCCTCAATCGTCACACCCTTCTCAAGTTGTTTCTGTTCATGAGGTTCAAGACACCCCTTAACGCGCACAAAATATTCTTTCCCCACATCGAACTTTGGGTGCGTCAGCCGCTGGAGCAGAGCGCCGTCGTTAGTCAGCAGCAAGAGTCCTTCCGTTTCTTTATCCAGCCTCCCAACCGGGTTCAAATGCTGTAATGATGGAGGCAGCAGATCAATCACTTTTTTTCTGGCAAAGGCATCTTCTTTAGTCGTTACATACCCGCTCGGCTTATGGAGCATCACGTATTCACTCGGTTTCGGTCCTACGATCTTGCCCCGATAACGGATCTGATCAGTTTCGGGATCAACCGGAAAAGACGGTTCAGAGACAACCTTGCCGTTGACCATGACAAGCCCGGACTGGACGATAGACAGAGCCTCCCGTCGGGAACAAATCCCGTTTCTGGAAAGAAAAACTTGTAGGCGTATTTTTGACATATCTTATTTGCAACTAGCAGCTGGCACAACCCGCCCTTGATGATTTTTGGTCTTGCCGGAAACCGGTTGCCAGGTGCAAGTCGCTAATATCTTCGTTGCCTCAACGATTCATAAACCAGGACTGCCGCAGTCGCGCTGACGTTTAACGAATCAGCCTTGCCTTTCATGGGAATTGCGACCAGGACATCTGCTGAATCAAGCCACATCTGACTCAATCCCTGGTCTTCAGAACCAAGGACAAAAGCGATGCCGCCTCTCAAATCAGTCAAAAAGTGAGATTGTTTTCCTGCGGGCGTCGCTGCCAGAATCTGGCATCCGTTTTGTTTCAGAAAATCTCTGACCTGCAGGCCGGTCGCTTGCATTATAATTGACGAGAAAACGATCCCCGTACTCGCCCGGATGACATTCGGGTTCAAGATATCCGTTTTCGTGTCGGCAATAATAACCGCATCAACCCCGGCGGCATCACATGTTCTTAGAATCGCGCCCAGATTCCCGGGCTTTTCGATATTCTCAAGTACAACAATTAACGGATCAGGCGGAAGTGCGGCCGCATCTAACGGAAATCTGGGCGTCCGTATCACCGCGATCACTCCCTCTTTTCGTTCCCCGAAAGAAATCTTTTCAAAGACCCCGGCCGAAACTCCGGTCGGTTCCAGTCTCCAGGAATTGATCTCATCAACCAATTTCTGTCCGCCGAAAGCATTCAGCAATTCCGGGCATATGTAAAACTCCTCGAACAAAAGACCCGCTTCGCGGGCCCGCGAAACCTCCCTGAACCCGTCGACCAAAGATAGTCCGCTCTGTTCGCGCGTCTTGCGGTTTTTCAGTTTAACAAGCCGCTTGATTTTTGGATTTGAAGGACTGGTGATTTTCACGACATCAGCTCCCAGTGCCCGGTACCCCAAGCGGCCCCCCTGGAGAACAGGGGCGCCGTGATTCCCGGGAATCTATAAATATTTTTTCAAAACCCCTGCCACACTTTCATTCGCTTTAAAATTCTTCGTTTGCCACGAGCGGATCATCTTTGTCTTCATCGTCGGCCAGCAGTCTGCCCAGGTATCCCATCCGGATTTCGGTCCCTGGCGATGAACCCATGGATCGTTCGGAAAATAACTGAAAATCCCGTCCGGAAACATATAGTTCTTAACGGCCTTGTAAGTCCAGTAGGTCCAGTGAAAATCCGCTTCCTCAAAACAGTCGAGTAAATCAATGAGCCACAAATCCTCGCCGTAAATACCCTGCCGGGAATGAACACCGAATTCTCCGACGAATACAGGCCGCTTTTTCGAAAACTTTTCATAAGCAGCCGTCATTCCGCGCAACGTCGATTTGTCAAAACCCCCGTGTTCTGAGCGCAACGGATATTTCAACTCCTGGGTCAAATTAAAAGTAAACTCAATCGGATGATAAAAATGGATGCTGTAGGCCCAGTTGTCGTCGTCAAAATCCCGCAAACAGTCTAAATCAATCGCCCATCGATTACCTTCAACAAACAAAATATGATTCCGATCGACCATTCGGACAGCCTTGATCAGCTCCTGATAAAAACAGTTCAACTGCTCTGTATTGTCTATGACGGATTCGTTCAGAAGATCGTAGCCGGCGATTGTGCCATTATTTTTATATCTCTCTGCGATAAATTTCCATAATGCGAACACTCGTTCCTGATTTGAGCGAGAAGACCACAGCCCGGCCTTCCCCAGAGAATCGCTATGCCAATCATGATTCTGGGCGCCCGGAGCGGCATGGAGATCCAAAATCACTTTAAGACCGTTTTGCTGAGCCCATCTGATGGCCCGGTCAAGATAAGCCACTCCGTCAAGGTCATATTCGAAAGGGTTCTTTTCAATTAAACGGCAATTAAACGGAAGCCGAACGCAATTAAAACCCATTTCGGCGATCATTCGAATATCCTCTTTCCGGATGAAATAGTCACGGAATTTATTTTCTAACTCATGCAGCGCCTCTGTCCCCAGTCGCTTTTCAAAATCTTTTTTGAAGACCTGTTCGGCAATATTCGGGGCATGCATAAAATAAGCTTCCATCATCAGCCATCCGCCAAGATTGACGCCTTTCAAATGAACAGGCTGATTGCCCGACATAATTTTGTTTCTGTTGACCCTCAAAAAATCCGCCATCGTTTCCCTCTTTCAAAAGAACCCTTAAACGATTTAAAAATATTTTTCCAGAAACCCCTTTATCCCCGCCAGCCACACATGCTCCGACTCCAAATAACCTTCATTATGCCCGCCGTTAATCTCGAGAAATTCCTTCGGACCTGCCGCCTTCTCATAAAGTCGCCGCCCCATTTCAAAAGGGACCATTTCATCGCGAGGTGAATGAATGACCAGTGTCGGCGCATTAACCTTGACGATCTTGCCGATTGAATTCAACTCCGTCTTGATTAAAAACCCCGGGGCCACAGGCAATATTTTTTTAGCCATGTCCTTTGCTGACGTAAATGTCGATTCAAGGATCAACCCTTTGACAGGTCGCCGGATCGCCATATCCACTGCCGGAGCTCCGCCCAAAGATACGCCATAAACAATAATCCTTCCGCCGGCATCTTTTCTGCTTGCCAAATAATCATAAGCGGCCAGGGCATCCAAATAAATACCTTTCTCAGACGGTCTTCCCTCGCTCCTGCCGTATCCCCGGTAATCAATGATAAATACGTTTACTCCGATCTGATGAAGAAGCTGAACTTTGCCGACCCGATCATTAATATTACCCGCATTGCCATGTAAAAAAAGAAGCGTTACCGTTTTTTCAGTCTGATTGGCAGCAGGAACAAACCATCCGTTTAACATTAATCCATCGGCCGTCTTTAGAAAAATATCTTCAAAAGCCAATCCGACGTCTTCTGGCGTGGATATTCCTGTGCATAAATGCGGGAAAAAAACAGACCGTGACTCGACGAAACGGACGTACACGACAAACGTAATTAAAACAACGATTAAAAAAACCAACCATTTGATCATAAGAGAATATACCATTTACTGCTTTTTTTGAGATGTTAATCTCAGAACCAGTTCAATGGCCCTCAAGACCTCTTCAATTGAACATGGTTTGGTCAAATAATGTTCAGCTTCGAGATCAAAACCTTTACGCATGCTATCAAGGGTATCATGCGCCGAAACAATAATCACAGGGCACCATTTTGACGAAGGAGGATTTTGCCTCAGGCGTTCCAGTACCTCAAAGCCCTGAAGCCCGGGCATGCTCAGATCCATCAGGACCACATCAGGGTCTTCGCGCTGGATCTTTTCCCATGCGGTATCGCCGTTATTGACAGGAATGACTTCGTACCCTGACGCGGCTATCTTTTGGGCCATGATCTCAAGAACATCAGGCTCGTCTTCTGCAATCAAAACTTTAGGCATAATTTCCTTTATCTCTCTAACTACTCCCTACTCATCACTCATTTCTGTTTCTTGATCGACGTATATTTATCCATGTCAAACCTGATATCCTGCTCCGGCTTTTCAATGTGATCGATAGGAATACCGGCAACCGCGAAAAACCTGGTCGCAAGGGTATCATGAAAATCGGAAAAGATCACCACGCGCTTGACTCCGGCGGCGAGCAAGGCCTTGGCGCAGGTCGTACACGGCATAGTCGTTACATAAGCTGTCGCCCCTTCGACGGAATTTCCATGCCTCGCTGCCTGCATCAGCGCGTTCATTTCGGCATGATTGGTCCGGACGCAATGATTATCGACCACCAGGCACCCCACATCCTCGCAATGCTCGTCGCCGGGAAGAGAACCGTTATAACCGGTGGCAATCACATTTTTATTCTTAACAAGCACACAACCGCAATGCATGCGGGGGCAGGTTGCCCGTTCCGATGCCAGCATAGCCAATTTCATAAAATATTGATCCCAGTCAGGACGCAAGGTTTCCTCCTTTTTAAAATAGAGCTATAAATTCTGTGCAGCCTCATGAGGCTCTCATAAATGCAGCCGCCTTTGCAGGAAACACCCCATGGGTCGTCTCACCATCATTTCACAGGTCTTTACATAATATCAAATTAACCCGCCTTTTCAAGAAAGCGGCTTATAAAAGATAATCTTTTTTAATATTTTTCAGACTGTTTAAAATGTTCTTCTTTACGCCCGGATTTTCCCGCTCCAAACGCTGAACAATTTCCTTAAAGAGGATCCGTTTGGAACGCTGGTCGTTAGGGCAGGCGTGACCTTTAAAACTCACAACCCTTCCCTGTTCAACCAGCTCGCGAATCTCATATTCATGAATATAGGCCAAAGGCCGGATGATCGTTATTTGACCGCCGAACAGCTCCTGTTTGGGGCACATGGCGCCAAGTTCGGCGCGGTAACACATATTCAAAAGGATGGTTTCCGCGATATCGTCAAGATGATGGCCGAAAGCGATTTTACGGCATCCTTCTCTGTCGGCAAATTGAAAAAGCAGTTTGCGCCTCAGTTGAGCGCAGTAATAGCAGTTGACATCTTCCCATTTTCCTCCGCCGGTGATGTCCGCCTTTTCGACATAAAATTCAATTCCGGATGCGGCCAGGAAATCAGTCAATTCCTGCTTCGGAAACCCCGGAATATCCAGGTCCACCCATATCGCCACCAGATCATATTTCACGGGTGAAAACCGTTGACGGTATTTCAGCATTTCAAGAACTGCCATGCTGTCCTTTCCTCCGGAAACTGCGACGGCGATCCGGTCCCCGTCTCTAATCATATCATAGGCACAGATAGCGTCGCCGATGCGCCTTGACACTTGATAAAACAGTTTGTTTCGTTCTTTCATGGATTTTTTTTATCGGCTGTTATTCATCAATCCGTTTATTATCTAGAGACGAGGCAAATGTGGGCAGACAGGTCTCCGTCTCTGCAAAGATAGTTCAGCCGCCAAAAATCGCCTATGTCTTTAAATGCTCATTAACGACTTTGCGAATTTGCGCTAATAGTTCAGGAAGATACAACGGTTTGGGAACGGCCCGGTATTCATGGTCATTAAACTCAATTCGTTTATGGCCCCCGGCCTCCAGCAATACAGAAATAAAGATAATCGGGATCCCCTTCGTCTCCTCCCGCATGGATAACAGATGAGCAATTTCACCGCCGTTTTTATCCGGGATCATGACATCGAGTAAAATAACATCCGGCTTGCTGTGGATCGCTTCGGCCAGACCGCCCCGGCCGGTTGAAGCGGTGATAATCTCGTACGGGCCAGCTTCAGGAAGCTTCTTTTCAAGTAACCGCAAGACCGTGAGGTCATCATCGATAACAAGGACTCTTTTTTTGTTCACCATAAATAAAAATTCTAAATCCAAACACGAATTCTGAAGTAAATCCCAACTTTAAAAAATCTAATGTATAAAATAATTTATACTTTTAGCATTTAAAATTTCAGGCTTACTTCGACGCTTCGGATTTCGATTTATAAAAATTACTTCTTCTTATACAAACCCATCAAAACCGCCTGGTCAAGAATGTGGCCCTCCATCGCGGCAATCAATCCCTCTTTGGAGAGGCCTTCGCCAAGCCCAAGCTTCTTGTCCAGGGCATAGACTTTAAAAAAATACCGGTGGGTTCCGCCGGGAGGACAAGGCCCTCCATAATTCAGCTGCCCGAAATCATTTGACCCCTGGACTCCCGGGACTTCTCCCTGCCCTATAACGCCATTAATTTTCATGTCATAAACAACCCAGTGGACCCATGTTTTAGAAGGGGCATCCGGATCATCTACAATCAGCGCAAGGCTTTGGGTTTCTTCCGGAATGTTGACAATCTTTAACGCCGGACTGATCTCTTCCCCCTGGCATGTAAACCTGGCAGGGATCATTCCGTCAGCTTCAAAATCAGGACTGGAAATTTCCATGGCCGCGAACCCTTTCTGTACAGAATTCATGCTTAAAACCATCGCCGCTAAGATAATCAAAAAAATTTTTCTCATCGTTACCTCCACTCGTTCCCCGACAGATCTAGCGCTTAAAAGACGGATCGTCAAGCCTTTCAACCTTCACACGAATCAGTCCTTTTTTGGTCGAGCCGATCTTTCGGAAAGCAGATTTTGTCAAATCGATAACACGTCCCTTCCTGACAAGCCGGCGATGCGGCCCCCGGTCATTTACGCGGACAATGACATACCTGCCATTGGATTTATTGGTCACTTTCAGATGTGTTCCGAAAGGGACGCCCCACGCAGCGCAGGTCATGGCGCTATCATCGAACTTTTCTCTATTGGCCGTAAACTTGCCGACTCCGGGATCTTCCCGTGAATACCAGGATGCGAATCCATGAACAGGAAAATCAAAACGGACAGGCTCAAGGTACTCCCCATAAAACCAAAGACCGATTAAAAAAACCGCGATATAAAGAACTTTTCGGACGCCAGAAGAAAGCATGCGATATTTTAACATAAAAAAACTTGCAATCCCCATCTTTTCGGCGCTTTATTTTAAAGTCAGGCATGATTAAACGGGAGGCGGGCCTCAGGGCCCGTCGTAAAACCAGATTCACTGATAGTCGAACCCCGATTTTTTTATTTTAAAAAAGTGCTTTCCGCGGAATTTATTTGCTATACTTTACTTGGAGGTAACATCCATGGCCATAAAATCCAAAAAGTTCTTTGTCCTCGACACAAACGTAATTCTTCATGACAGTTCCTGTATTCATCAGTTCCAACGGCATGATATCGTCCTTCCCATTTCGGTCCTTGAAGAACTCGACAAATTTAAAAAAGGCAACGAGGCCCTGCATTTTCACGCCCGCCATTTCTTGCGCACGATCGATACTATGAGCGGCTCAAAAATTTTTAAAGGCGGGGTCCCGATCAGCCCAAAACACGGCAAGATTTCCATAATGCTTGAGCAAAAGCCCCAAAAGGAAATCGCCGCCAACTTTCCCGCCAACAAACCCGATAACAGCATCTTAAACACCGCGTATTGTTTGTCGAAAAAATATCCCAAGCGAGTAGTCGTCCTTGTCAGCAAGGATGTTAACCTGCGGATGAAAGCCAAATCGATCGGCTTGATTGCCGAAGACTACACAACCGACCATGTGAAGGATATTTCTGAAATTTATAAAGGATACCGCTTCGATGAGAATGTGTCTATTGAGATCATTCAAAAAATGGACAAGCGCCCTTACTGCATTGAGGCCAAAGAACTGAACCAGAAAAAAAATTTCCTGCCCAATGAATACGTTATCATGCGCAACGACAAAAAATCAGCGCTGGGATATTACAACAGCGAGACGGATAAAATTTACAGGATCCAGAAACTTTCCGCGCATGGAATCACCCCGCGCAATGCCGAACAGGTTTTTGCCCTGCACGCGCTTTTAAACAATGACATCAAGCTGGTCACGATTTCGGGAAAAGCCGGGACAGGAAAAACCCTGCTTGCCCTGGCCGCGGCCCTTGCCTGCCGCGACAAATACAATGAGGTTCTGGTCGCCCGTCCGGTGGTTCCCTTAAGCGGAAAAGATATTGGTTATCTCCCCGGGTCGATCAATGAAAAAATTCATCCTTACATGCAGCCGATCTATGATAATCTGGGCGTAGTACGCAATAATCGTATTGAATCAGAGCTCAAACAAAACAAGGTCGCGAAGATTCTTGAAGAAGAAAGTATTGTTATTTCCCCATTAACCTATATCAGGGGAAGGAGTCTGGTCGATATTTATTTTATCGTCGATGAGGCCCAGAATCTGACGCCGCATGAGATCAAGACAATTATCACAAGGGCGGGACAAAATACCAAGATGGTATTCGCCGGAGACATCTTCCAGATCGACCATCCCTATCTGGATACCTACTCCAACGGCCTCAGCCACCTCATCAATAAGATGCAGGGGCAGAAAATCTACACGCACATCAATCTGAAAAAAGGCGAGCGTTCCGAACTGGCCGAGCTGGCGAGTAATATGTTGTGATGAGGGCCTTATGTATTGTGTAGAGACATCCCGCCGGGATGTCTCTACGAAAAAATCTCCGCCTGCGCCTCTTCCTTCCCGTACTTAATGCCTTTTTCCAACTCTCTTAAACCCAATAACGGCAAAACACTGTTGATCGGAACCATATCAATAATGACCGGTGAAAATCCCTGAATATCCATATTCAGCAACGGTTCCATTCCCTGCATTTCAAACAAAATTTCCTTCGCTTTTCCCCCTTTGCCCTTCGCCTCTCGATTCAAATTAATCTCATTCATATCGATACCTCCCGGAGCTGTCTCATCACCATCATCTTTGCCGCCTTCACTCCTGACGCTATTTATTATGTTACCGGCAATTTTCGGCAACAAATCATCAAAAGACTGATATTCGAAGTGCAACCCCTTCCCGTTTTCAACACGGTATTTAACGATCTGGAAATCGTTCATCACTTCAATGCCAATTATGTTTGAATCCATGCCCTTGAGAAAAGCCAGAACCATCGGGGAATTTCTGCGGTCGGAAAGATTGCCCCTGAATAAACCGGCATATTTTTCCACCGTATCAGAAATAACGTCCTGAAGAAATTGATCTACCCCAGAGCGGTTTAAATTTTCTCTGATATACATCTTCAATGAAGCAGCAGAAAAACTTTTACCTTGTTGAATACTTTCTTCCAGATTTTGTTTTATCAGGTCCCGGGCCTTTTCAAAATCCATCCCCCCGCTGATATCAGAGAGCATGGCCTGATCGGATTGGCGATTTTTTAACCCGGCGATAAACCGCGCGACCTTGTTTTGTCCCGATCTCTTTGCCAATCTGGATGCCGAATCAAGATCCGTGCCGTTAGAAACAAGGGCATCAACAATATCTCTAAAATGCTTTGCAAATAAAATTTGTTCACCATCCAGAGCGGTAAACATATTTGCGACCGCCAACTTAATCGCGGCGGGCTCAGGACTACCGCCTTGCTCAAGAAGAAATTTTACGGTTTCAACCTGCCGCCGGTTAATGGCCGTTATCAGCGCTGTTTCTCCGTCATCGTTCGTCGCATTAACATCAAATCCGTCCTGAAGCATCAGCCCCAGTCCTGATATTTCCCCTTTCCCGGCAAGCTCATGAAAAACTGCGACAGCTTCCGGTGTCTGATTGATAATATCGTTATATGTAACACTTACAACAGCTGGCCCCATTCCTTTTGCGATTGATTGAATACCCGCCCCCGGGGAGACAACCCCGGTAATAACCCCGGTCTCAAAAGAAAAGAAAAAAGACGCCAGGGCCGAAGCCGCCGCGGCGGAAAAAATTTTCATCATTCCCCCGATTCCATAAATTCTTTCAGCCCCTCCATTTTTGTCATGATCATCGTCAAAACCCGATCCATCCACCGCCACGACAATCTGAGGATCGGTCGTTGCTTTCTCAACGGCCCGCTTCAAAGACAAACGCAAATCTTCTCTTCGTTGAAGCAGGGACTGCAAGTACGTCTCTCTCTTTTTTCGGTCATGGCCTTTTAATTCCGCGCGTACGCCCTGAATTTCCTCATCGAGAACAAATAACGTATCCGCGATATGATCCGGCTCGGTCCTGACCTCATCAATTAATTTCAAGAGCCCCTCATCCTCAAGACCCAGACGCCGGTGCAGCCCCTGTCCGGCAAACTCCTGAAGAAAGGCCTTCGCGGTAACATCGTCCCGGATAGAAATTTTCATAACCCCGTCGCCCTGCGGCTGTCCGCCTCTAGAAGACTGAAAATCCTGAAACAAAATACCGTTTGTCGCTTGCGGATATAAATCATTCCACTCATCCGGACTTATTAAACGCAAATCTATTGATCGCCGGGAATTTCTGCCAACCCTGAGTTCCCGGGGAAGCATTGCCAGCACTTCTTTAAGATCAACCGTATCGGCAGCCAGCATCGCCTGATCGTCTTCTTTGAAAAAGGAAAGCGTCCTGGGCGAAGTCTCCTTATCCTCTCCCGGATCAAGCGGGATATTCTTAATTCTTTTATAAGCCGTCCCGGCCGCCCTTTTTGGTTCCGCTTCATAACCCGCCGTATTCATGATCTCCTCAAGTTTGGGAAGGGCCTTCTCGGCAAGTGGGCCGATTTTCCCGAGACTTTGAGCAGAGATCAGCTGAAGACCGGCATCTTTACTCGAAAGATTCCTGATCAAGCCGTCAACAGATCCATTTGCTTTCGTCCCCAACTTTCCGGCGATATAAGCGGCAATGATGCGCGTCTCTCTTTCCAGCGAATCGACAATCTCCATGACCTGGGGAATTTTCCCCTGACGTTCGGCCCGGGAATAATTTTCGACTCCGAGCCAATCGGCCGCTAAAACAGTATGATCTTGTTCCGTATTCATCAGTTTGGCCAGTTCCAAAGCAAATTTATCAGGATCGGATGTTTGAAGATCCTTGGAAAAAATCAAACTCATGACTTCTAACCTTATTCCGGGATTATGCCGGTTCAGCAAGTTAAGCAACTCCGGCACCACTGATCGCAAACTCGCGCTATCGAATTCAGACAATGCCTTAAGCGCGCCTTCAACGATAATATCGCTGCTGTTTTTTAAATTTTGATGAAGAATCGGAATAAGGCCGGCCCTGTCTTTTTCGTCAAGTTTTGCCGCTGCCATCATGGCATGGGTGTTAAACCCGGCCGCTTCAAGAATTCCTGACGCGGCCCGGGGATCGTTCTTGTGGAGCAACAACTGATCCACCGCCTGATCAGTCTTAAAAACTTTATTGTCTTGCAGCGGGATGACGTTCCAGCCCGGCCTTCTAACGCCTATTTCCGGAGCCGCAAATGACAAGTTAATGATTAAATATTCATATCCATAATCATCCTGCGCGACGTCGATCTTCGCCTGGCGAACTGTATCCAGTGATTTTGAAATCTCTGAAACAGCTTCCACCGTCGGGCTTGATGCGGGTTGGGCAAACGACAGGTTCTCTCCCGGGACGGCAATAAAAAGAACCGCCCCTAAAATTGCCAAAGAAACGGGCGCCAGAACCAGATGAACAAAACGCCTGGAAAGAGCAGGAAAAAATTTATCATCATCGAAAACAATTGCTGCCGCTGTCGGCCTGACAATGACGCGAGAGCGGTATTCCGCCCCCACTTCACTCTTCGCAACCTTAAAGGTGTTGTCGGACTTTTCAACGACCATGGCCGAGTCTTTGAAACCACCCGAAAAATACTGACGCGGAATAACCGTCTGGCTCAGCTCGTCGTAGTCTTCCTTGATATAGTTGAACACACCTTTTTTGTAGGCCTGCATGTAGCGGTCGTAAATCGTCTCCTTCATCGCAGGATCATTGATCTCGATGCCGGCGGTCTTGTTCTGATCGATGTAGACCTGCGACATGATGCTGTTCTTTACGGTTTGTTTGTACCACTTGGCGAGAATGAGCGAATGGTAGATCTGGCGCAGAGTGGCGAAGTTCTTTCCTTCATTGACTTCTTTTTCGATTTGGGGAAGGATGACTTCTCGAATAACTTGTTTCGAAAGTTCACCGGAATCAAGTTCCCATGTGCCCACGTTCCCATGTGCCCAAGTAAAATCTTTTACTTGGGAACCTGGGCTCTTGGGCTCCTGGGCACCCTTCTGCTGCATCGCTTCGTAATCGCTATCGAGCATCACCTTCAAATGCGCATCAGTAATGTAAACTGTATTCTCATATTCATAAACCATGGCTGTTTCGGGAAGGATCCAGACCTTGTTAAACGTATCCGTCGGGATTTCAGTAATGCCGTATTTCTCCTTCGCGATTTTTCGCACGCGCTCCCAGAATTTTTTGCCCAGCTCTTCCTCCGGATACATCATGGTCGCGGTCAATTGCTTCAAAATATAATCCTGCGCCAGCAAATCACGCCCGAGTTCGGTTTTGCCCAGTTCATCCGGAATAATCCGGTCTTTTTCATTCGGCGATAAATTGACCCACAGGTCATTTTGCGGAACTGTCATCGAAGCCAGAAAATATTTCACCAGCCGCCCGGATTCTTTTTTAAGCTCCGGCTCTTTAAGCTTTTCGTGTCCTGAATCAATAATGAAATCAAACTGCAAAGGATTATCGGGATAAACGGTCATGCCTTTTAAAAGCGCCGGAACAAACGCCTGGCTCTGACCGACCATGGCGCCGGGAACCGGAAGACTCAAGCCGATGGTCTGGGCGTATCCCGGAGGCAAGACTGTCGTTGTGAGAAATGTGACAACAAGAAAGCTGGAAATGACACGGATGCAGGTACTGAAATGGTTCTTTGTAATCGTTTGGTTCATGCTGGCCCTCTTTTTTAATATTAATTTCTTTATTTTATATGTTTTAATAAATCACAGTTACCAAAACAATCATCCAAAATGCTAATTTGCTATAAACCCTGATAAATTCGCAGGAGCAATGTCGATAATCACAGGAATAAATCCCGCGAAAGAAGAGTCGTCAAACAGTGTCATATCAATATCGGAAAAGCCTTTCTCCAAACCGCTGCCACGGGTCTCGATATTCAAGATCGCCGGATCAAGATTGATACCTCCCACATCCTCATCAACAGGAAGCCCTTCATCAAGAATATTAAGGAGGTTTTCCTTGCCCAAAACATTCATTTTATGTTGAAAGCTGGCAATAAGATTCTCCACATACCGTATGTCCTGTTCGCTCGGATCCCTTAAACCGTTTTGAAAGTATTCTTCCAGCAACTCCTTCTCCGAATAACCTTCAAAAACAAAAAGCATGATCATCTCAGCTTCTATATCGCTAAAACCTTCCCGTTCAAGCAGACCGGCAAAAATTTTCTTTTGTTCACCCACTTCCAAATTACCTGGGTCGACAGGATCTTCGCTCAGCAATTCGCTTCGATAATATTCTTCAGGGTCGACCGACCTGGACATCTCTTCCGCTATCTGAAACCCGAGCGAATACATTCTCGGATTCAACCGTTTCCGGAGAAAATCTTTAAGCGGCGTATTGTAATAGATCTCGTGCTCTGAGTAGACATTAATCAAATCTACCAATGCCTCTTCCCCGGCGGAAACCAGGCTTTCCAAATCCACAACACCGGCGACTTTTAAACCGAATGCCTTCTCCAGCTTTCCGCTCTCGATGACCCGTTTCGCGATCGGTTTCAAATTTCGGAAATACGCCCGCACCAGAAGATTTTCCGCCGCCTTGTTCCCCAGCCGTATCTGATTGGCCAGACGCTTCTCCTCTGATTCTTCCAGAGCCCGGACCCGCCGGCCTTCCCGCTCAATCCCCTCTATTCCCGAATAAATCTCACCGTCGCTGATCTGCCATCCCGGCGCAATGTTATCGACGATCTGTTGATCCCAGTACCTGATTCTTCCATTCGCGTAATAAACAGAGATCGCCGGTTCATACCTGAGAAGCTCTCCCTCATAATAATAGGATTGAGGGATGACCGTCATCAGAGAAAATAACTTCAGGATATTCGATGTGTCGAGAAGATGCATGGTGTCATTAAAAAGGTCTCCGGCTTCATCCCCCAATCCTGTCATCAACTCTTCCTTACTGAGGTCAGGGTTAACGATCAGCCTTCTTAATATATAAGTTCCCCATTCAATCATAAACTCCAATTTTCCGTCATAATCGATATTAATAAAACCGGGGATAATTTGATTGCAAATATCCCACAGGATCATATCTTTAACCCTGACATCTTTCTGCCTCTCGTCTTTAAAACGTTGAATGAAAAATTCTTTTAACGCATTCTTTGAATCGGCACTTAGATCCTTCACCATATTCACAAGCTCCAAAAGGCCGTCAAGATAAACGGTCTCCCCGTTTATATTTTCAAGTTCTGCAGCGAAACGATGGTTTCCGTAAAGAACGCTCAGATTGCCTTTTTTATATTCAGTCAAAAGTCTTGCCGATCGGGCCTTTTTCTCCACGTCGCTTCCAATTAACCGGACCTTCTCTTGAAATCTTCTAAGTTGGGAATAAAGTTCTTTATTTCTGACTTTCTCCAAAATTAATCTTTTGCTCAATTCCTTTTGCCTGTTATAAACATTAAGGTTATCAAGAACAATGCTCTTGATCATATCGCTTTCCATATTGACCTGCTCTACATGTTCATCGACGGTGTCTTTTGCAACAATAATCGTAAACAAGACATCATGCAGCTGCCCCAATCGATGCAGCCGGTCCATGATCTGTTCGCGGTCAAGCCATGGGCTGTCCAGCAAGACCCCGTAATGCGCTCCGGTAATATCAATGGATTCACCCAATGTTTGATAGGTACAAACAAGGATAATCGGTCTCCCGGCCGTATTAAACTTTTTCAGAATATCTTCCCTTGCTTTCGCGCTGACATCTCCATCAATGCCGACCACTTCGTATCCTTCTTTTTCATATCGTTGCTTTAAATAAGAAACAGCCTTTCGCGCGCCGGTAAAAACCACCATGCTTTCTTTTTTTTCACCGACAATGTCATCGACCATACGGTCAAGGGCCTCATACTTCGCTGAAACCGATTTTCTTTCCTTAATTCCTATTTCATACGTTCGTCCACCCATCTGAACAATGTCCCCATCCCTCACCTTCATAGAATATTTCTTCCCTGATGAATCAGTATAAGAAAAAACCGGATCTTTAAATGAAAAGGAGAACCTGTATTCCACGTCTCCGACTCTTCCGTAATACCCTCCCACTTTAACCGGAATAATTTCCTGAGCGTCTAAATCTTTTAAAAAGATATCTCTGATCAAGGCTGTATCCAGCGCCACTCGAATCAAATTCAGGATCACTCCCCCCATTCGCAGATAATCACCCGATTCAGTAATCTCATCAAACTCCTTCTCAATCTCTTGATATAAACGCAGTTGTTCGCCTTTAAGCTGCACGGGAAGAAACTCCACGTTAATTTCCGGCATGTCCGCCAGGACGTCTGATTTATGTCTCCGCAGCATAAAGCCTCTCATTTCAGACTTCAACTGCCAGTATCCCTCAGCATTACCGTACTTCCGCAAGAATTCCTTTCTGTCCGGATACCTTTCCGGATAAAGCCAATTCAGCAGGTTAAAAATTTTGGCAATCGTCCTTCCCTGCTGGGCGGAAGCGCTGATCAGGACCTGGTACGGAGCGTGGAACTCCTGGACCGCCTCAGTCAGCTGGGAATTGTTCTTAATCCTGTGCCCCTCATCAGCAATAATAAAATCAATCCCCAAATCCTTTATATTCTGCCTGAGACCGGCGGCATCTTCCCCTCTTAAAACCTCATAATTGGCAATAATAAACCTTGCGTCCCTGGCATCGTTCCGTTTTTTAATCGAATTAAAGTCTGCTTTGCTGCCGACAACATAAATTTTCTGTTCACCTTTTAAATGACGTTGAATATCCTTAATCCACGTATTACGGATGGATACGTCCGGACAGATAATAAGAATCTTTTTCCCGCCTTTTCCATCATAAGCATTAACCGCCGCCGTCAAGGCCTGTAAAGTTTTTCCCAACCCCGATTGATCAGACAGGAGAACTCGTTTAGCGTCCAGAATAAACTTGACTCCGCGCTTTTGATAAAATCTTAATTGAGTAGGGGATCGAATCCCTTCAACATGAAAATTTCCCAGATCTCTGTAAGTGCGGATAACCTCTTCAAAAGCATTTTTAATAACCGGATCAAACGAATTCCTCTTAACCTCCTTTTCGATCGCATCGATGAATTTATAGTCCCGTACAATAGAACTATAGACAAGCGAAAATAACTGCTGCCGTAAAACTTCCTGAAAGTCGGCCTTTGAGGATTGTTTCTGAAGCAGGCCGATCGCGCCCAGCTTTTTAACAATTTCCGAAGGCTTCAATGTTTCTTCATACTTCTTTTTCCGAAACTTCTTCCGGACCCCAAAACTCCTGTAATCCCGAAAAAAGTCTATCAAACTTTTCGGCGTCAAATCATCAAAAAAAGAGAACAAGAGACGATTTGTTCCCTCTTCACCGAAAAGTTCCAGTAACTTTTGAAGGTCCCCCGACTTCCATAGACTATTCAAAATATCAAATCCGACGCTCTCCCGGTTTTCCGACCACACCATAAATCCGCGTTCATCGTAAATCGCGACAACCGCTCCCTTGACAAGCTTAACCGTCACTTTCTTCCCACGAATAGCCGAAACATAGTCAAGATAGATTCCATCTTTCACTTGACCGAGCCGTCCTGAATCGTGAAACGGCAGCTTCGTAATAATCCCTGTAAAATCCGGATATTCAGCAAGCAGTTCATTTAAATTCTTACGGGTTCTCACCCCTGCCGGGGTCAGGAGCTTTCCTCCCTTAATCTCCCGATCAATAAAATCAGCGTTCCAATAAACAAAATTTGCGTCATAAGGAAATAATCTAGTTCCTTCCTCATCATAAATTCCGACTGTCTTCCCTTTTTCTTTCACTATAAAAACAAATTTATGCTTATATTCCGTCTGTAACGACCATCCGGGTTCCTCTAAACCCACGGGAAGTCCTCCATCAAACAGCAGCCTTGTCTCAATAACTCCCGTAAAATCCTCATTTTCCGGTTCATTCAGATACTTCCCAATAAACGTTTTGTCCAGAAACCCCTGGGGATTGACAAGTTCTCCCCCGATAATTTTCCCTTTCTCCAAACGGGCGCCTTTGTATATAAAATTCTCTTTAAACGGATATATTGGCTCGTTGCTCCTGTCATAAACTTCCGTCACTTCCCCATCGGCCATAACAACTGTGACCATCTGATAGGCATATTCCGTCATCCCCATCCAAACATTTTTTCCAAGAAATTTCACCAACCCGCCATTAAACGACAAGCGGACCTTGTCAATGACCCCGGTAAACCCGGGATGCGGCGCCACGATTTTATTTAACTCCCGCCGGTCAAAAGTTCCCCGTTCATTGAGAAGCGTGCCTCCGACGATTTTCCCCTCCTCATATCGAGCATTTAAGTAAACGAAATTTTCTTCCTTCCGCAGTCTTTCGAAAATCTTCTTTCCTCTCTCATCATAAACCGTAATCTCATCTCCGTTAGTAACGACAATCGTAACAAGGGCCTTTTCGTATCCCGCCTTATCTGCCCAATACTTGCCGACCCCCAGGAAATACGTCAGCCCTCCTTTATCATTCAGCGGCACCTTTTCGACGACACAGGACATGCCGGGATCTTTTTTTCTCGCGGCTGATAACAACTTGTTCAATTCGTAACGGCTGGAAATCCCGTGCGGGGTTGCCAAAACGCCGCCGGTAATTTTTCCGTCTTTGTATTGAGCCCCAAAATGGACATAATTATGGGGGAAAGGGAAGATCTGTTTCCCGCTCGCATCATAGATCGCCGTAGCCCGGCCTTTTTCGACTACGATCGTAACAAAGGCGTTTTCATAGCCGCTCATATTAGCCCATTTGACCCCCAGATATTCCATGGAAGGCAACCCGCCATGATTATTGAGCTGAACTCTGTGGATAACACCGGTGAATTCCGGGTTTTCACCGATATAGTCTTTAATCGTAACTTTTGTCCTTGCTCCATGCGGGTTAAACGGAGTTCCATTGACTTTTCCATTCCGGTACGTTCCTCCGGGATAAATAATATTTTTTCCGAATGGGAAAATCTTTTGATTTTGTGAATTATAAACTTCAACCACGTTTCTGTTGTTTATAACAATAATTACCGGCTCGCCGCGGTATTCCTCCCAACCCTGCCAATATCCCTTTCCGAACATAGTTAACGTTCCGTCTTTCGGAAGGATCATTTTAACAACCCCAGAGAAATCCAAAGGCGTTTCGTCCAAGTGCACGCGTAATTCAAAAATATCTTTTGCCCCTCCCGGACGAAATAATCTTCCCCCCTCAATCCTTCCGTTGATATATTCCGCATCTTGATAAATAGCATAACTTAGAGCAGGGATTGTCTTTGCGGACCTTTCCAGATCAACGGAAACCTTCCTGATCCCCTTGTCTTTAACCAGCATTGCGAAATCTTTGGACTGCGCTGAAGACAGACTGGTGACATTCTTGACCGTTTGATCCAGCCGCAACCCGAATTCCATTCCTCCGGATGTGTATCTCTTTGGAACAATCTCTTTTAGAACAGGATCATACTCTTCTTTAACCAGGTTATAAACCCCTTCCTGGAATGCCTCCAGGTACCGCTGGTAGATCTTCTCTTTGGCCTGTTTGTCACTAATATCAACCCCTTCAATCTTGTTCTTTCCGACATAAATTTTGTTCAACAAACCTTCCCGCAGACTTCGTTTAAACCATGTGGCGAGTATCATTGAATTGTAAATCTGGCGCAACGGGGCGAAATTTTTTCCTTCGTTGACTTCTCGTTCGATTTCGGGAAGGATGACCTCGCGAACGATTTGTTTCGAAAGCTCTCCGGAGTCAAGTTCCCATGTGCCCATGTGCCCATGTGCCCATGTAAAATCTTTTTCTTTGGAACTTGGGCTCTTGGGCTCTTGGGAACCCTGCATGGCTTCGTAATCCGAATCCAGCATCACCTTTAAACGGCTCTCAATCACAAAAGCAGTATCTCCCTGCTCATAAACAACCGCCCTGTCGGGCAAGACCCATACTCTGTTAAACAGGTCAACGGGAACATCGGTGACCCCATATTGTTCATAAGCCTTCGCGGAAACCCGGAGCCAGAATTCTTTGCCTGGAGACCCGTCCGGATACATCAGCGAAGCCGTTACCTGTTTCAATAAATAATCCTGGGCCAGCAAATCCCGGCCCATTTCAGTAATACCAAAGGCTTCGGGTATAATACGATCTCTTTCATAGGGCGATAAGTTGACCCAGAGTTCCTTGTCGGGAACAGTCAATGAAGCCAAAAAATACCGAACAAGCTTTTTAGACTCTTCCCTGAAGTCATCCCCTTCCAATTCCGATTGTCCTGAACCAATAAGAAACTCTAATCGAAAAGGATTATCGGGAAATATCTTTATCCCATTGATGATGGCCGGGTCAAAAGCGCCGCTCAAAGGAACCATGGCTCCTGGAACAGGAAGAACTGGGGAAGATGACGGGTTTAATCCAATCTGGGCATACCCAATAACAGGATTAAACACAAAGGAAAAAGCCAAAAAACAGGTCAGGGCCTTTCCCGCAGCATGAAATTTTAAACAGTTAATTTTTCTCAATTTTATGAAAAACGACTTATCTTGTTATAAATAAAATAGTTATATATATTTTTCGCCCTGATCTCAATCTTTTCGGCTTTTATAATTTATAACCAAATATAATATATAAATTAGTAAAATATCAAGGTTGGGGAGGTCGAAAGCAGAAAATTATGTTACCGGGTCAAAGACATTGTGCGGCCGAGCAGCGCCTGGACGGCAGTTTCAACCCGCAGAATACGCGGACCGAGATGAACAGACAAAAAAGCGGCCTTCTCGAAGGCCTCAACTTCAGATGGGACAAATCCGCCTTCCGGACCAACCGCAAGAACCATCTGTCCCTTCACATTCGATGGGCATGGTTTCGCCTTCTCCGGATGAGCCAGGAAACATTTCTTCCCCTCGCGAAGCAAAGGCAAACGCTTATCCATGAAGGGCTTAAATCTTTTTTCAAAACTGACATCGGGTAAAAGCGTGTCCCTGCTTTGCTCCAATCCCGAAATCAACGCCTGCCGGACATTTTCTTCATTTAAGGCTGGGCTGTTCCAGTAACTTTTTTCAACACGAACGCTCTGGATAAAAACAATTTGCCTGACACCCATGGCAGCGACAGCGGATAAAAGTCTTCGGAAAACAAGCGGACGCGGCAGAGAAAGGATCAGAATTATTCCCAACTTTTGCGGGGGCTCCTCATCGAGACTGACTCTCAGTTTCAGGGAATCCTTTCCCAATTCAACAACCGCGCCTTTGCCCAGAAGACCTCCCAGCGCGCCGACCCGGATCACGTCATTTGTTTTGATATGAAGAATATCTCTGGCATGAAGAAACTGGCGTCCTTTAAGCAACACGTGCCGATCATCAACAAAATCCTTTTTCTCAAATAAAACAAGGTTCATGGAGTTTACCGTCGTGCCTTTTCCTGAAGATCTTTGATTTCCTGTGGATCTACATTGAGACCCATCGTCCGGGCCTTCAAAAGGTCCGCCAGAGCCAAATCCACCCGCCCCAAATGTTTCCAAACCGCGGCCCGATTCAGATAGGCCGTCCCCAGCGAAGGGTCAACCCGCAGGGCAAGATTGAACTCCTCCAATGCGCGCGGGTAATCTTCTTTTTTTAAATAGATAACACCACGGTTCGCGTAAGCGCCGACAAAAGCCGGATCGATTTTTATAACAGCGCTCAGATCTTTCAGAGCGGCGTCGTGATTGCCCATCATGGAAAACAGGATCGCGCGACGGTTATATCCCTCCTGATAATACGGGTTGATCTTCAGGGCCCGGTTAAAATCGTCCAGCGCCTTTTCGAATTCCCCATTCTGGCGATACACCATACCCCTGTTCCCGTACGCCTCATAAAATTCCGGACGCGCCTTGATCGCCAGGCTGAAAAAATGGAACGCCTTTTCAAACTCGCCTTTAAAATAAAAAATCAGCGCGTTGTTATTCAAGGCATCGGAATTATTGGGAAATAGCGATAAGGCTTTGGCAAAGTCATTTTCCGCCAGATCCAGCCGCCCCTGAGAAAAATAAATGTCTCCGCGGTTATTGTACGCCATCCAGCTGTCCGGATTTTTTTCAATGACGTCATTAAACAGGGTCAGTTTGTCTTTATAAATAAACGTCTGTTTGAATGTCAGCCAGCCGAAAAGAATAACGACGGCAGAAAAAACAACGCCCAGGGCAAGACGGGTTTCATAAAAATTTTTCCGCCAAAGCAAATAACATAAAAAGATCGCGAGCGCGATTGGCCCGATGCTGGCCAGGTATTGAAAATGATCGGCGACATAGGAAAAACGCATCGGAAATAAATCAAAGAACCCTAACGCCGGAAACAGCGCCATCGTGAAATATAACAATCCCGCAAGCCAGCCTCTTCCCCATTTGGAAGATTTAATAAAGAGTGTCAGCATCAACAGGCCGAACGAAACAGGATATAAATATTGCCAAAATGCGCCGGCATCAATCCGCCAGCGGGTATATGTAAAGATCAGATTCGCTGGAAGAGCAAGTTTTGCCAGATAAAACCAAAGCGCCCGCCCCGCAATCAAAAACCTCTCTACCGGCGTTTGCTGCCATTCCGCTCCATCGGCTCCTACCTGATGAACCTCCATCCAAACGGTCACGAGGCCCATCATTAACCCCAGCAGAAAGAACGGGACCAGCATTAACACATCTTTCCATTGAAGGCTTTTTTTCTTCCACCATAAAACGATGAGCATAATGACGGGGAAAACGCACGTGACGGTTTTACTGAATAAGGCCAGTAAATGCAGGCCAAGGGCAGAAGCATAAATAAACGGACGAGAGCATCTCTTCCAGTCGGGGAGATAAATCCCAAGGTAAACAAGGACCGTCAGCAAGAAGAAAAATGCTGAAAGGGTATTTTTCAACTCCGAGACCCACGCGACGGATTCGACGTGAACGGGATGGACGGCAAAAACAAAGCCAATCCAGTATGCCCAGGGGATATCCAGTTTCTTGAAAATCGCCCAAATGAGAAGGGCGTTCCCGATGTGGAGAATGATATTCGCTAAATGATATCCGAACGGATCCAGTTCCCACAAGTGATAAAAAACCCAGAAGACGCTGAACACCACAGGATAATACTGGGAGCGCGACCGGAAGTTAAACCATAGCTCTTTTAAACCGTTCGCGCTCTTTAAATACGGATTCCGGGTCACCAGGTAATCATCGTCCCAGATGTAACCCGCCTTCATTGCCTGGGAATAACACAAGAGCACGACGAGCGCAAGGAAAGCTCCCCTGACCCAGACATTGTCCAACAATTTTTTCAGATCAGTGGTATTCATCTGCGAAGCATGGTTAAAAGCCGCCGGATCCCTTCCTGAAAAATTTCTTCCTGAAGAAGGAGACTGATCACAAAGAACCCGCTTTCCTGAAAATTAAAAAAGTATCCCGGGTGAACAAGAACGTCCTTCTCTCTTAACAAACGCACCACAAGCTGCTCTTCATCGGCTCCTGAAGAGCGCAAGACTGCGGTCCATCCACCATCGGCCCTCAGCAACTCAGAATCTCCTTTAAAACTCTTCACGGCTTCAGACAGAAAATTTCTGTTCAAAGATACCCGTTCCATGATTTTTGACCGGATTTCTGGCTGAAGATTCATGAGCACCGGTAAGGCATTCTGGACCGGTGTGTTAACGGAAAGATACGTATCGGCAATCACTTCTAAACGGGAAAGCGCATCGCTGACATCCTTCTGCGGACCTGACACAGCGATCCATGAACACTTCATCTGGGGTAAGGCGAGGGCTTTCGAAACGCCTCCCAGAACAAAAGTCAGGTGATCTTTCCGCCCGGCCAATGTCCGGATTTCCTTGGTTTCATCAAAACTGTAGTCCAAAAACACTTCATCGCAAATGATCGGCGCGTCGCTTAGAGCAGCCGCGGAATAAATCAGATCCAGCTCGCCCTTATTCAGGCAGGAACCGGTTGGATTATTGGGATTGACCAGGACAATCGCCTTCGGATTGTTTTCCATCGCCGATCTGAAAAGAACCTCGTCAAGACGCCAGCCGTTTTCATAAACAAGTTGATACGTCGCCCAGTTCAAATCATGGAGATCAGAAAGAAATTCAAACAAAGGATAACTGGGTTTCGGAAAAATAACACCATCGTAAGGATCTGCAAGAAGACGGAACAGAAAACTATAGGCTTCCGACGTGCTGGAGGTCAAAAAGATCTGATCGGCAGAAAGTTTGACTCCCTTTTGAGCGTAATATTCCCGAACGGCATCCCGGGCAACTGCAAGCCCCCGGGGATGAGGATGATAGACTGAATTTTCCTGATGATGAAATGCCTGATCGATTTTTGCCTGAGGAAAATCGATTCCGCAAACGGTCGGATTGGAAACCGTAAGATCATAAATCCTCCTTCCGGAGGATTTATGAGCGTTCTGAATATTTGTTAATTCATTCTGACTGAGATCCCAGTCAGTACGTTTGGAAAAATGAATCATTGCATGGATTAAAAGTCCGAAATGCCAAGCACGCAATCCTTCCTTCGGATTTCGATATTCGTATTTCGAATTTAGTTGCTGTTATTTGACCGGAGCTTTTCAAGCTCCTCTGTTTTCCGCCGGAGCTCATCTTTCACTTGCATATGGACGCTTTTAGCGATCCACTGAACGTCATCGTGGCGCTTGGACAACTTTTTATTTTCCGCCCGCAGTTCCAGGATCTCTTTCCGGTAAACATCCGTCTGGGCCTTGGCCTTCTCCAGATCACCGTTCAACTGCCGGATCATCTCCGTCTGCCTCTCGGTCTCCTGTCTGAAATCGTCATTCTGCCGCCTGATCAAGACGAACTCCATATGCTCTTTTTCCAGCTGGGATTCCGCGCGCTTGACTTCGTTTTCCAGCTCTCTTATCCTCAGGTTCTTTTTCTCCCGTTCTGCGGATTCTTTCTGTTCCCAGGTCTTTTCCCGATCGAGCTTGATTGAGAGATCTTCATATTTTTTCTGGTAAATCTCCAAATCCTTCTGCAGGCCTTTGACCTGTTTATGCCAATCGGCACTTTCTTTGCGAAGTTCAATAACATGTTTTTCCAAACGCAGCGCCGCATCCCTCCAGTCTTTCTGTTCTTTTTCCTTCAATGGTTTGACTCGGCGCGGAGAACGGGCCTTTTTTCGCTCCAGAGACATTAAAAAAACCAGCCCGAGAACAAATAAACCGAAAAGAAAACCAACAACGATCCATAACTCAATATTAACTGGCACCGGCAGGCTCCTGGTCTTCGATGACGGGAAACAAAAATTCCTTAAACCCTTTTTCCCATTTCAAAGGGAAGCGCCCTTTTAGCAGAAAATGATTGATTTCCTCCTCGATGTCGAAAATCATCATCACGTTCTCATCGCGGCTGTTCTGAATATGAAGAACCCCCTTTTCGACGGTCAGGGCAGCATTATTCTCGGCGAGACGTTTGAGTTCAGCCTCCTCCTCTTCATCAAAAGCGCCCCGCATCGAAAGAAAAACATGCGGCGTAATCGCCAAGCCTTTCCTGGCCAAAAAGATAACGGTAAAAATATCGACCTCTTCCCCTCCAACCACACGAAGGGATCCGTCAAGGGAACCCCTGATGGTTTTAAAAAACCCGGGATGTATCTTTTGGACTGAAGCCGTCTGGATCCCTTTAAACTCCGACCAGAGAGCGAAATTGAAATGCGGTTTATAATCAAGCGTTAACTGTCCTGTAAAATCGCCATCATACATCTTGCCTTCAACGTTAAAGACTTCAACTTTAACAGGATTAATCTTGAAATGCCCTACCACTTTATTAAATGAATATGCGCCGGCCTCGAAATTCTTGATATAACCTGCTCCTTCCGCATATCTGGCCACACGGTCTTTCAATCCGATGACGACCTGCAACTGACCGTTTTTCGCTGAAAATCCTTTTGTCTCAACGTTAATTCCCTTGGCGGACATCCCCAGCGTTTCAAAATGCTTAACGAAATCCATGAACTCGTGGATAGCGATTTCCTTCACACTGACGTCGACAAGCCGGTCGCCTTTCCTGACTTTGAACTTCACATTGTACAGGAACAACAAATCCGGCAAGCGGCTGGTCTGGCTCCCGCACCTGAACTCCTCAATGGAAAATGCTTTCACGTGCTCATTAATAATTTCAGGCAGCAAAGCGTTGACTAGAATCGTCGTATTCAACAATACGAGCACTATTCCAAGAAGCAAGCCGGAAATTACCACAATTGTGAAAACAAAGTTTCTCATTCTTTGCGAATCCGTTTACAGAAGACCCCGTTCACTTCTCAGCTTTTGGGCCTCTACTTTATATTCTTCAAATTCCCTGTCTAACTCTGTCAACCTTCCTCCTATCTCGGAAAGAGTGCCTGCGGCAGACTTTTCTTCAACAAACAGAAAAAGTGCCTGGAGTCTTTTGGCGGAAATATTCCCTGCGGCGCCCTTTAAGGAATGGGCAAGATTGCGAACCGTTTCGCAATCCCCTTGATCCAGCGCCTTTTGGATCTCCTTACGCTTTACCTTAAAATCGTCCTGAAAAATATCAAACAGTTCAAATAACAATTCGCGGTCATCCTGCACCCTGTCCAGAGCTTCTTTCATATCAATGACTTTCATGTCCATCCGATCCACCTTTCTCAATGAAGAAAAACGATTCGACCACCTCAAATAATTGAGAACGATCGATTGGTTTCGACACATACCCATCCATACCCGCGTCAAGACATTTCTTGCGATCCCCAGCCATAACTCTTGCCGTCAAAGCAATAATCGGTATATGTCCCCCTGTTGTCTTTTCACTTTCCCGAATTTGTTTTGTTGCTTCCCACCCGTCTATCACCGGCATTTGCGCGTCCATCAAAATCAAATCAAACGACTGCTTCATTAGCAGGTCCAAAACTTCCTGCCCCTGATTGGCAACCGTAACCTGCCAGCCCTTCTTCTCAAGCATGCGCTGTGTCATCCGCTGGTTAACCATATTATCTTCTGCAAGCAAAATATGGATGTTCTCTTTTTTAACTACAGCTTCGTGGCTCTTCTTTATGGAAATCTGTTCCATCAACTGCAACTCAATACTATCCTCCTGCAGCGCCTCGGGAACTTCATCTTTCCGGACGATCTGAAACGGGATATTAAAATAAAACTTGCTCCCCCTGCCTTTCTCGCTCTCAACCCATATGCTGCCTCCCATCAACTCCAACAGCTTCTTGCAAATAGCCAGACCGAGCCCTGTTCCACCGAACTGCCTTGTCGTCGACACATCTTCCTGTGTAAAGACCTCAAAGATCTTTTCCTGTTTATCTTTCTCGATCCCGATCCCTTCATCTTTCACTGAAAATAAAAGGAGGCACTTCTCTTCAGATATAGAGGTCACTTTAACCTCAACCTCTATTTTCCCCTTCGAAGTAAATTTGATCGCATTATTGATCAGGTTCACCAGGACCTGGCGCAGACGCACAGGATCGCCTTTAACGAGGTCGGGGACCTTCTCATCAGTCAACCACTGGAGCGACAATCCTTTATTTTTTGCGAGAATATCCATTGTTTTACAAACACTGCGGATAGTCCGGTCGATACTAATTTCAATATCTTCAAGCTGGATCTTCCCGGCCTCGACCCGCGATAGATCCAGGATATCATTCAGCAAACTCAGCAAAATATCAGCGGCATTTTTTACGGTCTGAAGATAGTCGCGCTGTTCCGGCGTCAACTCGGTATCCAGGGTCAAGTCGACCATGCCCATGATTGTATTCATCGGAGTGCGGACCTCGTGCGACATGTTGGCCAAAAACATGGTCTTGGCCTCACTCGCGGATTCCGCCGCCTTTTTGGCTTCCATCAACATTTTCTCAGTCCGTTTCTGGATCGAAGTATCGTGCATGATACCGATTGAGCCGAGCACCTCTCCGTTTTGATCACGAACAACCGAAAGTGAAAGCCGGATATCAAGGGCACTTTGATCTTTTTTGGTGATCCTGGTTTCCAGATCGGAAACCAATTTGTGCTTGCGGATATTGAGGGTCCGGATACGTTTCCACTCCTTCTTCGGATAAAGCTCGCTGACAGGACGGTTAAAAAGATCTCCCCTGCCAAACCCCAAAAGCTTTTCGGTAAAAGGGTTCCATGCAATAATCCGCTCGTCTTTGTCCGCAACAATAATGGCGACGGGTGAGTTGTGAAAAACAGTTTTAAAGAGTTCTTTTGAATCTGCAAGGTCTTTTTGAATACTGGATGGCATAATCGGCTTGGCCAACCCTTCGATATATCTGGGGTTGCCGTCACGCCCATAAACCGCAGCCAGACAGCATTCAGCGGGAATTTCATTCCCGTTCTTGGCCTTAAAAACAACTTTCTTTCGTCTCACGCTTTCGCCGCCAATCACCTGATTGATGAGTTTCTCACAGATGCGTTTGTTTTTAAAAATATTGGAAAACGAGACCTGGGACATCTCTTTGGGCGAATATCCCAGCAATTCACAAAATGATTGATTCGCGAAATTGAGAAGCCTTTTTTCATCCAAATTATGACGAAAAAATCCGCAGTCGAGATCGTTTACTAAAAGATCGGAATAGAAAGGTGCAGTTTTTTTTGGCATATATTGATTATTCCCCTGGCAATTTGAATTTGATGTTTTGAATCAAGGCGACAATAGCAAAAAAACAGACAACCGCGGTCAGGGTCGCCATGCATACGGCAACAATACTTTTCCATTCTGTCAAAAGATCCTGGGGTAGAAAACCATTCACGACATACCCTAAAACGATCAACGCCAGCATAATGACGAGTCCGGCAACAATGAAAACGAGAAATGACAATAAAAATACGAAGAAGACGACGCAGACGTTAAAAACAAAAATATTTCCCTTGGCAATCTTGCTCGCCGCAATCCCGATTCGATTCATCTTTTTTCCTTTTTAAAATAACAGGCGACGGTTTACAAACAACCTGAACCATGACATCTCACCACTCTTTGTTCGTCACCTGTTATTAAGTTAACGTTCAAATTTTACCACATTTTGCCACCAGTCGCTGCTATCCCAATCCGCAATTTTAAGCCATATTTTTTGGGCTGTTTGGCATTTAAGATGCATCGGCGCGCACCCGAAAAAATGTTCCGCCTCCAGGTAACCGCTGTCCAGATACTCTTTGGCCTGGATCAAGCATTCAAGAATATCCGCATCACGGGCAATTTGGCTCTCCCTGGTCGACTGCCCATCATATTCATTTCTTAACGCGGACAACGGCTCACGCACCTCCTGGTCGAGTCTCTTCACCTGGTCAACAAACACCCGTTTTTCGGCATCTTTAAAATCAATATAGGAATGGCCCATTTTGTGGAGATCATTGATCCTGGCTTCATGAATGTCATTAAACAAACACATCGAAACAACTTTATACGGATCTGCCTTCTCAAGATGAGCCATGTAAAAACCGATAACAGCGGTTCGAAAAGAATGATCCGCTACGGTCTCGGGATCGTCTATACCGGCAACCCACCATCCGCTTCGTCGCACCCTTTTCAAAAGGCCCGCTTCAGCAAAAAAATCCAGGGCAACCTGATATGAACTATTTGTTTTCTTTTTCTTTTTCGTCATGCCCTTCCCTTCATCATTACGAAATGCGCCGCCGGCTGATCTCATAGCAAAAAAGAGTCGTTGCCTGGGCCGCATTCAGGGACAAACGGTTTTGAGACATGGGCAAGGTAATTTTGCGGTCCAGCAGGCTCCTAATGACCGGCCGTATCCCTTTCTGTTCCGAACCGATCACCAGTGCGACGGGAAATTGGAAATCCGCCTTCCTGATATCTTCGCCTTCGTCAACAACTGCTCCCATAATCAAGAAATCCCTGTCTTTCGCCTCACGGATAGCTTTGGATAAATTGGCGACACGGGAAATCGACACATAATTTTCGCCGCCACAGGAAATACGCAATGTCGTTTCAGTCACCGATACTGAATCATGGACAGGAAGTATAATCGCAAACCCGCCCAAACACCCCAGGCTCCTGATAATGACACCCAGATTCTGCGGGTCTGTCAAGCCGTCGAGAAACACCAAACATAATTTTTTTTCCGCCGCCTTCGTGAGCAAATCGTCGAACTCCACATAAGCAAATTCCCCGATCTCGGCCATGATCCCCTGGGTATTGACATTCCGTCCAATCTTGTCCATCTTTTGCCTGGTGACTGTCTGAACAGGAATACCCCATTTCCTGGCTTTCTTATTAATATAGCCCGACTCAGCATGTCCTGTTTCCAAATACAGTTTCAGAATGCTTTTAGGTTCGCTCTTCAGACGTTCCAGGACCGGATTTTTACCGTAAATACGCATAGGATTCGTTAATTATTCCCTTCGATAATTCTGGTTCTTTTTTCTTGTTCAGCCGAATACTGATCATCCAGCTCCTGTTTAAGCCTTATATAGTCCGCGTAGGAAATCTCTTTGCGGAGATATTGTCTCTCGATTTCATCAAGTTTCTTTTGATAACCGGCGTAGAGGGAATCTTCCAGGACTCCCGGATTATCAAATATCAGCTCGACATGCTCTTTGCCATAACTGCATCCCAAAAGTCCTGATAATATTAACAAAATCAGCAGCTTTTTCATACCCCTCCCCTTTATCATCAATTTTCTTTTTTAAATAAATGCTAAACTTCCAGCATATAAACGGCTTTAATAATATACGGGAACGAGATTCCAATAATCAGCAGTGTCCAGAGGCAAATCGAAAACCAGATACACGCGATATCCAGAGCTCCCGAGAAAAAAACTTTTTTTTCACAAAGCTCCCAATAAGCGCTCCTGCGCCCCGCATTTTTTTTCATCAAACCCAGGCGCTTGAATGTCGCCTCTTCCCACATAATACTGCCCCTCAAGATCGCCTCGATCAAGTTCTTGTATTCCCGATTATACTCGCATTCTTCATGATGATGTTCATTGTTATTCTGAACCTTATAGAATTTCCATCCGCATTTATGACAATATCTTGTATAAAGGAACCGGCAGAAGACGGAATCAAAAAGATTAAATACTACCCATGGCAACATCAAGGCCGAGGTAATATTAAAAGGTTGAATCATCCGGCGTCTGAACACTGGCCCCATCAAAAAATCATTCCTGCAAAACGCGTAGGTAAAATGAAGGGTCCGGGTCCTGAAATAACTGGAAACGATGAATTGAAGCCGGGTAAGATTCTTGATGCCATGATCATCAACAACCTTCTGAATAACGGATTGAGCCGCGGCTATACCCAGAAATCCCGAATTCACGGGTTTTGTCAAATCAGTTTTATCTTCATCGGACGATTGCAGAATGGTGTTGCAGTAAAGACATCGTTCGCGATCATCCATGTGAAAAGTGATTTGACAGCGGGGGCATTCTTTCACATCTTCTCCTATTTTCGCATTCCTAACCCTAATAAAAAAACCGGGCGCAAAATACTCCACCATCCGATGACCGGTTTCATTTTTGTATAGCCAAGTTTTTTTAGAGGATAGATTTTCGTGACAGGGACCTCACAAAAACGATAGCCGCAGCGAATCGCCTGAAAAAGTATGTATGGTTCAAGCTCATACCGGTTGAGCCAATCCTGGTCTAAATTAATCCGGCTGTCATTAAATATATCGAGCCGGATCGCCCTGAAACCGTTGGTGCTGTCGGTCACTTTCTTTTTTAAAAAGAATGACATCAGCATCGGATGAATCCTGGTCGCCACCTTCCGATACAAAGGCATATCACCTCCAATGCCTCCTCCTTCAAGATAACGCGAACCCTGGACCAAATCGTATCCGTCGTTAATGATTGGCCGCAGTAACCGGTCGATCTGTTCTGGATCATCCTTATCATTGCCGGCCATGATCACAATGATCTCATAACCATTTTCCCTGGCATAACCAATCGCCGTACGAATAGCGGCGCCTACCCCGCGTGATTCAGGATGTTTGATCGTGCGGACTCCCTTGTCTGTGAAAGAACGGATCATCTCAGTCGTGCCATCATTTGAGCCGTCATCCATAACTACATAATCGACGGAACGGCTTAATGAACATGTTGAAAAGCGCTTGATGGCACTTTCAAGTTTAACATTCTCGTTATAAGCAATCGGGCAAACCAGGACTCTAGCCAATATCAACCTTTCTTTCTGACGACTCCATCGGGGCCTTTTTCATAAACAGCTCCGCAAGCACATGTCAAATAATCATCCAGCTTTTTCCCGCAATGACAGGCATAGCCGTGGAGAGCGGCGGGATTTCCATAAACAAGACCATGGGGTACAACATCTTTTGTCACCACGCTTCCCGCTCCGATAAACGCGTATTCACCAACCATGATCCCGCAGAGAAGAGTTACATTCGCGCCTATCGTCGCTCCCTTTTTAACGACTGTCTTTTCGAGAGTCCAGGGAATGGACCTGTGACTTCGGGGAAACCGGTCATTGATAAAAGCGACGTTTGCGCCGCAAAAAACGTCATCTTCAATGGTGATTCCGTTAAAGACCGAAACGCCATTCTTTAAAGTCACATTATTGCCGATCACAGCGCCTCCTTCGATGAAGCACCCGTCGCAGACATTGCATCCTTCGCCCACAACCGCCCCGTCCTGAATATTCGTGAATGCCCAGATTCGGCATCCTTTCCCAATCTTCGCTTCGGGGCTGACAAGGGCTTTTTCATGCTGAAAATAATCCGCCATCAATCTCCTCCGATTTCCACGGATGCACCGCTTTGATCCATAGACTGCTGAATGGCGACCAGTGTCTTGACGACATCGAGGCCTTTGAGTGCGTCGGCCTTAACCGGAGAACAGCCACTGGTCAAACACTCGATAAAATATTGATCCTGGACTTTCAAGGGCTCGCTGAAACCGATGTTCGGAATCGTAATGCTCCCTTCCCTGGAAAGAAGCTGAAACTCTCCGTAAGATTCATAATATCGTGAAGTCCGTTCCACATGCTTGTCATAAATTTTAACAGGGCCCAGGCTGTCGAGATCATCCCAGACCGCCATTTTTTTATCCCCGACAATGGTGATCTGCCTGACTTTTTTCGGATCAAGCCAGCTGACATGGACGTTGGCGATAACACGGCCGGGATATTCCATCGTAGTGAACGCCACGTCCTCCAACTTGTCGCCCAAATAACGTTGTCCTCTCGCCGACACATTGACGGGGCAACTGTCAAAAAGATAATTGAAAATGGAAAGATCATGCGGCGCCAGATCCCACAAGGCATTGACATCATAACGAAACGGCCCCAGATTCGTTCGAATGGCATGGGCGTATTGAACCTTGCCCAACTCCCCGGAATCAATCAGTTCTTTTAATTTAATAATCCCGGCGTTAAAAACAAAAACATGTCCCACCATCAAAACTTTTTTGACTTTCGTCGCCAGCAACGCCAGTTCACTGCATTGAGACACATTGAGCGAAAGCGGTTTTTCACATAATACATGCTTGCCGGCCAATAACGCTTCTTTTGTGATTTCATAATGGGTATTGGTTGGCGAAGCAACACAAACGGCATCGACTTCTTTGGAACTCAGAACCTCCCGATAATCAGTTTTGGTAATAATATCAGGGAATGAACGCCGGATGGCTTCCAAACGGGACGCATCTGTGTCCACACAAATAAAGGCCTGGGAATCAGGGAGTTGTTCAAAAACACGAATGTGATTGGGTCCCCAATGGCCGCATCCGATGATACCGACTTTTATCACGTGGTCTCTTTCTTTATTATATTAATAAGAATAAAAATTATTATACTTGTTAGCTAATCTTTTCGAAAGATTAATTTTTGTTTTATAAAAAAATATCTTTATTTGAATTTATAAGTAAATCTATGTAAAATGGAAACGTTTCCGTGCATTTATTTAGATTAAGGATCAGGGATGTTTAAAAAAATCTGGGGAAAGCATCCGTATATTCTTCTTTTGGCCATTCTGGCCGCTTTAATATTCAACCTGACAATGACAGTCCCCGCCATTTCTTCGAGTCTAAAAAAGATATCTTCCCAGCCTTACGTTTTTATTGGAAGACCTTTTATAGTTCTTCGCGATATTTTAGGCAATGTTTCTAAAGTCGGTTATGTAACTGACGGCTCCATGGACGATCTATCAGTTGCGGCCAAATTCGCTGTTGCCCAGTACACCTTGGCGCCGGTAATACTTGAGTTAAATGAAACAGACTTGCCTTTTGTCATTTACAATTATTCATCCCCGCTTAAGGCCCTTAATGAAATTAAACAAGAAGGCATGGTCATGATAGGCGCTACCCAAAACGGGTTCGTCCTGGCCAGCAACCCTGATCGGCTCTAATGCAAATCATCCCTTATCTCTTATCTCTCTGCGCCGGAACGCTAATCGTTAAAAAATTTTTAAAGGATACCGCGTTACCATTTTCACTTTTTCTGGGGCTCTCTCTGCTTTCAGGAATCAGCATCAGTATTTTTATCTGTTTTTTCAGCTTTGTCTTCTTCAATACATTTAATCTTTTATTTACCCTGATGTCCCATGGTCTGATCATCGGACTTCTGGTCCCAAAAACGCTCAAAACCTCCGGGCTTCCCGAAAAAACTTATTTTCTCTCAGAATTAGTGCCCGCGCTGCTCATCCTTTTGATTACAGGGACTATATCATTCATCTTTGCCAAGAATCATCCTGACGGAGGCTGGGATGCCTGGCAGGTATGGAATTTTAAAGCAAAATTTTTGCTGCTCTCAGGTTCTCGATGGAAAGAACTCTTCGCTCCGGAACTGTGGCGCTCCAGTCCCCATTATCCGCTGGCCATTCCTTTGTGGAACGTCTGGACATGGTCCTTTTCAAAGGATACCCCCTGGTTTATTCCTTTTTGGAACAGCATTCTTTCCTGTTCATTGACATCGCTTTTTATTTTCGGTTTTCTTCAACGAAAGCGAATGCAGGCTTTACTCTCCTGGATACCAGCGCTGTTCTTGTTTACCATTCCTTTCTTCATGACCCTGGCCGTCAGTCAGTACGCGGATATTTTCCTTGGGCTGTATCTGCTCGCTGCTTTGGGAAGCCTTTATCTGGCGTTTACATCATTAAATGTATTTCTGATTTTTTCCGGCATCTTTACCGGCATATTAAGCTTCATAAAACCAGAAGGAACAATCCTCGCCGGCCTAACCTTCACCGTCGCCATGACTTTTATTTTTAAAAATAAAGATTGGAAGGAAAAAGCATTTTTATTCCTGCCGGCCGCCCTGATCGCCGGTCTTCCATCCATTTTGTTCCAGTTATTTTTGTCGCCGGGCAACCAAACCTTCATAAACGGACTGGCCTCATCATCGAACCCATCAACGCTGTTAAGGCTCAAAATCATTCTGGGTTTTTTTATTATTGAAATAACCCGGTTAAAATGGGGATTCCTGTGGTTTCTGCTGTTAGCCGCAGCCCTGCTGAATTTTAAAAAAGTATTCAAAGAATATGTTTTCGTTTTACCCGTTATTGCCTATATGCTTATCGTTATCTTTTATTATTGGGTCAACACTTATTTTGAAATTGAATGGTGGCTGGCTGTTTCGCTCAACAGAATCCTGATGGCCCTTGCCCCAGCTCTCATCCTCTGGATTTCCCTCTCCGTCATTCCAAAAAAAAGCTCCAGCCTTTAGGCTGGAGCTGAACTTAAATTCTAAGTCCTGAAATCGAAAGTTCTAAACAAGTTCAGGAACCAAAGACTCAAATACCATAATTAAGCTTCCGGTATTTCGTATTATTAAAATTTTGTCTTTGGCGTTCAGAATTTTTTATTATATTTATGGTCGTTCGATTTTCATAATCTTGTATCTTAATATTCCGGCGGGTACTTTGACCTCAACCTCTTCATTCTGCGCCTTCCCCATCAATCCCTTTCCGATTGGAGAAAGAATAGAAATTTTGTTTTGGTCATAGTCGGCCTCCTCAGGTGAAACCATCGAATATTTAATCTCCTCCCCATTTTCAAAATCAAGAAGAGTCACGATGGCGCCGATATAAACTTTATCGGCAGGGATATTCATATCTTCGATAATGCGAACATTGCTCAACCTGGATTCGAGTTCAGCAATCCGCGCCTCACAATGCGCCTGGGCATCTTTGGCCGCATCATATTCTGCATTTTCGGAAAGATCTCCCTGAGACCGGGCTTCGGCGATCGCTTTCGCGATTTCACGCCGTTTTGTATTCTTCATATATTCCAGCTCTTCCCGCAGCTTTTCATATCCTTCTCTGCTTAGGTATACTTCAGGCATAAAATCCCCTCCCTCTCAACGCTTCAGAAAATTACATGGATCCCACGGCCTTGGTCATGACCGGAATAATCGTTTCCACTTCCTCTTTCGTCATACGGCCGAGTTTGGCAAAACGCCATTCATCAGTCTGGGTGCGATTTTCACGGACCACCTGAAGCTTTTTCTCGCCTTCATTATATTGGAAAACTCCAACAGTGATTCGTGTCCCGTCAAATTCTTTGCATTCCTTGAAAAGTTCTTTATCTAACGATTGATCGTAAGGCATCTGGTCCTCCTTAATGTTTTTCTGTTACATGCCGACAATGATTAAATCTCACTATCAGCCTCAACCACCGATACATCTTCGGCGGCCAACGAAACTAAAACCCCTGTCCTAGCTTCGGATTAAAAATTAAACCCTGGAATCTTCGGCATTGATGCCGCCATTTTTTCGGCAGCTGTCTTTTGCGATTTCTTTATGGCTGAATTCAGACTACGCAGTAAATCTTTTTCCAAACGCGCTTTATTCTCAGGAACGAGCATATCCTGACTGATTTCGATAGAACGAAACGTTTGAGAACCTGTAATCTGAAGGGAAATACCTTCTACTTCTTTCACATCAACGATAACATTATCCAGCTCTTTTTTGATCCTGTCAGCCTGCTTCTTCATCTCCATCAATTGTTTCATCTTGTCAAGCATCCCGCTTTCCTTTCTAATTAAAATAATAATATTAGTACTATATATACTAAATATAAATACTTTGCAAGGGATTTATTTTTCTACCGGAGACTGTACGCGAGATCAAGAATCGTCTGGATAAGAAACGTCCTTAAAAAAATGATCAAAAAGAACGCAACCAGCGGTGAAAGATCGACTGGCCCCATCATTGGCAGAAAACGCCGGATTGGAACCAGAACCGGCTCAGTGATCCGATACAGGAACTGCACAAAAACATTGAACGGATCAGGATTAACCCAACTAATCAGGACGCGAATCAATAAAAGCCACCAGAAGATGGTGAATATGGCGCTTAATATTTGAGCCAGGGCCACCAAAAAATTTGCAATCACGAACATATCTCATTCCCTCCCCATAACCTTAATCATCCTATTAACACTGACCTAAATCTCCGTTTTGTTCTCCGCATTTTCCTGAGAGTAATTGACGGCAACGATGGGGAACGGAATGGTAATCCCCTCCTGCGCATAACGTTTCTGCAGCCGTTTAATAAACTCATGCTTCAACAAAAAGCCGTCGACAAATTCCTTGGCACGAAGAATAACGGAAAAATTAATACTTGAGGCATCAAAAGTATGGTAACGGATAAACGGATCGAAGCCGGAAACTCCTCCAGGAACTTCCCTGAGCGTCTGCCTGGCCACCTCAACCGTGACCCTTTCGACTTTTTCCAGATCGGATTGATAATGAACGCCGACTTCCACAAGAACGGCAAGCTCTTTTTCAGGGTAATAAAAGTTGGTGATTTTTGAATTCACCAGATTCTTATTGGGCATAATCACCATATTATTAGGAAGCATTCGGATCCAGGTGGAACGCCATCCGATCTTGTAAACATATCCTTCTTCCCCCGATTCGAGTTTCACGAATTGACCGACCTGGATCGGTTTATCGATCACGATCTGTACGCCGGCAAAAAAATTCTCCAAAGTTGGCTGTAACGCAAGGGCGATCGCCAGCGAACCAACACCCAGGGAAGCCAAAACGGGCGTGATCGAAACTCCGAAACTGTCCAAAAGAATCAGCAATCCGAGACCAAGAACGATTGCGCGAACAATTCCCCGTGTAATCCCTCCGGAAGCCCTGAGGAAATCAACCTTATCCGAATACACTTTCAATAATGAATTAGAAAGGCGGTCGGCAAACAAGACAACGGCAAGGATAGCCGTCACCTTAAACGCGATAATGAAATAATTCATAAGGTCCCCATTGACAAAAGGGATCATTCGTTCGATCACAAGGCCGCCGCTAACAAAGATCAGGAGTGTCAGCGGAAAATCCATAGACCCGACGATGATGTCATCGATTCTGGTCAACGTCTTCACCGAAAAACCATGAATGATCTTGAAGATAACCCGCTTCATCATGAGCAACACGCTGACCCACAAGAAATAGGTTATGGGAATAACGAGCCAGGGCTGCATTGAAAACCCGAAAATTTCAGTACCTGTCATACCGTTTCCATTCCTTTCAAATTAAAAGACCTTAAACAGATTACCATCGATAACCCTTTGTTCGATACGGTTAAGCAACCGGCGGGCGATGCCAGATAAATCTTCCACCTCTTCAAGAATGACCGCAATTCGCTCCGATGTTTGCAGCAAGGCGGCGGCAGTGCTGTCAAATGTCTCGGCCAGGTCCCTGACTTCAATCGGATCTTCCCCAATCAACGGCAAATCCAGATCTTCGATATGCATGGACGGTTCCGCGGAAATTTCGACCATTTTTTCACCTAAAACCCCTTCTGTCACAATGGCGACCTGACTGATCTTCCTAAGCTGACCGATATATTTTTTATACACATTCAGGACAACCCTGACCCCGCGGCCGTCAACTTCTGTTTCCAAAAAATCGATTTCAGCCACTGTTCCGACGGTCACACCTGACAGACGGACAGGCGCGCCGATGGAAAGACCGCCCACTTTTCCGAAAATGACCGTCATTTTTATTTTCGGCTCAGTAAACCCCTTACCAAGACCAATCGTAAAAATAACGATGACAATCAATACAATACAAAAAAACAGGAAAGCGCCAGCCGTAACTTTTTGAAACTGATCTTTATGCTGCATTGCCTCCTCCAGGTACTTGTTTGGCTATCAACAAACCTATACTCTGCAAACATCCAAAAAATCTCTGATAAAGAAATCCTTCGTATGACGAAACTCCGCAGGTGTTCCTTGCATAAGGATCCGCTTGTCTTTAATCAGAACAATCCGATCCGCTATCCGGAGCGCGTTATTGACATCGTGGGAAGTGACAACCGTTGTACTCTTAAGCTGACGTGAAACATTCTTAATCAGGTCGGAAATTTCCCTACTCAGGATCGGATCCAGACCCGATGTCGGTTCATCACATAACAATATCTTTGAATCCATCACAACCGCCCGCGCCAATGCCGCCCTCTTGTTCATCCCCCCGCTTAATTCCGAAGGAAGTTTATCTTTCGCCGCCTCAAGCCCAACTTGTTCAAGCAGTTCATCAACCTTTCTCCAGATTTCTTCCCAGCTCATCTTCGTATGTTCAGAAAGCGGAAAGGCTACATTCTCGCGGACGGTAAACGAATCATAAAGCGCCCCGGCCTGAAACAAATATCCGATGTTTTTACGCACGGTCAGCAAATCCCCTTCAGACAAAAGGGTGATATCCGTGCCGTTAATAAACACATGTCCGTGATCGGGCTTCTCAAGGCCGATCAGATGACGCAGCAAAACACTTTTCCCCGACCCGCTGCCGCCCAGAATCGCGCAAAACTCTCCTTCGGCGATCTCAAGGTTGATTCCCTCAAGGACCGTCTGCCCTTCATAACTTTTGTATAAATCAGAGACTTTGATCATTTTTATTAACGGGTCGGTAAACGCGAAACTTGTTGCGACCGAATTTTGTAAAAATTTTGTTATATGGCTTTATATCAACCTTTTCAACGAAAAAAGGAACTCCCCGATACTCCCCTTTGTAATAAACTTCAGAGTCAAGAAGAACATCGAATCGGTCCTGCGGATACCACAACCTGTCTTCAAAGTCTATGGGATTCCCATTCTGTATCCACCGGGCCTCCTCATCGGGGACGGAATACTTGGCCATCGTCCCCTGATTTCTTTCAACCGAGGAACATCCGGACAACACCAAACAAACGGCTAATAAGAGAAACTTCTTCATGGCCCCCCCTTTATCCTATCCCCAAAAATTAAGAATAACCTTGGTTAAAACGGTATTTGATATAATGACGACGATATACGACAAAGCCACTGCTTTTGTTGTGAATTGACCGACTCCGAGAGAACCCCCTCTCGTCACAAACCCCTGATAACAACAAATCCATGAAATAAAAACTGCGAAGAATATGGTTTTAATAAACCCGCTGAAAAAATCGACAAAGTTAATGGCTTTCATCGTCTGTTGAATATAGCCAACTCCGGGAATACCGGCATCGAAAACCGAAATCACATAACCGCCGATGATCCCGAAGACCTCTGAAAGCACCACCAGTCCCGGAAGGACAAGTATGCAGGCCAGCATCCGCGGGACAACAAGATATTCGATAGGATCGACACCTAAAGTCCTGGTGGCCACGATCTGATCATTCACATTCATCGTTCCCAGCTCCGCGGCAATGCGCGCGCCTGCTTTTCCCGAGAAAATAAACGAGGCAAAAACCGGAGACAGTTCCCTGACAAGCGACAAGGCTACCAAATGCGCCACAAACTCCTTTGCCCCGAACCGTGAAAGCATGACATGTCCCTGTAAGGCCAGAACCGCTCCTGTCGCAACGGACGTCATCGCAATAATCATGGTTGATTCAATGCCCTGCTCATAAACCTGTTTTAAAATTTCTCCCCATCGGATCCTGCCCCTTAAAATACAGCCCAGCACGTCTTTAAAAAAAATAAGAGCATTGCCCAATCCCGAGAAAAAGTTAATGACAGTACGAATGATCATAGTGACGTTAAGGCTCGCGTTTAAGCCAGATTTTCTCAAGCTCTTCTGTAATTTTTTTCTGGCTTTGATAAGAAATCATTTTTGATGATTCCTGTCCTTTTTTCCTTGCGGACTCATTTCTTCTTAATGAAGGATACAAAAAATCGTTAACGCCCATCACTCTTGCGTTTAATTTTCCAATATAACTTGCCAGTTCCTTATCATCAGTAACAATGACAAGGTTTTTGGCATTGGGTTCATCCTCAACGATTCTCCTGATCAGGTCGTCTGCGCTTCCGCCATTCGTAAACACGGTTTTGACCGCATCCTGCCTCAAAGAACCCCAAACATCGTTACGTCCATCAAATATGACGGTTACCTTGTTACGGGAACTTCCACAAAGCCTCTCCCGCCGGATCATATCAACCAGATTTTTGCGCCCTTCTTCCAGCTTGCAATCCGCCAGACCGTCAGTCGACTTAATAATATTGTAGCCATCCAGAATATAATGTAAAGCCATGAAAGACTTGCCCCATTAACTCGCCGGGGCGGACGCGGATTCGACGCTTTCTCTGTCTTTTGTTAATAAAAAGAAAAACCATCCAAATATCCCCACAATCACCATAAAAAGAAAATCAAGCAGACCGATGCCGACTCCCACACCCGAAACGAGTCCAACTCCTGCCAACAAATATTCCAGCATCCCTTCCCGGAAACCAAGACCTCCGATGGATGGAAGAGATGCCGCAACACAAGTGATCGGCGTAAAAATAATGAAAAAGAAAATCGAAACGGATTGATGCATTCCTAACGCAAGCAGAAAAAATACCAATGCCAGCAGAACCTGGCCGGCACACGCCAACGCAATCGCCTTGACAATCGCGTCCTTTCTGTCTTTCAACAGCACAACGTCATAATGCATTTGCATCACCGCGGTCCTGATTTTAGGAAAAAAGCAAAAAATCTGACAAAAAATATTGTAAAGGTTTTGGTTCAGCAACACGGCGGCCAGGAAAATCAGGCCCAACGCCATGAAGAAAACCATCAGCCAGATAGCAGGATTATCCAGATAGTCGAACCCTACGAGTAGCCCGAACGATGCAACAATGACCATGGAAGCAAATCCGCTCAGACGATCCAGTAAAACAGACGCCACGATGCGTGGTTTTTTCTCCGCATTAACACACAATCCGACAGCCTTGATAATATCTCCCCCGATGGCGCTTGGTAAAAAAAGATTCCCGAATAATCCCAGGAAAAAATAACGGGACATGTTCATCCAGGGGATATTTAAATCCAGCGCATTGATAAAAATCCGCCAGCGGATCAACAAAAGATAATGAATCAATGCGAATAAAAGAAAAGCATACACAAGATATTGAAAATCGGCGGCAAGAAAAAGTTCTGCAAGACGCTCTTTATCTTTCATCTGTAAAAATAATAACCCCAATAAACCCGCGCTTAAACCAAAACGGAGAAAAAAGGAAATAAACGCCTTAATTTTTGCAGTCATGGCCTCTCCAATAGTTCACGGCACGCCTCATAACCTGATTCCGCAATATAAGAACTCCGGACCAGTGGCCCGCTCAGGACATGACTGAATCCCATTCGAAGGGAATGCTGCCGGTATTGATCAAAAACTTCCGGATGCACAAAACGTTGAACCGGGACATGGCGTAATCCACGGGACGGCGACAAATATTGCCCTATGGTCAAAATATCACATCCGGCCTGACGAATATCTTCCATCATCTTTTCAACATCGGCATCGGTTTCCCCCAGCCCCACCATGAAACCCGATTTCACCATAATCCCGGGCGCTTTCTTTTTAATCATTTTAAGAACTTTTAATGAACGATGATAATCCGCTTGAGGCCTGATGAAAGGAAACAAATGTTCGGCCATTTCAATATTATGGCCAATGACTTCAGGAGCAGCCGCAATAACACGTTCAATCAGGGACTCCCGTCCTGAAAAATCAGGTATCAAAAGCTCAACCGCAACACCCGGATTAGCTTGTTTGATCCTGCGGACCGTCCGCGCAAATTGTTCAGCGCCCTCATCTTCAAGATCATCCCGCGTAACGGAAGTAATCACCGCATATTTTAATCCCAGATTTTTAACCATTTCGGCAACATGTTCAGGTTCTGAAGGATCGGGAATGGCGGGTTTTCCAGTGGTCACATTACAAAAAGAACAGGAACGGGTACAAACCTCGCCCAGAATCATGAACGTTGCCACCCCGCGTCCCCAGCACTGCCCCATGTTCGGACAACGGGCTTCTTCGCAAACTGTCGAAAGTCTCCTGTCCCGCAACAGCATCTGCATCTTTTTAATCTTGGGAATATCGGGGATTTCCTGCCTGAACCATGCTGGCAGAGCGTATTGCGAGGCTAATTTTTCGGGAAGCGCATTAACCATGAGATTAATTTAATTTTGCATCTGGGAAAAGCTTTACGACTTTTTGTCTTTCGTCGTCACTCATGTAATCAATAATCAGCTTCCCTTGCAAATGATCACACTCGTGCTGAACAGCGCGGGCCAACAAGCCAGCGCATTCCATTTCCTGTTGCCTGTTCTGTTCATCGATAAATCTTACTAAAACGTTTTTCGCCCTCTTTATCCTTGCAGATACACCAGGTATGCTTAAACACCCTTCTTCAAATTCCTCTTCCCCCCGGGTTTTTATAATTTGCGGATTAACCAGCACAATCGGACCGTTACCGACATCGATTACGGCAATCTGTTTATTGATTCCTATCTGTGGCGCCGCCAGCCCTACCCCATCCGCATCATATAAAGTTTTAATCATTGCCTGGATTAAAATACGTTCAGACGGACCGACATGGTCCAGCTTCATTGCTGGTTGTCGAAGGCAAGAATCTCCCAAAGTCCGGATAGCCAAAATTGCTTTTCTCATCATGAACCCTTTAGTCCTCAGTTTTGAGAACCAAGAAGCATTTTAACCTTATTATTTTTATCCAAATGTATTATTTTAGTCTTAAACTTGCCTGCTTCTTCAGGCGTCATAAAGGCATAACTCAAAATGATGACCTGGTCTCCGACTCTCCCGCTGTGAGCAGCCGGCCCGTTCAAACAAATAACACCTGATCCCGGTTCCCCCGCAATAGCATAAGTCTCAATACGGGAGCCATTGTTCACATTCAATACCTCGACTTTTTCTCCAGGCATAATTCCTGTTTTATCAAGAAACTCTGCATCAATAGTAAGGCTGCCCTCATAATACAGTTCTGCCTTGGTAATAGTAGCATAAGCGATTTTAGACTTGCAGAATTGGATCAGCATCTGAATATTCCTCCGGGACCCTCTAAAAAATTAATAATTATATGTGGGGTTTCATTTTTGCCAGTAATTGATCCTTTGGCATCGCCCCCACCATCTGAACTGCGACTTCTCCATTCTTAAAAAGCAAAAGGTTGGGAATCGACATAATATTATACTGGGCTGCAATCTCCTGGCCTTCATCGACATTCAGCTTAAAAACCTTGGCCTTGCCCTCAAGTTCATCGGAAAGCTGGTCAACAATGGGGGAAAGCATTTTGCATGGTCCGCACCAGTCAGCGTAAAAGTCAACTAACACAGGGATATCTGACCTTAACACCTGGCTTTGAAAATTACTGGGTTTTAAATGATCAGCAGGCATAAATTCCTCCTCTTTAAATTAAAAATCTAAGTTGTTACTTTTCAAAGAGTACTATTTCAAAACTTAATATATATAATAAATCAACGTATTATATATATCCACTCCGAATGTGGCAAGGGGAAAATCATCATGGGGACTCCAGACAAGGGGAAATTGAACTGAAAAATAAACGGAGGCGCCGAAACACCTAGCGGGAAATTTTCTGAGAATAAATTCAGCCGCAATGACTGAAATGAAAAAGGATTTTATTCAAGTTCCGTTCCCAATAAACGGTTAAGTTCCGTCTTCAAATCATTAACTCCAACCGCCATTTTCCCATTCACAAAAAATGTCGGCGTTGCCGTTACCCCCAAATCCTTTCCTTGGTCCTTAAGATCCATAATGGAATCATAAAGCTCCGGATCTGACCAGCATGTTTTCAACTGTCCCACATCCAAACGATGTTTAACGGCCAAATCAAGAAAAAAGGATTCTGAATTGGGAAGCCTTATCCATTTCGATTGCTGAGTCATCAAATCGTCATGAATAGCCCAGAATTTATTTTGACGTAACGCGCACTCGGCGAACCTAGCCGTTAAGGCCCCATCATTCAAATGCAAGGGAAAGTACCTAACTTCTAAATAGATTGATCCGGGGTTTTTCCTCATAATCTTGTTAAGCCAATTAGAAGCGCCCGAGCAAAAACTGCAGCGGTAATCCGTGTATTCAATAATCTTAACGGCCGCATCGGGTGTTCCTTTCACCCTTTTCGAACTAATTTTAAACGGATCATCCTTGGAAGACCGATAAAAAAACCATCCCCATTGAAAGGCCGCCACACAGGCAAGGATGATCAAAATGGTTAAAAGAACTTTTCGTGTTTTCATGATCTTTCCAGTTATCTTTATTTCGCCAAACTAGTTCATCTTACTCGGATTGAATCCCGTGTCAAGCTGCGAACAAAGTTTATTCTCCAAAATAAGGAGAAAACCTTTTCTTTCTAATTTGATCTTCAACGAATTCATAGGCATCGATATCAAGTCTAATATTGTCAAAGGCGCTCTCATCCACCAAAGTCAATGGATGATACGCGTAAAGTCCGACTGCAGCAACCGGTTCAAAACTCAGGAATTGACTTGGAAAAAGAATTTCATAATAAACAGAAAAGTTATCCGAATATTCTTTCCCTTTTCGAAGCAAAGAGTCAACGGAACCGGCGGCAGGAATTTCTGGAATATCCGGAGGCTCAGGAGGATCAGGCGGTTCAGGAGGATCAGGCGGTTCAGGGGGATCAGGCGGTTCAGGAGGATCAGGCGGTTCGGGAGGATCAGGCGGTTCGGGAGGATCAGGCGGTTCAGGAGGATCAGGCGGTTCGGGAGGATCAGGCGGTTCAGGAGGATCAGGCGGGGCTGGCGGTTTGGGAATTTGCGGCGAAGCAGACACCTTGAAAGTTTCTGTCACAAAAACAAGTTGGGCATCATTAAAATCGTTGTCGCCGCCATCCTCCCAAATAGACTGATCTCCAATCCTGTTCTCATGATCCAACCCTTTCTTGTTCAATGCCATTTCACTAAAAAAGGTTAGCGGCTTCGCCATATAATCAAGAAACGTGACATAAAATTCAAATCCCGGTTCGCCATAAACCGAGCGAGCGCCCCCCATGAGGGCCCCGTCTTTTCCGATATCATCGCTGATCATAAGGGGATGATAAAAAATTCTGCCGCTCTCTGTAGTATAATAACCGACCTCCCGTAATTTAAACCCGCGGTCTCCTGACCCATATCCCCATTGAAGAACACTGATGGCATCCTCTCCATCCGAGCCGATGATCACATTGTTCCCGGCCGAAATATCAAAAGTCTCGTAGGGACTGCTGATCATGATTCCGTTCTTCAGGACATAATCGTTACCAGCAGACCCATAAAAACCGGATCCGGTGATCACATCTCCGTTTAAATCGCCTTCGATAAAACTTAATTGATGCACGACGTTCCCTTCGGTGGAAATGATCCGGATATCTCCCGCCGCTTCAAGGCGTCCCCCAACTGTAATATCATTGTCGGCCAGCAGCAGAATTTCCCCGTCGTGATCCCCAAAACCGTTTGCTTCAATGATCCCGTCATTATTAATGGCATGATCAAAAACCGTGTTAAGTGTCTTGGCGGTCAGAATAACCTTGCCACCGTCAGATTTAACACTGCCGAAATTTTCAATGGCGGCATCTGCAGCAGCCAGGCTTTTAGTGACTTCTTCGTTAACGGCGACACCGATCAAATTCCCGGAATCGAGACCAAGGGTAATCCTCTCTCCTGACGCCAGAACTACCCTTCCCAGGGTCGCGACCACAGAACCTCCGTTTTTTATTTGCGGCGATAAAAGGGCCACATATCCTCCCGCACGGGATTGAATCGTTCCGAAATTCCCGATCGTTCCGCTGCGGCCAGTAAAAACATAATTGCCGTTTTTAAAATCATCGTTGGAAATCTTCAAAGTCGAGGCGACAAGTCCTCCGACGTCAACCGTGGCGTTTCTTCCAAACACAATCCCGTTCGGATTGACAAGAAAGACCTGACCATTGGCGGAGAGTGTTCCGAAAATATTTGAAGGGCTTGAACCAGTCACCCTGTTTAAAACAACACTGGAAATACCGGGCTGATTGAACCTCACTGTCTCCGACTTGCCGATCCAGAAACGATTGTAATTAACGATCAGCTGGCTGCTGTTCTGATTGACCGTAAAAACCTTTCCCGAACGGTCAAATGTGGCTTCGCCATAGACCAATTTTTCCTCTTCCGGAAGAGGAAGCGCCGTTCCAGAAAGCATTATCAACAGCATTGGCAAGAATAGAGCATTCGAAAGGACACGAAACATGATTACTCCTTTGTCCCTTGAAGAAATTACTGATTAAATGTTTTCTTTGAAAAACGGATTCGCTAAAGAACAACTAAAAGGACAAGTATTTCTTGGAAGCATGCTGGATGGACGGCAGAACGATCGTAAAGACCGAGCCTTCACCCGGTTTGCTGACTACTTTCAGGGTCCCTTGATATTTTTGAATAATCATTAAAGCAGATTTCAAGCCCGAACTCGATTTTAAAAAACAGATATAAACATTATCCGCACGATGGCGGCAGGAATATGGTTAGAATCCAAGGTTAAGACTGAGCCCCAAGAATATCCCGTCCTCAGGAACGACTTTCCCTCCATCCTTAAGATATTCATACTTGCGTCCCGTGGCCCAGCCAACAGTACCCTGGACATTCATGTCCTTTTTGATCTCGTGTTCAACCCCCAAACCGATATGATATTCATTAATGTTAACAATCTCCCCTCTCCTGGAACCTGAGACAACCTCAAACTCATCATTGATAATGCTTAACTGGCATTTTAACGTGGTTCTATCACTAAGGCGATAAGCAACAAAAGGATCATCGGATAGGAAATGAATACTCCAACGGTCATTTATAAGATACTGCATACCGGCAAAAGGCCGCACCGCCCGCTCTTCATAATCGGGATTCGCCATAACGCCCATCACAAAAATAAACCGCTCATCCTTTTTATAAATCCCGTAAAGGCGGTTTTTGAAACGAAACGCACTGGAATGAAAGGCATGGTCTCCCGCGCTTTGAAGGTACGCCCCCATACTTACGCCCATGAACAAATAATCACTCGTCGTAAACGGCATCGGCATTTTAGCCCCGAGAATTATCCCCTTGCTTTGAAGGGAGGCAGGAAGATCAACCGGAGTATCATCGTGAATCGTGTAATGATCCATGGCAATCCCAAAATCGACCGGGAGACCATTTTCGAGCTTAAATTCTTTTTTTAAACCGAGCTCTGAATGTCCTACCGAAAAATCACCATCCTGGGAGTCGACACCGGTTTCAAAGGTGTACTCCGTCTTAAGGGTCGCTTCCCAGGGATCAGAAGATTTCACGTCGAAAAAATTGACAAAAGCAAACGAAGAACGAACATCAAAAAGAATCGCCAGAATAAAAAGAGTTGTAATGAACCATCGTTTTTCAAACTTGTTCATATGCCCCCTTTTCAAGATGCAGTGAATGCTTTCCAGCTTGGTTAATGGCCGCAGAAACTGCATTCCTTTTTTAAAATGTCCTCGGGCTTCCTTACAAAAAGAAGAGGGAAAATAATATCGCTGCAACAACACGGAAACCAAACCCCCAGGAACAGAAAAATAAAAACTCCAAAATACGGAATCGCGTCTCCCGGGTTTTGAGCCATCATCATATGAAACAGGGATGCCCATGTGCTTACCAGGACGTGCAGCGCATGTGGATATTTTGTGAACGGAAAATTATAGGCGACAAAGATACCGGCGACGGCAATCGGGTTAACAATCCACCATTTCTCAATAAATCCGATATGAGGCTCAGGATTTCCCATATCCAGCAATTGCTCCCCCCATAAAGGAATTAAAGAGTCACTAAGGGTTCCAACCCCGACTGAACCCACAAAACCGATTAAAATGACCTTCCATACTTTTTTTAGAGAACGGGAATCCGGCCTGTACTGGCAATACAAAGCAGTTGTCACCATTGCACTCAAAAATACATGGGCGGGATGGAATACATAAAAAATCCCATGAGCAATTTCATGGGGCATATTTTTAAAAATCATCATTAAAAGAATTCCTGTCAAAGCGCCAAATAAAGTAAATGGGGAGTGTTCGCTTAATTCTTTAACGATATAACCAAACATCTCTGCGCGCCTTTCGATATGTTTTTTATATTTGAATAAATATAAATTTATTTTAAATCAGGATAGAAAAAAAGCCATCTTTTAATTTTTACGATAAACTAAAATAAAAAGCGGCTTTTAAAATTATTTAACCAGCCTCTGCCCGGCGAAATCAAAGGCTTCAAATCATATTGATTTCGCGGTCCTGATTTTCAGAGTCACTCCCCACAGAGATTGACTTTGATAAAAACGTTCCTGGATGGCCTGCATCTCTTCCTCTTCCTGTCGTTCAAGCTTTTCAATGACACCTTCAATGAGATAAAGCCGGTTATCTTCTCTATCAATAATAATCAGCGAAGCACATTCCTGCACTCTGAATTTATCAGCGCTCTCAGGATCAAACCAGATTTGAACGAATAATTTGTTGCCGTTGACAAACTTCGGCCTCTCGACGATTTCCATTTTCGGAGAGACCATGCCATCAAGCGTTAAAAAAAAGTCATGCCCAAGCTCACTGACCAGATTATATGCTCTCATAATGCTGCCCCCCGCGCGTTATTAACAATTATTTTTCATAAGTGAATAAATCGTAAGAGCATTATAATAAACGGCCGGAACGGCAACATGGCCTGTTACCCCTTTTATACATCCGGATTCTACTGGATTTTATAAGATTTAACCGGAAAGGATTCAAGCTGTGACAGGAAGGAAAATGGAAACGAGAGTGCCCTGTCCCATTTCACTTTTGATGCTTATCGTTCCATTGTGCATTTCAACAAGCTGCTTGGCGATCGACAGACCCAGTCCGGCCCCACGCGATCGTTCTGAATAAAAAAGATCGAAAACCTTTTTAAGATTTTGTTTTTTAATTCCTGGGCCGTTATCACGGATAAAGACTCGGGCTTGCTCGGCCTTGACTTCTCCCCATATCTCAATCCTGGGGTCAGGGACTCCCTCCAGCGCTTGATAAGCATTGATGAGAATGTTTTTGAAAACCTGCCTTAATTGACTCGGGTCACCGTTAACAATAGCAGTTTCTAATGTCTTTAAATCCTGGTGTATTTGCACTTGATTGGCGCGATGACGAAATTTTTTAGAAACCGATTGAACGGAATCGATAAGGATTTCATCCAGTTTAACCGGTTTAAAACGCGGAATCCGCAGACGGGAATAGTTCAATAAATTATTTATGATCGAAATGCTTTCATCGACTTTCTTTTCGATGCTCTGAATATTCGTTTCTAAATCCGGATTTTTGTTCTTCCTTCGGATATTCCAGAGTGCCGTGGAGATGACGCCGATAGGATTGCGCAATTCGTGCGCAACCATCGAGGCCAACCGGCTGATATCAGATAAATATTGAAGCCTTTGGGAATCGATTTCTGTCTTCTGCGATTTCCGGATCCTTTTCATGGATTTTTGTGGTTCAGCCTCAACGGAATCCCTTGCTCTTGCAATACGAGATGCCTCCGGTTGTTGTAAATTCTTTTTGCGATATTCGGAGGGAGTGCAGCCGTTAAATTTTTTGAATATCTTGACGAAAGAATCGGTATTCTCATACCCGAGCTTCAGCGAAATCTGATCGATGGTCCGTCCGTCACTCTGAAGCCATTCTTTAGCTTTTTCAATTTTAATGCCCAATTTATATTCGCTGAAACTTGAACCCATATGCTCTTTAAAAATACGGCTGAGATACTTGGTGCTCCAGCAGACACCCTCCGCCACATCCTTGAGCCTCACCCTTTTATCGTAATTCTTGCAAAGATAACGTTTGACCCATTCGATCTTCCCTTCAAAACCGTTGGTAAAGCTCCCGTCTGTATCTCTCGGAACGGACGTGAAATAAGAACGGATAATTCCGTACTTTTTCGGGTTTAAAGGTTTTTCAAGGTAATCCGCGGCCTGGGCGCGCAGAGCATCAACGGCGATATCTTTGGAACTGTACCCGGTCAGAAGAATGACAGGTAAATGCGGTGCGATTTGTCTGAGACGCGGCAGAATTTCCGTGCCTCTTTCATGGCTCAACATCTCATCAAGGATAACAAGATCAATGTCATTTGGCGTGGATAAAATATTTTGGGCTTCCTGGCCGGATGACGCTTCAACAACCTTAACATCATTAAGATACTCCCGGAATTCCTGACGGAAGGAGGCATCGTCATCGATTAAAAGAATTTGATAGGCCATCGATTCTTTTCATTAGCGGTTTAAGGAACTGTTGAGAGTCTAACACAGGAAGCCTGTATTATCAAGGTTCCCTCGCCTTCCGTGCAAATCAAGCACGGCCTAACCGGTTTAATTCTTTTAAACAAGCCTGGTTAAATAGCGGGATGTCCGCCGGACTCCGGCTCGTGATAAGATTTCCATCTTCAACAACCGGCTGATCCAGAAACTCGGCGCCGGCATTTTTAATGTCTTGCTTGATTGATTTCCACCCCGTTACTTTTTTCCCCGATAACAGCCCCGCAGTAATTAATAATTGAGGGCCGTGACAAATCGCAAAAACCGGTTTCCCCTTCTGCATAAAGCCTTTGACAAAATTTACAGCATCAGGATGCGAACGGAGACGATCGGGAGAATATCCTCCGGGAATAAAAAGCGCATCGAACTCATCCTCTGACGCGCCGCTGACTTCCTCATCGATTTCAACGGATATCCCTTTGCTCTTTCCCTCGACATGTTCTCCCTGATGAAGCCCCACATTCATCACATCATGGCCGGCTTCTTCAAACGCATCCACGGGTTCTGTATACTCCGAATCTTCAAAAAGATCATCAATGATCACGGCAACCTTGGCCATTCTTTCCCTCCTGATCCGCTTCGTTAAAATATTTTTCAAACACTTCCTTCTGCCAGTAGAGCTGGCTTCCGGCCCCTTCAACGGCCGCGATCAACAAGGCTTCCGCGACTTCCTGTTTCGTCGCTCCAGCAACCATACTTGCTTTAATATGATTTTCCGTGCAATGAGGGCAGCGTAACACACAGGCCAAAGCCAGTTTCATCAATTCTGCCGTCTTTTTATCAAGAAAGGTCTTCTCTTTGCAAGTTACATAAAAATGCTGGAAGGCTCTCCCCAGCTCGGATTGCTTTAAATACCACGGCTCAGTCATCAATTCCCCCTAAAGTTCATTCTCTTCACTGAAAAGGCCGGTTCAGCCAATGATCCCTAAAGCCATAAATATCCAAAAATTATCCAAAAGACCAGAATAAAGATAAGCGTCCAGTAAAAGACAACATTAACTTTAACTGACTCGAGACCGGTCCCTTCCTTTGCCACGGTCCCAGCATTTGTTCTCAACGCCTTTGATTCCAATAACCCCGCCATCAGCAATGCCGTCACTAATGAAAAAAATAAAAAGGGGAACCAGTAAATTCCAAAAAAAGCAGGCCCAAAAGGTGTAATCCATAACCCTCCGGCCCATGCTGTCAAAAATATAATAAAGAAAAACAATAATGCGCCGTCTCCGAGTCCTCCCCGGTGGCTGCCTCCCTCAAAAATCGCTGTTAACAGGACAGCTGTGGCCATGGCCGCAATGATATCCCAGAAAAACATTCCTTCCTCCTCTCTGTCCTGAAATAGGCACTTTATTTTATAAAGACAGTCCCGTCCACGCCATGGTCTGCTTCCATTATTTATCGACTTTTTTCTGTTTTAGAAATAACAGTCATGGGATGGAAACTATTTTTTTATTTTCAGATCAGGGTTCATTCTGAAAAATTTTTTTTCAAGATAATTAAAGATGGTGATGCCATGCCGGATGTGAAAATATCCAACGAGTGAAAAAAGAAATGCGCCGATGGCGTTTGTAATCAGATCCCACATGGTATCGATGAGACCGCTCTTTTGCATGTTGAAGCCAAAAAGCTGATCCATGGCAAATTCAAATATTTCCCACAGAGTCCCGACGGATAACGAAAAACCAAAGGCGAAAACAGCTACGAATTTTGGACTGAGTTTCAGTGCAACTCTTTCAGAACGATTCAAAATAAAGACCAGCGAGAAGCCAATTCCGCCTACAATAATGGCCGAAACGCCATGAAGCAGAGTATCCCACCACCTGAATTTGTAATAATACGCATGCATCTCACCCAGATACATAGATGACATGATCAAAAATAAAATAAGGATTTCAAGTTCGCCGGGATACTCAATCCGTAACTGGCGCTCAATAAGACTCGGCAGGAACGTCAGAAAAAGCGTTAAGGTGACAAAAAGAAAATTTTCGATATCACCGATCCACAGTGCTACTATTCCGGTAACGACCAAAAGCAGGCGGAACGCCCATAAAAGAAAACTTTTCACTTCTTCGATTTTTTCCATGTTGTTCCTCCTTTCAGGAGGACTTCCACTGGACATGATACATCCCTTGATGCGTCTCAACAAATTCCCTCAGATCTTCAAGGGACAACGGCTCCGGCAACGGCATCCTGTTTTTGATTTTCTTCTTTAATTCCTGGTTATATTTAATGAACGTCCCGAAGTCTAAAGGATATTCGCGCTCATTAACCCCGATAAAATCACCCTTCTCCTTAGCCGTTGCCAAAATATTTCTCCATTTGTCAATCGTTACCAGCCCGATCTCATCAGGGACTCCGTTTGACATCAGCATCAAATAAATCTCACTGAATGAATGATGCCTCTCCAAATATTTTTTAATCCGGTTAAGGGAATCTTCTGTATTAAACGCCAGCCAGAAGGGAATGACGTTTCCCTCAACAGTATCGAAAGGCGCCATCAAACCGAAGTTTTCAATCAACAAAATGTTGGAAGCGCGTCCCAACCGCCGATACCACCACTCATAAAGTGCGGCGGTGAACGGGGCAAGATCTTCCGGATGATCAAAAATAATCCTGACCCAGGGAATATTGTGCTTGCCGACAAACCGCTGTATGTCGGGCAGGCATTGTTCAACGAACCCCCATTCTCCCTCTGCGAACTCTCCCGTCGGTTGAAATGTCTCCCATCGTTCCAAAGTCGAACCCATCTGTTTGAGGAAAGACTTCACCCGGTTACTGCCGTGCAGATATTCATACGGTTTAACCGACCCCAATCCGCCAACTTGAAAATAATGCCGCTCACCGACTTCAAGTGCAGGCCATAAAAGACGGCATTCCACGGTCATAAACACAGCAGGCATCTTCAGATTTTCCAAAATAAATTTTTCATAAATCTTTCCCAGCCGCATTTTTTTAATCCGGAAATATCCCATTTTCTGGATCATCAGCCTGTCCTGGACCGGGTCGTGCATCTGCGTCGTCTGCAGATCCGGATTCAAATGAAGAAAAGGACGAATGACCTGTTTTCCCCATTCAATATCCTTCCGGATTTCATCCGGCGGCAAAAAACGTCTGGCCGCAGTCAAAAAAGTCTGCGGGAGCCAGGGGATCCCCAATGCGGCAGCAATATGAATCGCCGCCCCATTGGCCGAGCCGAACATGATACCGGGATACTGCCGCTTGGGGTAAACAGATGCAACCCACCGGTCAATATTTTCAGAGCGAAGTTCTGGAAGCTTTTCCGAAGGCAAGGCATCAATCCATCCGCTCCAGCCGTAAATTTTTAAGCGTATTTTTCTGGGAATAGCATCAACGAGCGACCCAAGCCAGGAAGGAACATTATGACCAAGCCCGACGAGTGGAAAATCCAGCCCATGAAGAAATCGCGCAAGGGCATTCATCAGAGCAGTACAGGAATCAAATTGAATAATCTGTTCTTTAATGTTGCCGAAATCTGAATTTGAGCGATCTTCCCCCATTCCTCAAGTCCTTCCTGTCAAGGCTGACTGGATTATCCGTTCAATATGGCTCCAGTATTTGATGAGACCTGTAAAAAAAATAGCCGCCAAAATCGGCACCGCAGCGGTCCAGATCATTTTCGCCTGCCGTGAAAAATGTTCGCTTTGCCACAAAAGAGGCAGCGCTGAAAACCCCGTCGTCAACAAGAGCGCTATAACGTACCATTTAGCACTGGTATCAATTCTGTTTTCGCCATACCGGGCAATCTGATGACTTTCAATGGCTGCCGGAAAAAAAGTTATCAGATAAATAACAACCGCCAATAGACGGGATACATATGAATGAGTCAGGAAAAATGACAAGAACAGAGCGGCATCAATGATAAAAAGGCTTGCAGCTTTCTTTGATAAACCCAAATAAAACTGTGGCAGACCTGGGATAAATGAAAGGAAAAGAACAATAAGGATATTTTTCTTTTTCGATTGCATACATAAATTCCTCTAATTTTTAGTCTTTTCTTTTGCCTTCTCCCTTACGCTCTCCAATAACTTTCTTGGAAATTCATGGAGGGCGCCTCCTGTTGCTCTTGAAAGATTCACCATGATATTCTTTTCAGTTTTAATGAGCCGGGCAGATCTCCTCCACAGATTATCGTTTAAGTCACAAATCTTTTTTTCACAAAGAAGGATGTCTGAAAAAAGGGTTAAAATCTTTTCGACGCTTAAGTCAATTGAAAACTCCCTCCCTTTTTCCCTTGCGCCGGCCTTGATCCTGTTTTTTTCATCTTCCGAAAGCCCCATCACCCACTCAAGCGCGGCAACGAATTCCCGTTCATCATCTCCGGCAATCAGCCGCCCATTTTTCCTGTCCTTCACGACTTCGCGAACTCCGGAGGCGTCAATCGCGACGACAGGGACACCGGAAGACATGGCTTCAACCACCACCAGACCCTGGGTTTCGCTATGAGAGGCGAATACAAAAGCGTCAAGGGATCGGTATCCGCTTGCAAGTTCACCGCCGGTCAGGGTTCCAGTCGCAATAAAACGATTTGATAACCCGGCATTAATAAAACGCTTTTCAACTTCTTTCAACAACGGTCCGTCACCAATGACCATAAAATATGCCTGCGGCTGTCTTTTAAGAAACGCGATCATCGTTGCCGTCAGAAAATCTATATTCTTTTCCGGGGCAATTCTTCCTGCCGTTCCGACGATAAAAGCATTTTCGGGGATACCGGATAAAAGAGGGCTTCTGCGTGGCTCAAGAGACATATAATCATAAAAGTAAATCCCGGAAGGTATCACGCTGATGGAAGTCTTGACCCCTCTTGATTTAAGCAGGGCCGCAACGCTGTCACTTGGCGCGATGACATGATCACACAACTCGCAGTACCCTTTCGCCAACTCGATGACAAACTTTTTGATTAAGGCGTTATTGCCGGGAACATAATGGATATATTCTTCATACAGGGTGTGATATGTAAAAACGATCGGCACGTTGAACTTGGAAGCAACCCGCAAGGCGGTATCCCCGATCAAAAACGGGTGATGGGAATGCACGATATCCGGATTGAATTTATTCAGCTCTGCAGACAAACCCATGGGGACAGGGAGCTCGACTGAAAAATCTGTCCCGTTAAAATGCTGAATGGCCGGGATCCGGAAAACCCCTTCTTCCTCCGGGGCCCCCTTCATCTCCGGCGAAACGAGCATCACCTGATGCCCCCGCCGGCGAAACTCTGTCACGAGGATCTCGATCGATCTTTCCAAACCTCCGACGATCGGCTTATAAGTATTGCTCATCATGAGAATGTTCATCTGATGACTCCTTAACTTACCTCAACCGAAGTTTCCCCATAAGGAACCTGAACAGGAGACAACCCCGGAAGTTTGACAATAATATTTGGCGGAACATCATCATGCCAACGGCCTTCCCAGGATATTTTCACTTTTCCGCCGTCCTTCCGGACCCGGATATAAATCTTTCCGCGGCTGGTAAATAACCATCCGAACGAAGCTTCGTTATCGGAATACCAGCCGGGATGAACGCCGGGACAAAGGACCAGAATGTCTCCGGCTCCTTCCTGGACAAAACAGTTGCGCAGCATCATAATCCATTCTGCCGATGCCCACGCATGCTGCCCATCACCCATGCACCCTCCTCCGGTATTTGGATGGATCGCCTCGGGCCACTGACCTGCCGGGCTGGCGGAATCTGCAACCGCTTTCATAAGGTCGTAGTAACGTCCGTCGCCCTTACGCAAGAGGACCTCGGCCACATGCAGCGTCAAATAAGGATTTATTCCCGAATGACTCATATCGTGAAAAAAAGAATTTTTCAGGAAACAGTTCTCCAGCAAAAATTCGGTCGTCTTGTCGATGCGCTCATCATCCGCTTTCCATAATTTCAAAGGATATGAGGCCGCGAGAAGACCAACGCTGGCGCTGTCCAACCGGCGATAAGGCGACGATGGCATGGCTTTTGTTTTTAACCGCTGCGAAGTTTTCTCCAGGCTCCTCTCAATCGCCTTTAACAGGGCTTCCGCCTCTTTGAGACATTTTCTGGCAACATAGCGTTCACCAAGCTGCTCTAAAAGAAATGCCCCCGACCGCAAGCCTTCGACGGACCAGAAATCATCCCAGTAATAATAATCATTCGGTCCGAAGTGCTCCGCACTGAAACCTGCCGGCATCAGTCCTGAATGCGGTGTCATGTTTTCTCCCAGACGCTTGTGCATGATCCAGCGGACTCCCCTTTTGATCCTTTCGCGTCGTTCAACAGGGACTCTTTCTCCGGTCATTTCATAAAATTTCCGGATGCTCCATAAAACCTGCCCGTTGGAATCCCATTCGCCGTCCTGTGACAGAAAATAACCGTTTAATTTCTGACGTTGAAAAAAAAGATTGACGGCCGATCGGCCCCGTTTCGTCAACCCGATCATGGTCAACGCATATAACATGAAGGCAGCGTCACGAAACCAGAAATGTTTGTACGTATATGGTCCGGGATAAATATCCTCCCCGGTCATTAAAACCAGCGTCCTGACGGCAGCATTGTACAAAAATTCGAAATGCTTGTCGGATAAAGATAATCGCGCGGCGTCCCTAAGACTTTCATGCCAATGTTGAATTGGCGTCCTCCGGCTCGAATCCTGATAATCTTTTCTCTTTAATAACGGAACATCGACTGAAATTTCGAAGATCTGTTCCGGCTCCAGGGGAAATACCGCCGCCGCCGTCGCCATACCAACATCACATTTGATATTCGTTAAATTTTCCTTGTTATCGAGACGCTCGTAAACATCTCCGGAAGGATAATCTGAAAAAACATGCCGATGGGCAAAGGCGCTGAACAAGACGGAATGTTTTTTATTAATGATCCATCCATTCCCTTCATGGGTCATGGAGATTGAATTAATAAAGCTCACCCCTTCAGGGTTATAGGGTCTGACGGAAATGACAAGAGACGCTCCTTCCAGGGGAGTTTTGGCTTTATAACTCACATGGCAGACCGGTCCTGCTTCCGTGGAAATCACCTGCGCCTCAACCTCAAGCTGATAACCAAAGGTATTCGCTGTTTTGGTTTTAAGACAAATGTTTCCGTCCATTACAAGCTGCTGGACAGCATCCATTGAGCGAGATGGAAGAAGTTCATGACCCCCGCCCACAATCCATCCGTCCAGCGACCAACTATCAAAGAATGGGGTGACAAGTCCCCGCGGATCAACAATGGGAAATTCATCGATACCGGGAAGGCCTATGGCTGTCCAGTTTCGTTCAGTTAAATTGATATGGGTTAATGAAAACGCCCTCGGTATAAAGGAGATATTTTTAGGGTCAAACTGCTTCACCACCCAATAAGGCCAAACCCAGTCAAGATTGTGCTGAATGGCCCTGCTGTTCACAAGCCCCCTTGCGTGAAGAACAGCAGACATACGGATCAGTTCAACAGGCACGATCACTTCCGAAGGCTGGCCGAATCTGTTCAATTTGGCTGAAAAGGCGACAGGATCAATAATCCCGTGAGCGCGTGCAACCCGTTTCATCATGAACTGCCAGATTTTATTCGCGAAATTATTAAACACCAGCCCTCTTTCCTGCCGGAACGCCAACCAGCTATCTTTCACAAAAAAGACAACGTTCGTTTTTAAAATGGGTGAAATCAAGATTGATGAAAATGATTACAATGGGAATGATACTCCGGCTAAGGCCGGTCAACCTGACGCTATGATAAAAAAATTCATTACCGGGCATATCGAAATTATCGTCAGGAAAGCCTTCAAAGATATCGATAAAATTAAATAACGGAAAAACCGGTAAAAAGCTTTTCCGTATCAAACCGGTTTTTTCCTTTGTTGTTTTCTTCCAGTTGATTAATTTCATACACGACCATGTCTAACGGATATCTTTTTTTGCTTTCTGATTTTATTCTATATTCCGCCCTTAGTCAGACAAGGTCCAATTTCCCCTTTTTATCAACATTTTTCCCTTTACCCGCATCAATATTTCACGTCGATGATGAAAATAGTCTAAAAAAGGCAGAAACTTCCAATAGCCTTACCATTAAAAACCTTTACATTATATGAAGAGCTTGAATGTTTTCATCATCAATCATGGAGGTGCATATGAGTGAGCAAGAAAGAGCTTTAATCGCAGTCGGCAGCGGATCAATCATTGAAAGCATAATCGGAATGGGGGCAGTCATCCTTTCCATTCTGGGCCTATTGGATATTTATCCGGTCATCATGCTGTCGATATCTACAATTTTGATTGGGGCCGCCTTATTAATTAAAGGATCGTCGGTAGCGTCGAAAATGGAATCCGTGGTCGCAGGAGAGCCTGAAATGAGCAAAAAGGCTTTATCCCAGCTCAATACCGGGATAACCTCTGAGACCATCGCCGGGATTACCGGCATCGCTCTGGGGATTCTCGCCATGGCAGGAATGTCGCCCCAAATGATGATCGGATCTGCGGCGATTGTATACGGGGCCGGACTGATTTTCGGAAGCGGGATAGATTTCAGGCTGAACGCACTGAATTTAATGAACCCTGTCCACTCTCCTCAAATCAAGAGAGTGGCTGAACAGGCGGTGACAGCTTCGGCGGATGCGGAAATATTTATCGGAATTGCCGCTGTCGCTCTGGGAATCATGTCGGTCATTAATATCGCGCCTCTCGTCCTGCAACTTATTTCGATGCTGGCGATCGGCTCCATCCTGTTTCTGACAGGACTATCTTTGTGGTCACGCGTATTTAATGTATTCCGCTATCGATAAAGACAGTCGAAAATTAACGAACTTTTAATTGAAACAAAAAATGGCGGGTCTGTTGAAATATCAGAAAAAACAGGCCCGTTTGTTTTTTGTAAAGCAAAGCCGCCTGATAAAAGAACTGCAAAGAAAACCTGAGCCTGATTCCTTATTCGAATTCCCCAATCTCAATCATACGGATATTTAAACGGTTCTTCTTCAATTTCCTGCTCATAGTCAACATAAAGCTGCCCATCTCCAGTTTCATCCACAAAGATCTCTTTTCCATTTTTAATGTTAAAATATCTGCTGACACAGGATCTCTGAATCTCAAAAGCTATCACCTTCCTGGAAGTAAACTTTCCCGCCTTGATCTTTTTAAATCCAGCCAGAATCCATCGCTGCGCCCCCTGATCTTCCCCGATTGGAATACACGCCGACTTGCCATCATCCTCATCGACAATAAATAAGAAATCATCGGATAGTGAACGGTAGATCTCGACTCCATAATAATCAAATCGGGTCTTCTCGGCGGGAATGGTTCGGTCGTCACACTCAAACCATTCCCGATTGTCGTTAATATCAGGAAAAACATACAAATTCAATAAAGAGAAAAGAGAAACTGTAACAATCAATATTTTGATCATTTCTCCTCCGGTCGTTCCGATGTCACGTCTCGAGTTTGACTTTTATCCATCCCTCCCGATGGTGATCAAAGGCGTGGTAAGCATCCATGGCCCGGGAGAACGGTTCAGTTTTTGTCAAAATATTCGAGAAATCAAAATAACTTTCCCCGACTAGGTCGAGCAGCATCGGGATATATTTCCGATGACTGCAATTCCCCATGTTAATTGTCAGGTTCTTGCCCATCGCTTTTCCGATTGGAAAGGTCTGGGCCGTTTCAGGGTAAACTCCGATAATCGAAAGCGTGCCCGCCTTATCAAGCATTTGTACCGCCCAATCCAGGGCCTGGGAAGGAGCATCTCCGACTTCCCATTTTTCAGGTAACCTGGAATGCCGGGTCACCTCAGCGACTTCTTTCTCAAATCGATGCAGATCGTCTTCCGACGGCTGGGCAAACCCTTGATGAGGATGTTGCGCATCGATTCCGACTGCCTCGATCAAACGATCCACCCCGATGCCCCCGGTCAGCCCCATAATTACGGCGACAGGATCTTCCTCTTCAAAATTAATCGTTTCGGCGCCAATGTTCCGCGCATGATCAAGCCGGTAAGGAACTCTGTCGACCGCAAAAACCCTTCCGGCCCCTAAATGAAATGCGCTGGCAATAGCGAACAAGCCAACGGGCCCGCAGCCCAAAACCGCCACCACATCGCCTTCCGTAATTTCAGCCATCTCGGCTCCGAAAAATCCAGTCGGGAAAATATCCGAAAGCATCAATGCATGATCATCCGTCAGCCATTCCGGAATCTTGACCAACCCGACATTAGCAAAAGGAACCCGGACCTTCTCCGCCTGGAGTCCGTCGAAAGAACCGCTGCTTTTCGGTCCTCCGAAGAATGCCGTTCCTGCCTGTTTGCCGCTGGGGTTTGCGTTATCGCATTGAGAAAAATATCCCGCCCGGCAATAGGCGCAGTAACCGCATCCAATGCTGGAAGGGATAATAACCCGCTCTCCTTCTTTTAGATTCCGCACAGCAGAACCAACGGCATCGATGACCCCCACGCCTTCATGTCCCATGATGGTCCCTGGTTTCATTTCCCCCAATGTTCCTCTCACCATATGAAGGTCGGTGCCGCAAATCGAACTTGCCGTGATGTTAACAAGGGCATCCATCGGACTCTGAAGTGACGGATCCGGAACGTCTTTAAAAGAAATTTTTCCGATATCTTCAAAAACAACTGCCTTCATCATGACCTCCTTTATTGTCTCTATTGCTTTTTATCTTAATAAATTCATGTCCGGGGTTTAAGATGGGAGTTCTACCCTCAGTTAATTTCTTGCCGCATAATAAAAAAAGACAGGCTTGTGCCTGTCTCATTTTCATAAATATTTTTGAAAAAAACTTAAAACATATTCATATCCCGGATCACACTGTCTTTTGGCTGATAATAGGCGCGTACCCTGTTTCCCTCCTCGAACGATTCCAGCTTCTGCGGATGCGCATATAATTGTTTTTCATCATTGGGTGGATGCATATCCTGGATCACAACGACCCCCTCCTCCTCATCCATCTCCACAATCTCTCCCTCAATCTTCTGTTGGCCCAACGCATCTTCCGCCTGGACTCCCATGGAAACGAGGTAGGTCAACCCCAGTCCCAAAATCAACAATAATAACGTTATCAATATCTTTCTTTTCATCATCTCCGCCTTTTTTTAATTTTACCAATCCTTTTTTATCATAAATTATCAATGGCTCATTGCTACCGGCTGTTTCCCGAAAAAATAGACAGCATTCTGTTAAAAAATATAGGGAAAACGTATTTCAACAGTCACGTCTGGAGCGTCTTCGGTGACCCCCGTACTGACTCCGAAATCGACTGAAGACCGCTCGCTCAAAGACCAGTTAAACCCTGTCCTTAAATTCGCGGCATTGACAAACGAATTCGACACGCTGCTCCCGTTCCTTTCCATATGAAGGGTGATGCTCTGATCGAATGAAAATGTGATCGCCGTCTGATAACTTAACGCAATCGCGGTCCCGACGCTGTAACTGATGGAGTCACCGGGGTCCACTGTTCCATAATTGTCGATGTCCCTTTCGATGTTCCAGGTATAACTCAGGCTGCCGAAGATAACTGCCGGATCACTCGCCCTTGCCGCGATGAGGCTGCCGCGAAGAGCCCAGTGCCCTGTTCCCAAACCGATGTCACGATTATAAGGGCCTTCTCCTGATGGAGTTTTTACGGCCATGGCAAAAACAAGATCCGGAATGGTTCCGTTTTCCCAGCCGATCTGACGGCTGAAACCAAATTCCACATCGCCGATCCCGAAGTCACTGCGCGTGCTTTCAGCGCTGGCCGTGTCTGTGATCCGATCGTATTCATATCGCGCAGGAATCTTAAGTTCAGTCTGAAAATTGTGCATCAGCCCGTATTTAAATGAAAGCGTTTGAATAAAAAGATCCCTGCGCACGGTTTCCGTTGAAATATCCCCTATGACGAGAACTGGAAGAATGCTGAACCCCTGGATATTGATCCGGTTAGAGGAAAAATGGGCATAAACAAGGCTCGGCTCCATCTGTAAAGTCCCTTTTGGAAGCAGGATACTCCCCCGTTGCACCAAAGTTTTCTCGATGGATTCGACGATTTCGCTATCAGTGACCGGCTCCGTTGCCAAACCTTCCGCCTCACCATTCTGATCTGTCCCTGAAACATCGTCTCTTTTAATGACAAGATCGACAACGGCGGAATCGCCGGAATGGGCAACCGCGTTTATTGGTGACTCAACCGGATTTCCGGCAATGCTTTCTTTCAACTCATAGTCTGAGAGAAGCCTGCCGCCATTCACCAATTTTATTGCCGCAACTTTTTCTTCCACCTGCAGACGGATCATGTCCTGCATCCTCTGCTCAAACTCTGAAATCACCTCAAGGCGGACTTCTTCACGCAAAACTGATTCTTCAACATTCCTTTTTCTTACCTCACTTAAAATTCCATGTACCAGCATAACGGCGGCGGTGAAGGCAAGGCCCCATGCCACCCTTTTTCCATATTGCAAGTATTCCATTAATACTCCGTCGGGTAAATTGCGGTTCGAATTAAACTTGGCCTTACGATTGCGCTCCATCGGGAATAATCTGCGAAAATAAGATCGGATTCCTTTAATTCTAAATCGTTATTTTTCTGGATCCCGCCTCCTGATGGTTCTATTAACAGCACAATTCCATGTAACCATATCCGTTCAAACTGATGTGTCTTCAATGACATGTTTCCCGAAGCAGGATCGGCAATAAAAACACGGTCATTCACCACATCTTTAACAACGACAAAGTGCCGGTAATTTTTAAACTTAATCGGCACCAGAACCGGTTTACCCAACTGGCGAAGGGCGCTGATATCCATTTGAAAACCTGTTGCTACGTACCCACGCCGTTCGGCAAACGATTTTAAATCCAATAATGAAAATCCTCCACGGGCCCTGACCTTTTCCAAAGACGTCGTCTGTAATAACGCCGTAATAATCTCTGCTTCAGACACGGGATCGCTTAAATAATAGTGAAACAGCGTCGCAAGACCGGCAGGCCCGCAGCTGAAATCCAGACTCTGAGGAGTTAGATTGCTCCGCTTGATTTCCCGCAGAGGTTTCACATTTTTATAAAGACGGACGCCGCCGACCGAAAAACTTGCGGCCCTGGCATCGGACAAACACATGCTGACCAACGCCAAGGCCACAAGAACTAAAACGTCAATCCTTATTGTTTTTCTGCAACTTTTCTCAGACATTGCTGTCGAACCGGCCTTTCACTATCACTGGACTCTCAGGGTCGAGTAATTTGCCAAATTCAAATCATTGAAATTGCTCAGATTCTCAACTGTGGAATTCATCAATACCGTAAGATTGATCATCACCGGAACAACGCTTCCCGCCGCATTCACATTGACCATGGCGGAAAGATTCTGCTGGGCCGCCCCGCTCAAATCTACTGAGTTGATCGCTCCCAGCGCATTTGATGTAAAAGATTCCGGCAGCAAAGACTGACCGCTGCTGTTGTTTAACGCCACCTGAAAACCGCCGCCATTTCCCCCCGCGACAACATCAAGCTGAATAGGTGGATTTGGAGCCGCCGGGACGTTTGGAGCAGACGGCGTTCCCGGTGCCGAAGGAACGACCGGAGTTAATGCAACAGGATCCGCTAATGCCACTTCCCCGGGAGCTGCTGGCGCTTGAGGCGCTGTTACACTCCCCGGCGCATTTGGCAGAGTCGGGCTGTTCGGAGCAAACGGTCCATTTGGCAATTCGGGACTAACAGGTCCTGTTGGTAATACCGGATTGATCGGCCCGTTAGGACTTCCCGGTGCAAACGGACCGTCCGGAAGCGTCGGACTGCCAGGCACTACCGGACCATTCGGCGATGTCGGACCAAAAGGACTGTCCGGCAACACAGGACTTCCCGGTGCAAACGGACTGTCCGGAAGCGCCGGACTGTCAGGCACTACCGGACCATTCGGCGATGTCGGACCAAAAGGACTGTCCGGCAACACAGGACTTCCCGGTGCAAACGGACTGTCCGGAAGCGCCGGACTGTCAGGCACTACCGGACCATTCGGCGATGTCGGACCAAAAGGACTGTCCGGCAACACAGGGCTTCCCGGTGCAAACGGACCGTCCGGAAGCGCCGGACTGTCAGGCACTACCGGACCATTCGGCGATGTCGGACCAAAAGGGCCACCCGGTAAAACCGGTCCATCTGGTAACACAGGACTTTCCGGTGGAAAAGGCCCATCAGGTAACACCGGGCCGGTCGGACCATCCGGCAGGACCGGGGTTGCCGGTCCAACAGGATTATCCGGTGTCACAGGAACCGACGTTACGCTATTGTTTTCACTTTCCGTAAAAGGATTTGATTCAAGAGCAGCAGTCTCAACTGTCGCTGAACTTAAAACATCGCCGGGACTGACATCCACTCCCTGGGCATAAATCTGATCCAATTCATAATCGGTGAGAACAACGGCATAACTGGCAAATGCAAGCGGTCCATGAGAACACAAAAGACAGATTGAAATCATCATAGATATAATTTTCCGATACATAGCTCACCTTACATTCTTTAAAAAGTTTTGGGGGAAGTCTCCTTCCCCCAAAACACTCGTTAAAAACCGTTAACAACATTTGCCACATTGGTGTGACTGATGCTGCCGCTAATCCCGTTAGCATTCGCAACATTCGTTTGAACCGCAATGGCTGAACTGACGGCGTTTACATTACTCATCACGTTCATCTCGCTTTGCGCCCCGCCGCTTAAAACAAGCACATTTCTGACACTCTTTCCGGTGCTTTCATTAATGGTTGTATTTGTCGTGTCAGAAGTGACGACACTTACCGTGGTTGTTACAGAAGCTTCGTTAGTGCTTTCACTGACAGTGTTCAGATCGCTTTGGGTGTCAAGGCTCTCATCGTTGCTTGAATCTGCAATAACCTCTGTTGCTTCCTCAGCATCGACAGTTTCCACGTCATTCTGTGAAGCGTTCTGATCAAAAGATACCGTTAGCGTTTCATCTAATGAACTGCTGGCTGAATCCGCACTGGCCTGATCCACTGATTGATCATGATCATTGATCAGGTCGCTGCTCTGGGCAACGGCTTGATTGGCGGATGCCGTATGATCTTCTGCTGTATCAGCCGTTGTCGACAGCGACTGATTTGCTGCAGCTTCATCTAATGTCGAAGCTGAAGCCGATGCGCTATTGCTGCTTGATGCGCTTAACGTCTGTTCCGCTGCCGCAGAATCCGTCGTTGACGCTGAAGCAGAAGCTGCCTGATCGCTTGACGCGCTTAACCCCTGCTCTGCCGCCGCCGAATCAGTCGTTGACGCTGAAGCAGAAGCTGCCTGATCACTTGACGCGCTTAACCCCTGCTCTGCCGCTGCTGAATCCGTTGTAGCTGCCGAAGCTGATGCCGCCTGATCGCTTGATGCGCTTAAAGCCTGCTCCGCTGCTGCCGAATCAGTTGTCGATGCCTGGGCCGCTGCATCCTGATCGCTTGCCGCAGTCAAAGATTGCTGAGCCGCTGCAGAATCAGTTGTTGATGCCTGGGCCGCCGCATCCTGATCACTTGCCGCAGTCAAGGATTGCTGAGCCGCTGCAGAATCAGTTGTTGATGCCTGGGCAGCTGCATCCTGATCGCTTGCCGCAGTCAAGGATTGCTGAGCCGCTGCAGAATCAGTTGTCGATGCCTGGGCAGCTGCATCCTGATCGCTTGCTGCAGTCAGAGATTGTTGGGCCGCTGCAGAATCAGTTGTCGATGCCGAAGCCGAAGCATTCTGATCCTGTGAAGCCGCTAATGATTCCTGAGCTTGAGCGGCATCCGATGTCGATGCATCCGCGGAGGATGAACTGTCGTTTGCAGTACTCAAGGCACCATCAAGAGCAGCGGTATCAGAAGTAGAACTGCTGCTTGATGTTGAATAAGTTTTTGTATCGGATGTTGTCGCATGTGTTTCGGCATAATCGCCATCAAGGGCAATCGATCCGTTATCCTCTTCATATGTTCCAGAAAAACTAACCGAATCTGCGGTTGATGCCACTTCTCCATCGCCTTCAAAAGCATCTGATGCCGTTTCGGCAGCAAATGATTCAGAAGCCGCAAGATTCGCATCAACAGTCGAGGCAGAGCTTTGGTCAGCAGACTGATCCGTTGTATGGTCTTCAGAAGCCGAAGCGCTGGCATCAACTGCCGTTAATGACGATTGGCTGGCTGTCTGATCCGCGGTGTGATCTTCCGAAGCAGCCGCACTGGTGTCCAGAGTTGCCGAAGCTGACTGGCTGGCAGCCTGATCTGTCGTGTGATCTTCAGATGCCGCAGCATTCGTATCTAAAGAAGCCGACGCAGACTGATTCGCAGCCTGATCTGTCGTGTGATCTTCAGATGCCGCAGCACTCGTATCTAAAGAGGCCGACGCGGACTGGCTCGCAGCCTGATCTGTCGTGTGATCTTCAGATGCCGCAGCACTCGTATCTAAAGAGGCCGACGCGGACTGACTCGCAGCCTGATCTGTCGTGTGATCTTCAGATGCCGCAGCATTCGTATCTAAAGAAGCCGACGCAGACTGATTCGCTGCCTGATCTGTCGTGTGATCTTCAGATGCCGCAGCATTCGTATCTAAAGAAGCCGACGCAGACTGATTCGCAGCCTGATCTGTCGTGTGATCTTCAGATGCCGCAGCATTAGTATCTAAAGAAGCCGACGCAGACTGATTCGCAGCCTGATCTGTCGCGTGATCTTCAGATGCCGCAGCACTTGTATCCAGAGAAGCATCAGCTGCCTGATTCGCATTTTGGTCAGTCGTATGCCTTTCAGACGCAGCAGCGTTACTGTCCAACGACGCACTGCTTGATGCAGCGTCGCTGGTTTCCGCGGATACCGAAGTATTATTCACCGCATGATCTTCTAAATGAAAATTATCAACCGCGCTCAAACTTGCGTCACTCGAAGCATTGTTTGAAGTCGCTAAAGAGCTGTCCTGATCAAAACTCACTGAAGCATTCGCGCTCTGGTCAGAAAGCGTGCTCAATGAGCTTGAAGCCCGCTGTTCCAAAGAGGCGCTTTCCGAATTCGTTGCTGTTGTCCGATCAGAAGCGGTCAATGAGTCGGAAGTAATTGCCCTTTGTGTTTGCTGGACTTCATTCTCGCTGCTCGCTGAAATAGTTCGCGTCTCCGACACGGTCAGTTCATCTCTTGGTTGATAATTCGTGACACTGGCCTCATTGCGAGTTGTGATGTCCATGACCCCTTCGTTGGAGTCAGAAACGTTCTGCTGAACGGCAGTCGCGCTGTTGACCTCATTCACGTTACTGAGGCCATTAAGCCCTTGCTGTGATGATTCACCCGCTTCAAGCCTGTTGATGTTGTCAAATACATCGACAACATCCTCATTCTGGGCGATGATAACCCAATCCCCCGCAGCAATCTCGTCCATCTGGGCATCTGTCAAAGCGACAACATCAGCCCATACCACGGGAGAATATTGTGTGGAGAAGATCATCACAAGTATCAAAATTAATAGTTTCTTCATTGTTTTGCCCTCGCGTTAAAACACATTAATACTGTTATATGGGCGATGAAAAAATCATCATTAACCCATCCCTGAAACTGTTTGATTCTTTCCCTGCATCCGTTCAATAATCGACACCACCCCCCTTCCGTTTATCGCCTCAATTTATGCTGTAAAAACAATTCAAAAAAAACCCGGACTGGCGCACTCCTGTCCGGGTTAATTCTTCACTCCCTTTTCCTGATTCCGATGTTCTCTGTAACACCATTTAGATCAAAAGGTCCCCTTACCGAAAATGCCGCCTCACTATCAATCGAAATTAAGCAAAAAGCATACCAATCAAAATTTCCTCTTTCCGCCTTTCTTTTATTTAATACTAATATTAAACGAAAACTCCGCCGGTATTTAAAACTTCAGCCGGATGTTTATTGGAAACAACAACATAAGCGGGAATGACATCATGTTTAAAGAAACCTGATGACAATTTTTCATTCTGAAATATTTTTAACGATTAAACTTTTTATGTTTATTTGTTTTATTAAAAACTTGCGGATTCCGGCTGATTAATTCTTCTCAAACACAATAATACTTTCCCGATTAATCGATGCAGCCGTTTCTCCGGCACCTGTACCTGAAGTGGAGGTCGATAATGATGCCTGATAAGCCTTAAACTTTCGTTCAAATGCATTCAGTACGACATCGCACTTCAATTGAAAAAGTCCGGCAAAGATCGACAGGACATCGAAAGTATAACTTATATTTTTCGAAAGGATTATTTCAACACCGATCAATGAAGGCGATACTGAAAAAACGATCTCTTCATCGTCGATAACCATGTATTCTTTGTCACTGATTATGCTTGGATGGGTAAACTTTGAGCACGTCCTGAACATTGATTCATATTCTTTCAATAAATCTTTACTGACAATACCGGCCATATCTTTAACAGTACGACCGGACCAGGTCAGGAGACCGCGCCCTGAATTTATATGATACTTCGTTTTAAACTCTTCAAAGTTCTTTAAGATCAATTCTTTTCGTTGAACAAACAACCGGTATTCCCGATCTCCTTTCTCCCTTTCCTCGCGTTCCTGTTCCCATAAATGACGATGAAAAATGACCCATTTGTAGGCTACAAACCGCGCTGCAAGTGCATCGGCTTCTTCCGAATGATGAAGAACATATCTAAAGCTGATCAGGTTTTCGAGAAGACTTCTCAACAAAACGGCTGCATCTTGTCCGAAACCTTCACGGCACAGAATTTTGATTGCTTGATGGGTTTTCAACGCGCGGGTCAGAAAGAAAAGAAAAATTCGTTTATGTGGCGGGATTGAAAACAGCTTGAGTCTGCGATCATCAAACATATTCAGCAAAGACAGGGAAATCTGGTCCAGCTCCCGTTCAAAGGCAAATAACCGCTTATTTTTATCCTCAATCGCTTCCTGACGCACCTTCATCATCACAGCCTTCTTGCTTTCCGTCTACCGTTTAATCAAATCTTGCTGCGAAAACGCCGGTTCAAGCACATTCCATATATGCTGGCTGTCTTGAGCCTGAAGAATCTGATCCCGGACTCCTTTATTGCTTAACGTCTTCGAGATCAAAGATAAAATCTGTACCTGCACGTCGTCCTTCACTGGTGTCAAAATCAGGAACACAAACCGTGAGGGCTGCCCGTCGGGAGAGTTCCATTCGATCCCCGAAAGGGACCGGCCGAAAGCAATTACAGGTTCTTCAATATACGGCAGTCTCACATGCGGGACTGCAATCCCTTCTTCGATTGCCGTGCCCATCTCCTGTTCGCGCTGCATCACAGCATTGAAAATAGCGTCCTCGTCAGGGACGTCTTCCTGTTCAAAAACCACATGACACAGCTTCCTGATGGCCTCATCCCTCCATTGCGTCCTCAAGTCAGCGATGATCGATCTTTTCGAAAAATACTCAAAGATGCTGACTTTCTTGCGCCGCCTGATGGCGTATCCCAACCACGGTCCCAGAACAACTGAAGAAACAACGGCACCAAAAACAATGGCAACAAAAACCTGCTCCGTGATCAAATTATATTCCAGGGCGATCAAACTGATAACGATTTCCATGACACCGCCGGGAATATGGGCAATAGAAATGGCGAGCCTGTTGACCGGATCCTGCCTGCTTAAACCGACTCCAATCCACGCCCCGAAAAACCTGGCGGCGATCCCCAAAACGGACAAAGACAAGGCCAGGAACAAATTGAAATTGGCTAAGAAATCGATCTTCAGTCCGATGTTAACGAAGAAGATCGGAACAAACAACGCATAAACCATCTGGGAAATAATCTGACGAGTCCTCTCCTGAAGCGCCCGCGCTCCGCCGGCCATTACCCCTGCCAGAAAAAAACCGAACAGGGCATGAATCCCTGTTTTCTGGGTCACCGCTCCGCAGAGAAACCCCAGCAGACAAATGAATGTGAACGACGAGGCCGGCTCAGGGAATTTCCTTTCCTGAAAATTTGTAATGATATATTCCGTAAAACGTTTACCAAAGGTCAGACAGAAAATCGTAAAAAGGATTGTCAACGAAAAGATCATAAACACCGCGGAAAATGTGAAGTTCGCCTGCATAAAAACGCCTAGTACAATCGTGAAAATCAGCCACCCGATAATATCGTTAACCGATAAGGCCGACATGATCAAATAGCCGAGATCCGTTTTGGACAGCCGGAGATCATGCAGGACCCTCGCCGTAACAGGCATTGCGCTGATCGTCATCACCGTTGCCATAAAAATGGAAAAAATAATTTTTTTCTCCGGACTGACGAGAAAATGATCCGGCAAAAACAAGACAGGGACGAACGTAATGACCATCGGGATAAAAATATCCGCAACAGCGATCTTAAGGGCATCCCCCTTCTGACGCCAGGCATTCGTGAAATCTACTTCGAGTCCCGTCTCCAGCAGAAGGAACAGAACTCCAAGCCAGGAGAATGTCTCAAGCATGTTTTGCTGAATAATATCGGGGGGGAAAATCATTTGATGGACGGCCGGCAAGAAGCGTCCAAAAATCGTGGGACCAAAGATAATACCGACGATAATCTCTGCCGTCAGGGAGGGTTGCCGCCCCATCCTGAACAACTCGCCCAAAATCCTGGCCGTACTTAAAAGAAGAAAAACCTGAACCAGAAAAATAAAAATATTTTGTTCATTCAGATAATGTTGCACTGGCAGCCTTTTCTTCAAAAAGAAACATTTACTTTAAAATACGCAGATATTATATCTTTGAACATCTGATTGGCAAACAGAAAATTTACTGCTCCTTTTCTTATTCTCTTTTATTACTCAACACAACGCGTCGATGCGACTGGAATTCCTTCCAGCATGAAGAAGAGCTGCCAGCGGCGGTAAAAAAATGGCGAGGATCATCATTAGAACAGACATGTTCCCTCCTTAAACGTCTTGCCCGATCAATAAAAACAATTGTCTTTCAAAATCCCCGCCCGGTCTTTCCGTTAATTAATATTCATCCTCCGCTTCGTCCCCCATTTCTTCAACGCCTTCGCCTATATTTTCGCCCGTGTTTTCAATATCCTGACCAACCCCTTCCGTTGTTTCACAGGCAGACAACACCAACGTCATACTGACCAGCATCATTGCCATAAATATTCTTAACATTATGCTCCTCCTTTTTGTTTTTCCGGCTATTTATCCTGGCATATTTTAAATGAACGCTGACCCCGGTCTATCTGCTGCACACATAAAAAACAAACCTGATTCCACTTTTTTCAATAAAGACATTAAGGAATAAAGTCTAAAAAACACAGAACTGCCCTATTTTAAAAAACAGGGGTCTGCCTTATAACATCACATGGTGCAATACATCCGTTCAACATGAAAAAAAGGAGAGTTTTATGAGGTGGATTAAATTGTTAACATTGGCTGTGTCTGTTCTCTGTCTGGCGGTCGTCCCGGTATTTGCTCAAGGAATGGGGCAGGATGCATCTCCCGCAGCTCCGGACATGCAAATGCAACAGTCTCCGGATCAGGATATTTCCCTTGATCAGTATAGCTTTGATCAAAAAGATCAACTAGTCGACAAACTGAACCAGACCCAGGACAACATCAGTCAGCAAATGGATCAGGCTCAGCAGCAGGATGATTCTCAAAGGGTCAATGAACTGCAGCAGGCCCAGCAGTCCATGGAAGAAACAATCGGGCAGGTTCAGGATGCCAATGAAGGGGATTGGACGTCCATACGCGATCAGGCGGAATCCAGCCTGAACGATCTTCAGCAGTATGAAGGAGTTATTGATAGAGGAATGTTTGAATCGGGAGCAACCAGTCAGTAAGGATTTTTTGAAAGGGCTGGCAGACAGCTGCTGGCCCTCTTTAAATAACAACCAGTCTTTTTTTATTTCTTTTCTTGCTCTTGATCAGGACAAAGCGATAAACGATATTTAACAAAAATCGTTGTGATCAGCGGCAGTCCTTTCATTGAACAAATGTTTGCGGATCAGCACATGGACTGCATCATTTCGGAATTTATCACCAAGCCCTTTCAATATGAGGATCTGTTAAAAGCCACAAGAAAGATGATCTCATCCTCACCCAAAATGAATTTTTCATTAGAATAAAAAAATCCTCACTCTCTCCTCTCCAGTCCGGCGTTGGTCATTCTGATAATTTTTATTGGAATGACGGATTATTTTTCTATAATTAAGATAATTAAAACCCCTTTCTTCAGATAACTTTATGAACCATCTTGATTCCCTGGAAAACAATTCAATCTATATTATCCGCGAAGCTTATAACCGTTTCCGCAATTCTGCCCTGCTCTGGTCTATCGGGAAAGATTCATCGACGCTGTTGTGGCTGTGCCGCAAGGCGTTCTTCGGCAAGCTCCCTTTTCCGGTCCTTCACATCGATACGGGTTATAAATTTAGAGAAATCTATGAATTCAGGGAAAGATATGCAAAAGAATGGGCTCTTGATTTAATTGTGGCCAGGAATGAAGCGGCGTTGCGCCAGGGTATTAATCCCGATCAGGAAAAATTCCAATGTTGTCATCTTTTAAAGACCCAGGCCCTCCAGGATGCCGTGGTAAAATACCGGCTCGAGGCCTTATTCCTGGGAATCCGCAGGGACGAGCATGGCATTCGCGCCAAGGAACGCTTCTTTTCTCCACGGAATAAAAATCTTCAATGGGATTATCAGCGCCAGCCTCTTGAAATGTGGGACCTGTACCAGGCAGCCCTTCAGGAAGAACACCATCATATCCGCATCCACCCGCTTTTAGGTTGGAGGGAAATCGATATCTGGAAATATATCAAGCGTGAACACATCCCGATCACGGATCTTTACTTTGCGAAAGACGGTATGCGTTACAGAAGTATCGGCTGCGAGACATGTTGCGCGCCAGTCAAGTCGAACGCAAGAAATATTTCTTCCATCATCAGAGAGCTCGAGCGGACAACAGTCTCAGAACGCAGCGGACGCGCCCAGGACAAAGAAGACACGTACACCATGCAAAAACTGCGAAGTCTGGGGTATATGTGATGAGAGACGATCTGATGCCAAAAATCGCCATCACCGGACATATAGATCATGGAAAATCGACATTGATCGGAGCTCTCATGCTGGGGACAAAGGCTGTTCCTGCCGACAAGATGCAGGAGCTGAAACGGATTTCCAAAGAACTGGGTAAAGATACTGAATTAGCCTTTCTCGTAGATCAGCTGCGGGAAGAGCGGGAGAAAAACATCACCATCGATACCACCGAGATCATCCTTAAGACTCCCAAAGGCCATTACGGCATTATCGATACTCCCGGCCACCTTGAATTTATCAAAAACATGCTCAGCGGTTCCAGCCATGCCGATGCGGCCATCATCATCATTGACGCTGGCGAAGGCCTGCGCGAACAAACGCGCCGTCATATCTTTCTTTTAAAAATTCTGGCCATCAATGACGTCATCGTCGTCATTAACAAAATGGACCTGGTCCGGTTCGAACAAGCACGTTTTTTAGAACTGAAAGACGAGACCTTTTCCCTTATGGAAAAAGCCGGGCTTAAACCCATTGCCTGCATTCCCTCTTGCGCCAAACAAAGCATTAATATCATCAGAAAATCTTCACTGATGAAATGGTATCATGGGCCCTCTGTCCTTGAAGCCCTGAATTTGATCAAGCCGCCTGTCGACATGCTTAAAAGTCCCCTCCGGCTGCCCGTCCAGGATGTTTATGCAAAAGGAAACGAAAAAATTATTGTCGGGCGCATCGCGTCAGGAGAAATCCAAAAAGGCCAGGAGGTAAACGTCCTGCCGTCCGGACAGGTCGGGAAAGTCGCGAAGATCTTATTCTCCTTCGGAGATGAAAAAAATAACGCCAAAAGAGGTGAAAACATCGGGTTGGTATTAACGCCTTCAAATTCTGTTCAACGCGGCGACGTGATCTGCGGAGCATCTGATCGAATCGCCGCCGTCGATGAATTACGGGGAACTCTTTTTTTGCTAAACGGTACCGCGCGTAAAGGCGACGAGTTCCTCCTCCGGTGCTCTACCCAGGAATCCATCTGTCAAATCACCCGGATTGAGCAACGCATCAATTCCTCCACTCTGGAAAAATTAGAAGAAGATGCGGAACAATTGTTCACGAAGGAGATCGGCGTTCTTCACTTCGCCTTGAAAAAATCATGTGTCATTGAGAATCGAACTGGGACGAAAGAACTGGGCAGGTTTGTGATCGAAAAAAATGGACTCCCTTGCGGAGCGGGGACAGTGATTTAGAAAACAGCCCTTTCTTATCTTTAAAATAGCGCTCTGCCATCAAAATCAAATTCAGCAATCATGTCTTCAGAAAATCCTGTCAGCTTCAGAATCGAAGGCGCCAGATCAATGATCCCGGGAGCATCCCCGGTCATCTTTCTGTTACTGAAAATAACACCGTCAACAAGCGCGGCATCAAACAAATGAGAGCCAGACCATTTTTTCAAATTATCTTCCAATAATCTAAAAGCAACGGCACCGATAGCTGTCCTCGTCGAAGCCCCGTATCCTTCATTAAACCCCATCAATAAATCCGGAGCCTGGGAAATCTGGTCCCCCCAGAAAACCTCATCTCGTTCATAAATATCATTAATGACCGGCTCATCCGACAAGGGATCTTTCCATAACCTCATATTCCGCATTATGTCGTCTTTCAGATCTTCCATTTCTTTTCCGGGCTTGACGATTCCTTCAGCTTCTCTGCCCGCCACATTCAAATAAATAGAATTAAAACCGATGGCATACGCTTTGGTCTTTGACCAATCTATGTCCGATAACAATGGATCTCCCCGCAACGCCTCCTGATCCTTTAAATACAAATATCCATGCTCTCTTAACCAGTTATTAATATTGGCAGACCTGCGAAAAGTCCCGAAGCCATGATCCGATAGAATAATAAGCGTATCGTTTTCTCCCAGCGACCCCATCACCCGCCCCACCACTTCATCCATACGTTCATACCAACGGTTGATCATCTCCCTGTATTCTGCCGGAGCGTCTTCCTCATATAATGGATGTCCCTCATCGATATAACGCCAAAACATATGTTGAATAACGTCGACGGCGCCAAAATAAAAATAAAAAACGCCGCTATCAAAATCAGAAAGCTCCTTGTCGAGCAGCGCCGACTTCTGACTAAAGTTATCCTCTACCTGCATTAAAAAGGCCTTTTCGTCCAAATGGCCTTCGTTAAGCCCCCACATATCAAAAGGCATCCCGCGCGTATAAAACAACCCGCTTTCCTCTGCCAGAAGCTTGCTGTAATGTTTTGGATAAGCAATGGGAAAAGACGGATCTCTGGGATCCATGTTGATGGGGCTGATATAAAGTTTGCACTTCGGGCTTGTTTCAACAAGATAAAATTTAAAAATTCCTTTCGCTTTGCGAAACCATCCCAAATCAAAAACGACTTCCTGCCAGCCGCTCCACTCGCCGACCTTCAATAAAACTTCGTTCCCCTGATATTTCAAAATAACCTGGTCGCGTCCGACTTCGGCTTTAAAAGGAACTTTGACGTTCACAACGCCTTTGAAGGTTTCAACTTTAGGACCGGTCAGGTTTCCGAATATCGGCGATCTTTCGCTGGCGATAAATGAAAAAGTGCCTTCCGTTCCAAGTATGTCCGGAACGCCCATCCCTGAAAGCATCTTGCCAAAGACCTTATCCGGCGGAAAAGTCATAGGGCAGCTGATAACAGTCACCGGGATTTTCTTTTCAGAAAGATACTGCCAAAAACGTTTGCCGTGAACGACAGGCTTCGCTTTTCCCTGATCGATATGCGATAATGCCAATTCAATTTTATAATTGGCTGGATCTCTCTTGATAAAATCAAAAATCCCGTGTTTGCCTGGGTTCCGACCTGTAGCGAAAGAGGCCCAGGCGACAGGAGACTGCGGGGGATTCACGGTCTTTAACGGAGAATACGACCCGTGATCTTTCAATTGTTGAAAATGCGGCAAACGCCCCTCAGCCATCAAACGGTCCATTATTTTTGGACTGAGTGCGTCAATACCGAGGACAACAACTTTGTGCTTGAATTCGATCCGTTCTTGTTTTTTCATAAGGAAAAAGCCCAAAAGAATTAGAACAGCAATAAGAAACATTATAAAGAAAAATTTCCATTTTCTGATAAGGCCTTTGAACTGCTTTAAAAAAAACAGGAGGCCCCCAATGCCACCCAATAAAAATGTCGCAACTATACTGCCAAGGCTTGCGACGGTGTATCCTGTCCCCGGATCAATGTAACCAAGTATCATAAGAATCACTTCTCCCCTGTCTTTGAGATCTCCGGCTTCCGATCATTAAGCCATCCAAGATATTCAGGCTCAAACCGGTGAAGATGAAACAAAGTGGCGACCAGGCGATTTTCATTACCGGTCCTGTATGGATTATAGAACTCCCAAACGATGTTTCCCTCATTAGTCACTTCAAAGGCCCTTCCCTTTTCAGACTCAGTAATTAATGTATTTCCATTAGACAATCGCTGACTCGTCCCACACGTCTCAGTATCAAACGAGCGGCCCTCATCGCCATCGTATTTCCAAATGATTTCTTTATTAAACAGATCGTACTCGAGGACCCGGGAACGGCCATGAGCGCCGCTGTTTCCTAAATTATCAAAAAGCAGGATGTGCCCATCAGGCAGCAAAGTCGCATCATGCATTTTTTTCCATAAACCATTTTCTTTACCATCCTCGGCCCAGACCACTTCGTTATTTTCAAGGTCAATGATCGCAACCGTATCAAGATTTCTGATCGCGACCAGCACATTCCCTTTTTTAAACAAAGGAGAAATATGCGAAAGGCTGCCGTCAAACAGCTGCAGACTGTTCGTGTGAAAAAAATCTGTCTGACCGTTTTCCTGATCTAAAAAATGCGCGTAAGGAGACTGCTGAAACGCCTCTGACAGAGAATATTCTTTAATAAATCTTCCGTCACTTGTTAACACCGTAATGTAATTATCAAGAACCGGCCTTTTCTTTGAGATAGCTTTCCCTGATTTCAAATGTTGAGTCAGAACATAAACCTTGTCGTCCCCGGAAACAGTCACCTGATGATGCGCTTCATTGCGCTTGGCCCATAATAAATTGGAATCCTTGTCCAGCTTGATGACGCCCAGCTGTTCCCAGATCGCAAGCAGATCGCCATTTTCATACAGATAAACCCGTCGCCAATGCTTTTGGTGACGTGCCTTGCCGCCTTCCCACAAATCATCGATATTACGCGTCCACCGGTGCAAAATGTTACCGCGCATATCCATGATGCCCGCTTCAGGCCGATGGCCGCTACAGTACAAATTCAAACCGGGATGAAAGGCGGTTTCATCATAAACTGTCACGCCGGATTTTCCCGTCGACTCATGATACCCCTGCAAATACGGCAGTGAACTCAGCTCTCCCAGATTATTGTTCGCATTTTCCTGAGCAAATAACATCGCCGGCATGAAAATGGCCGCGACAATAGACATCAATACCCTCACCCCTGTTTTGTCATTTTTTTTTACAACCGCGTCGGTTGAAACAGGGAAAGCTTCCATTCTCATTTCTTTAAAACCTGCCTCTAATGGCTTAACCATTTAACCTGCTCGGGTTCAAGACGGTTTACATGAAACAAAGTCGCTATGAGATCGTTTTCGTCCCCTGCCAGATAGGGATTATAGTATTCCCAGACGATCTCTCCGTCACGGGTTACTTCAAATGCCCTTCCCCTGTCGGTCTCCGTAATAAGAGTATTGCCGTTTGGCAGACGCTGGTTCATGCCGCAGTTTTCCGTTTCAAACGGATGATCTTTATCGCCTTTATATTCCCAGACAATTTCATTGTTTAATAAATCATATTCTATCACCCTTGAACGTCCATACCCTTCCCGGTTTCCCAAATTATCGAAAAGAAGGATTCGCCCGTCAGATAACAGAACGGGCTCGTGTTGTTTGCTCCACAAACCGTTTTCACGCTGGCCATCCTTAGCCCAGACCACCCGGTTCTTTTCCAGATCGATAATCGCAATGGTGTCCATATGTCTGAGGGAAATCATCACATTCCCTTGCTTATATAGAGGAGATATATGGGAAAGGCTGCCGTCAAAAAGAACGAGGGTATTAGTATGAAAAAAATCATACGGATGTTTTATCTGATCCCTCTCTAAAAGAAAAGCGTACTCCGAATCCCGGAAGGCTTCCATGATCGAGTATTCCCTGATGAATTCCCCTTCTTTGTTCAGCACAACAATATAATCATCCCAGAATCCGTTCTCCCTCTGAGGCATATCTCCTTTTGGTCTTATCCGCTCGGTCAAAAGATAGATACTTCCCTCTTCATCAACAAAAACACAATGATGCGCCCTGTTTTTATAAACCCATAACAGTTTGGAATCTTTGTCAAGCTTGACAAGGCCGAGACGTTCCCAAACGGCAAGGATATCGCCGTTTTCATATAAATACACCCTTCTCCAGAGACCGTAATTCAAACCGCGGTCGCTTGTCCAGATGTCGTCGGCGTCATATGTCCAGCGATGCACGATATTTCCATGCATATCGACAATACCTGCTTCAGGACGATGCCCGCTTACATACAGATTAAGGCCCGGGCAAACCTTTTCTTCTTTATAAACGGCAACGCCTGATTTTCCTGTAGAGGGGTAATAACCTTGAAGATATGGTAATGAACTGACATCCTGAAGCATATCGTCCGCTTGTCCGAAGGCAGGAACAGAAAGAAGGATTACAGCAGAAATAGTGAAAACCTTTTTAAGCACAACTCGTCCTTATACTGATTGTGTCAGAGCGTATGTAAAAAATATATATCGTTTTATTAATATAAATATTTATATCAAAAAATTCATTGGTGCGGAAATCAAAATTCCGAAAATACAGAACGGTCCATTAACAGTACTCGCAGCACTCTTTGCGTTCAGAACCTCCGGCTCGCTCCTCTTTATAAAACTTCCATGTTTTTTCCATCTGCTCCTGCGACAGCATACTTTTAAGTTCAAACCAGGCGCCGGCCAGTTCTTTCATCCCCTGCCGTTTCAATTCATACTTTTTATCAATCAATTCATTAACTTTAGCGATGTCCATTGATCTGTCCCATAATGCGGAAATAATATCGACCAATACGGTTTCGGTCTCAGCCCGGGACTTAATATAGCTCTTTTTGGTCCGGACTTTCAAATCTTTGATTTTCTGAAAATCTTCGTCAGAAATCCCCAACTCCTTCGAATTTGCCAAAAGCGTTCCCGCCATAAGAAGAATCTTCTTTTTTAAACATTTTTTATGCATCAAACACCTCCCACGTAAAACTCCCATATTCTTCATTAATTTTAATAAGATTAAAAAATTTTTTAATGCCTTAAGTCGCACGCGATTTAACTTTTTTCCTGATTAATTGGAAAGATGGAAGGGGCAAATAAAACGTCTCGCCGGGGCGCCTCCTCCTTTTATGAAAGGAGGGATGGATTTCTGATTTAGGCGTATAATTTTCGCCGGCGGTCATGAATAGCAGGATCGGCCATATATTCATCGAAGGTGGTATGCACCCGGTCAATATAACCGCGGGGGCCGATCTCGATAATACGGTTAGCCACCGTCTGGATCAGCTGATGGTCATGAGATGAGAAAAGGATCGTTCCACGAAAGCGCTGCAGCCCTTCATTCAAGGCTGTAATGGATTCCAGGTCCAGGTGGTTGGTTGGCTCGTCCAGAATCAGAACGTTGGGCTGAACCAGCATCATGCGGGCGAGCATGCATCGAACTTTCTCTCCCCCAGACAATACCTTGACAGACTTCAAGGACTCTTCGCCGGAAAACAACATACGCCCCAGAAACCCGCGGACAAAGTTTTCTTCCACATTGGCGGAATACTGCCTCAACCAATCGACCAGACTAAGGTCGCTTTCAAAATACTTCATATTATCTTTCGGATAATAGGCGCGCTTCGTGGAAAACCCCCATTTAAAGCTCCCCGAGTCGGACTTCACCTCATCAATGAGCGTTTGAAACAATGCAGTCTTGGCAATGTCATTGGGACCGACAAAAGCGATTTTATCGCCTTTTTCGACATGGATCGTCAAATTATCGAACATCACCTGTCCATCGATCGATTTGGACAAGCCTGAGATCGTTAACAAATCATTTCCGGCTTCACGTTCCTGTTCAAAATTAACATAGGGATACTTGCGCGATGAGGGCCGGATGTCATCCAGAACGAGTTTTTCAAGAATTTTCTTACGGCTGGTTGCCTGGCGCGATTTGGACGCGTTAGCGCTGAAACGGGCGATAAAATCCTGCAGCTCTCTGCGCTTTTCTTCGATCTTTTTGTTCGCTTCGCTGCGCTGACGCAGGGCCAGCTCGCTGGATTCCTTCCAGAACGTGAAATTGCCGGCATAGAGCTGAATTTTCCCAAAATCAATATCGGCGATATGGGTGCAGACTTTATCCAGGAAATGCCGGTCATGGGAAACTACAATGGCGGTATTTTGAAATTCACATAAAAATTCTTCAAGCCATGTGCATGTTTCGATATCGAGATGGTTAGTCGGCTCATCCAGCAATAAAATATCCGGATTTCCGAACAACGCCTGCGCTAACAGGACGCGCACTTTCTGCCCGGCTTCAAGTTGTTTCATCTGAACATTGCCTAGGTCTTCAGAAATCCCCAGATCGCCCAGTAACTTCATCGCATCCGATTCCGCGTTCCATCCTTCCAGATCGGCGAACTCCCCTTCCAGCTCCGCCGCGCGTTTTCCATCCTCATCCGAAAAATCTTCTTTCGCATAGATAGCGTCCTTCTCTGTCATAATATCGTACAACCGCTTATGGCCCATAATGACCGTGGTCGAAACAGTATATTGATCAAAGGCAAACTGGTCCTGCTGCAAAACCGAAATGCGTTTTCCCGGAGCCGTCACAACCTCTCCCTCGGTCGTTTCGATTTCTCCTGAAAGGATCTTCAAAAACGTGGATTTTCCCGAACCGTTGGCGCCAATCAGCCCGTAACAATTTCCCGCAGTAAAGACGATGTTCACGCCGGAAAAAAGTTTGCGTTGTCCATATTGCAGTGATACTCCCTGTGCTGAAATCATAATTTTTAAATCCCGATTAAAGTATTCAATAATGTGTAAAGGGGTATGAGCATACACAAATTTAGAACATTTGTAAAGAAAAAATATACCCGTCCGATAAAAGAAGGGGCATGGCGCAAAAAAACGGCAGGCATAAACGGGGGGATTTATTCCTTTTGGCAGGAATCGCAGATATGCGTAGCGCGCTGGGCCACAACAATACGTTTAATCGGCGTTCCGCACCGCAGGCACTTTTGGCCGCTGCGTCCATATACCTTTAATTGAAGACGATTACGGCCGCGCTTCTTTTTAACAGATAGAAAATTGCCTTTCCCTTCGCCTAATGACGTTCCCGAATTAAGAATCCCTTGCCGCAACACCAGACGAATGGAATGATGTAATTCTTTGATCTCAGCGGCACTCAGTGAATTGCTTAACCTTTGTGGGTGGATCCGGGCAAGCCACAAGGCCTCATCTGTATAAATATTTCCGAGACCGGCGATAAAAGATTGATCGAGCAGCAGCGGTTTTAACATTCGCTGCCGGGCAGAGAGCATTTCCTCAAATTCCGAAACAGTAAACGCGCGGGAAAGCGGTTCAATCCCCAGCCTTGAAATTTTCTGGCAGGCAACCTGACTGACATAAAGCCGTCCGAATTTCCGGGGGTCGTAAAAACGGATTTCAAAATCATTTTCCAGTTTGATGACGACATGTTCGTGGGGGTCTGCCGGGATTTCTGAATGAACGTAACGCAACCGGCCCGACATTCGTAAATGAATAACAAAAATATCATCGTCGCCTATATCAAAAACAAGGTATTTCCCTCTCCGGTAAACGGCTGTTATTATTTTTCCGGATAACGCCTTGTTAACCTCCCGATCAGTCAATCCATCGACAGACCTTCGCCAAAAGACGCAGACCTTCCTGATCCGTCGATGGACAACGTTCAGATCGATCAATTCGTTAACAATGGTCTGGACTTCTGGAAGTTCAGGCATGATATTACTTCGCTTCTTTCTGGTAATCATCAACTCAAGATATCTATTCCAGTCATTTCTTCAATCCGGCTGCCTGTCTTACCGCCGCAGCCACTTTCTCATGAACGGTCATATTCATAAAATTCGGAACCACATCATGTTTGCCTGAAAGAGCGGCCAGGGTTTCGGCTGCCCTGATTTTCATCGCGTAATTGATCACAGGCACGCGGGCGTCAATGGCGCCGCGGATGATGCCGGGAAACGCAAGGGCGTTATTGATCGTTCTGCCGTCGACGGCCACGGCAGCTCCCGCTTCGAGGGCGTCTTTCGGCCATATTTCCGGTACCGGGTTTGCCAGCGCAAAGATAACCGGCCTTTTATTCATCGTCTTGACCATATCAGCCGTTACCAAACCGGGTGATGACAGACCGATGAAAATATCCTTACCCGCAATAATATCGGCGATGGTCCCTTTTTCTTTTCGCTTGTTGGTCAAAGCTGAAATTTCCTTTTTGTACGGGTTCATACCTTCTTTCCGTCCTTCATAAATAGCGCCCGCCCGGTCGCTCATAACAATATCCTTGAATCCGTAATACAAAAGCATTTTGCATGAAGCGATCGCCGCAGCGCCGGCTCCATTGATGACGATCCTGACATCCTGTTTGTTTCGTTTGGCCAGACGCAAGGCCTTGATCAACGCCCCAAGAATAACCGTGGCAGTTCCATGCTGATCGTCATGAAAGACAGGGATCCTGACCATTTTCTGGAGACGCTCCTCGACTTCAAAGCACAACGGCGCCTTTATATCTTCAATCATGATGACGCTGAAGGTCTTTGATAAATGGTAGAGGGTATTAACGATATCGTCCGCCTGCTCGCTGTCTATGAGAAGCGGCACACAATTGACGCCGCCCATTTTTTTTAAAATAAGCGATTTCCCCTCCATTACAGGCATCGCAGGAAGAACCCCGATGTCTCCCAATCCCAAAACAGCAGAACCGTTGGTGGCGATACAAACGGTATTGCCGATGGAAGTGTAGTCATTCGCCATCGACGGATCTTTGACAATATGATTGCAGACCTGGGCAACGCCGGGAGTATAGATCATACGCAGATCGCTTAACGTTTCAACGCTCACTGTCGGTGTTACCGCGATCTTGCCTCCCCGGTGAAGCATCAGGACCTCGTCCTCTATCGATAAAATCTTGTAACCCTTCAGTTTCTTTAAAGAAGATAGCGTGCTTTCGAGATGCTCGATGCTGTCAAAAAAAGTGATAATGTCGCGCGTGATGTAGCTCGAGGTTAAATCAACGGTTGTTATATCCCCCAGGATGACATCGCAGTCGCCCAATTCTTTCGCCAAACGGCCCAAGGCACCGGGAACATCAGGGATGCGAAATCTTATTTTTTTAATTAACTTGTGTGAATATTTTTCAACAGCCTTTCCCATACCATCTCCTTCTCTATGTAAATTTTAGTCAATGGTCCTTTCGACCAGTTCTTTCCAAATTAAAAAAGGATTTTAACATTATATGTTTTTTTTAAAAAAATAACAGGATTTAAAGAAATCACGGTTTTAGTGAAATGTGGGCGATGTTAAAACCAGAACGGGTCAATAATCAGGAAAAATCCTCATCGGAAAATAAAAGAATGTTAAATGCTTTTTCATTCATCCTCGTCCCGGATAATAAAGTCAGTACTGCCGCAAAATGCGCAATGTCTCAAATCTTCGATATTAACCTCACCGCATTTTTTACAGATTTCCTTTCTCCTCGGTTTTCTTTCCGTCTTTTCGCTTGATTGGGCTT
>JBFMEN010000002.1:0-29351 GCA_040753435.1 Candidatus Omnitrophota bacterium | reverse complement strand
CACTCGGCTTTGGCGGCTCGACGATTTGTCTTAGAAATCTGACAACGCACATGAGTTCTCGCGGCTATAATATTTTCATCGCATTTATTTTACAAAAAAAGAATGCCCTGATTGAAAGCCATTTTTTCCTTGAGGATGTTAACGTTTTATATTTTCGAGACCTTGGTGTCGATATTTCTTTAAGAGCTTCCAATTTTTTGCTTAATAATAAGCTGTTTTTAAAAATGCGGATTTCTAATTTTTTGTTATTTTTTATTAGACTTTTTTTTGAAAGAATTCCCACGATATGTAAGCTTTTTTTTCTTTTGAAAAAGGAAAAAATTGATGTTGTGCATTTGAATAATGGTATCAGTAACCCGGTTATCCTTGGCGCGGTTTTGGCAAACGTGCCTCGTGTTGTTTCGGTGCGATCTCTTGTTATGCAATCTATCGTGCCTAGGATAAAATTACTGAAATATGTTGATTGCTTCGTAGCTTGTTCTAATGCTGCTAAGAAGGATTTTATTGAAAAATATGGCATTGCTGCGGAAAGAGTGAAGGTGGTTTACGACGGTATCAAGGTTGACGATGTTTTTAATGTTCAGAAAAAAGATGTCGGCAGGATCAAGAGCGAATTTAACATTAAGGCTTCTGCGAAAGTCATTGGGACAGTTGGACGGTTGATTGAATGTAAAAGGCAAGATTTGCTTATTTTGGCTGTTGAAAAGTTGGTCAAGATGGGGATGGATATACAATGTCTTATTGTTGGAGGGGCTGAACAAGAAGAAGAATCGCTTTCATGGGAGCTCCAGTTAAAAAATCTTACCATGAAAAAGAATCTTTCAAACCAAATCATATTTACTGGGTTTTATAAGAACCCTTTGGATTTGATAAATGCTATGGATGTTTTTGTGCTCCCATCTATCGGTGAGTCCTTTGGAATTGTTATTTTGGAAGCCATGGCCTTAGGTGTTCCTGTCGTTGCGTTTAACCATGGCGGCCCAGCTGAGATTATCACACACAATGATGGCATTCTAGTTCCTGCTGGTGATGTAGATTCTCTGGCTGAATCAATCTGTAAATTATTAAAAGATGAAAGTTTTTATAAAACGTTATCGTTTAATGCAAAGAAAAGAGTGAGAATGGATTTTAGTTTAGGGAAAACTGCAGCGGAATTCGATGCCGTATATAAGGATTGTTTGCGATGATTTTTGATGATTGTCCGAAAACTGGAGACATAATTAATGATTAGTGTCCTTGAGATTGGAAGTCAGGGTTTAGATTTGAAAGATGATGCCCGCAGAGAATTGCAGAAAAGGCGACGAATTAAAATTTCGAATTTTTTCAAATCCTACAATTTGATTCTTTATCTTGAGAGTGTAAAAGAAAATAAGATTTCAGTAGAAAAAGAAGCGGATAACTTAACAGTTTATTTTCTAAGTGGATCGAAGATATTTGTTTTTTTAAATTTATTAAAAATATCTAGAAGGATATTTAAACGGCAGTCCATAGATGTGATAAGTTGCATGGATGTTTTATTAATGGGACTCGTTGGAGTTTTTTTAAAATTTTTTTATCGAATACCGTTAAATGTTCAATTGCATTTTGATTATTTTAGCGATTATTTTTGGGAATTTCAAAAGAGACCACGGATTATAAAAATTTTTTATAAATTTATATCCTGGTTTGTTTATAAAAACAGCGATAGTATACGAGTTGTTTCAAAAAAAACAAAGAACGATTTGGAGCAAGGCGGTTTTAAAAATAAACTGATTGAAACAATACCGACTCCGGTAGAATTAAATTCTGTTAATTATGAAAACGTTGATAGCAAAGTTTGTGAAGAATTCAGGAGCGGTTCAAAAACTAAATTATTACTCTATGTCGGCAGATTAGTAGAGGGGCAGAAGGAATTAAGTGCGCTGTTAAAAGCTTTTCAAATAGTATCTCTAGCGTGCGAAGATGTCCGTTTGCTTTTGATAGGATGCGGTCTGGATGAGGAATTTTATAAAAATTTAGCGCGGGAACTGGATATCAATCGGAAAGTATTTTTTTTAGGAGCGAAAAGCAATGAAGAAGTTTTTTCTTATTATGCTTGTTGCGATATTTTTGTAATTAGTTCGAAGTTTGAGGGACGGCCGACTGTTTTAACAGAGGCTACTTTGAGCAAAAAGCCTATAGTAGCAACCCGCTTTACAGGCACTCAGGATTTAATTATCGATGGAAAAACAGGTTATGTGGTTGATATTGGCGATTATAAGAGTTTCGCTGACAGGGTTTTGAAATTGTTAAATGATCCGATGAAAATAAAAGAATTCGGTGAAGCGGCCTTTGCAAACACTTCGAAAATTATTGAAAAGATCAATGACATCAGTGTATTCGCTAGGTTTTTGGAAAAAACAGCAGATGCAAAACCCTAAAAATATTATTAATCCAAAATTAATAGCGATTATGGGGCCGAGCGCAGCAGGAAAAACGTATATCGCTGATTATTTTTTGAAAAGTTTGGGACGAGAAAATGCGCAGATCATATCTCAGGACTGGTATTATTGTGACTGGTCGAGCTTGCCTAAATGTCAAAGGAGTCGCATTAATTTTGATCATCCGGGAGCTTTTGATTTTGAACTGATGATCAAACACTTAAAGTGGTTGAAGCAGGGCCAAGCTGTAAAGACTCCGGTTTATAGCTATAAATTGCACAAGCGGCTTCGGGAAACGACTTTGATCGTGCCCAAGCCGATTATATTCGTCGAAGGGCTTTATACGACGTATCAGAAGCGACTTCGAGATCTTTTTGATTTCTGTATTTATGTTGATATTGATCCTGGAATAGCGCTGGCGCGAAGGATCAGAAGGGATGGGAAAGAGCGCGGTCGTTCTATCGAGGAGGTGTGCTCCCGATTCTTTAAGGACGTTTATCCCATGCAGAAGAAGTATTTAGAAAAACAGCGGAAGTATGTCGATATGATCATTTCCTGCAAAGGGGACGAGGATAAAGATATGCGAAAAGCTATAAATAAGATAAAAAATGGAATGGGTAAAGAAAAATAATGAGCAAATATGAATTGGATTTCCAATTATGCCAGAATTCTCGAATTGAAGGCAACGTTCGAAAAATAATCGAACAGTTATGTGATTATATATTTAGATTTTTTGATGCGAGTGAAATTGAGGCAATTCTTCTTATTGGGAGTTTTTCTAAAGGAGAAGGCAGCATATATATCTCCGATGAGGATAAATCGGTTTATCTTAGTGATTTTGAATTTTTGACAGTCTATAAAGATGAGAAAAAGTTTGCGGCATTTCGGAAAAAGCTTGTTGAAATAAACGAAATGACACGGAAAGACTTTTTTGAAATGGGAGTCGATATTGAGGTTGATTTTGGGCCGTATCTTACTAAGTTTTTTAAGATGATGCGTCCCCGCATGTTTACAACTGATATCCTGAGATGTGGCAAGGTTGTATGGGGCAATAAAGAGGTCTTGCGAAATATTCCAAAAGGAATTGCAGAAGAAAATATTCCGAAGGATGACGCACTTTTTTTGCTGTTTAACAGGATTATTGAACAAACAATGCTGTTGGAATCGGTTTATCCTGAAGAAAAAGGCGATTATCGAAAAACAGTATATAAATTAGGCAAGACGTACTTAGATTTTATAACAACATTAATGGCATTTTCAGGAAAATATAAATGCGGTTATAGTGAAAGAGCCCGACATTTTAACGAGTTTTGGGAGGGCTTGGATTCTGGATATCTTAAAAACAACTTGGCAGATTTGCCTTCTAAAATCGATTATTGGTCTAAATTTCGCAGCCGGCCATTTTCAGAAGGATTCGAATTTGAAGGAAATATTTTAGACATGTATTTAGATTTAATTAAAACTTGTGCCCCTATTTTTGTTTGGGTTATGAATAATTATTCCAATTGCAACTGGTCAGAAGATATAGGGCGTTTGATTGAAGTCGGTTTTAAAGAAGAACGATTGTTGACTAAATTAAAAGGATGGGTGAAGTTGGCGAGACATCCTTATTTTAAGGAAAAGAATTTGCCTGTTGCTAGATTATTGAGACTCTTGGCAAAAGGAAGCCCAAAAAAGCTAATCTATCTTAGTTCATGCAGATTCTATTTTGAATTGCCAAATATCATTCAAAATAATGCGCGATTAGAATCGGCAGAAATTAAAAATCTGCTAAATACTTTACCCGTAATATTTGAAGAGTCGAGTGATGTTGATGAAGTGTTGAAGGTTTTAAAAAATAATCTTGTTGAAAATTGGAAAATATTTCTAAAAAGTGATTGGTAAGGAGAAGAAATAATGTTTATAGAACAGTTTATTTCAAAGATAAAGTCTAGGCCAAACGGTTTTTATAGATTTTTATATAATTTAGGATATTTCATTAGAACCTTCCGGATTCCATTTATAAAACCCATCGCGGCAGTTCTTTATTATGAAAGGATGTTTAGACACACTGCATGGATCACTTTTAAAAAGGTTTTTTATTATGAGCCGATTTTAAGATATCGATGTGAATCAATAGGAGAGAATTTAAGGCTGGAAAGCACGCCGCCATTAATAATGGGCTATGGAAGAATTATAATGGGTTCTCATGTACATTTTTCGGATGGCGTAAATTTAATTGTAGGGGGAAAGGTTTATGACGACCCCATATTGACGATTGGGGATAATTCCTACATAGGGTATCGAAATATAATCTCCTGTTTTAAAAGTGTGACGATTGGGAACAATTGTTTATTGGCAGAAGGGGTTAAGATTTATGATAATGTAAGCCATCCTCTTGATCCGGAAGCCCGACGCAGGAGAGAACCACCGACTAAAGAGAATGTAAGTCCTGTTGTAATCGAGGACGATGTTTGGATCGGAAGTGACTGTATTATTTTAAAAGGGGTTAGAGTGGGTCGAGGTTCTGTCATAGGTGCGGGTTCTGTCGTGACAAATGATGTGCCCCCGTTTACTGTTGCTGTTGGAAATCCTGCAAAGGTAATCAAAGAGGTAGGAAAACAATGAGTTCGACCGGAAAAAAAATAGTTTCACTTTTCCTTTTAGTCGATGCGCTTGGATGGGACTACATAAAGAATGTCGCGTTTTTGGACACGATTGCCAAAAGCAAGAGAGGCATTAAAAGCTCTTTAGGTTTTTCCAGCGGAGTCATTCCATCAATCTTAACAGGCAAGATGCCGCAAGAGCATAAACATTGGTCACTATATTTTTATAGCCCCAAGACTTCTCCTTTTAAATGGACGAAGAGTATTTGTTGGCTTCCAAAAAAAATATTAAGGTCAAGAGTGGCGAGAAAAATCGTTAAAGAAATATCTAAACGGGTCATTGGATACACTGGATATTTTGAAACTTATGCGATCCCTGTCGACTATCTCCATTTATTTGACATATCTGAAAATAAAAACATTTATCAGCCCGGTGGCATACGTAATGCCGATTCGATATTTGATGTTTTGAAAGAGAAGAAAGTTGATTATAAATGTTTTACTTATCCAATAAAGGATATGGAGATATTTGCGAAGGCAAGACAAGCAATAAAAGAGTCTCGAAGCAGTTTTTATTTTCTTTATTTCTCCGAGTCTGACGCTTATTTGCACAAAGCATGTAAAGATAAAAAAGGCGTTCAGGACATGATTGATTCTTATGATAAAGAAATTACCGCCCTCTATCAAACCGCTATAGAAGAGTTTGAGCAGGTCAATTTATTTGTATTTTCAGATCACAGCATGGCTCCTGTATATGAAAGTTATGATTTGAGATCTGAGATAGAAAAGCTTAGTCTCTGTATGCCGAAGGATTATGTGGCTTTTTATGATTCGACAATGGCTCGATTTTGGTTTTTTAATGATAAGGCGATGGAAGAGATCGTTAATGTCCTAAAACGGAAGAATTATGGTTATATCATAAGCGATCAGGATAAAAAAAGATTGGGTGTTGATTTTAAGGATAACATGTATGGCGAAGTGATCTTTTTGATGAATACAGGGTCAGTTATTAACCCAAGTTACATGGGAAATAAAGTCCCTGAAGGAATGCATGGATATAGTGTTGATGACGGAGCTATGGATGCGATTTTTGTTAGTAATGCTGATGTTGGGGAAGAGATAAGGGACGTGAGGGATTTTTATAAAATAATGCTTAGTAAGGTTTAAGTTTTAGGCTTTTTCCTTCAATAATTAAGCAATGCTTTCAACTAAATGCGGTTTTATTTGCTTTTAAATGAGGAAATATGCAGACAAAAATTAAGATATTATATTTTCTAAACAGCTTCGTTAGGGGCGGAATTGAGGAGCACGTTCTTAATCTGTTAAAACATATAGACCGTTCTTGTTTTGATCCAATAATGGTCTGTCCACAGCAGCTGCTTGATCAAATTAAGGATGAATTGAGCTCTTTTAAAGTGCCTTGTCATGCTGTTTCAATCCGGAGCTTTTTGAATTTTGTTGAAATTTTTCGATATTGGAAAATTATCAGACGCGAGCGTCCGGACATCGTGCATGCCCATCTTTTTTACGCGACATTCTTTATTGCGCCTATCAGTAAAATATTGGGTGTGCGTCATGTGGTTGATACGGCGCATATTCGTGAAAGCTGGAGGAAGGGCCTTAAGAAAGTTTATGCTGTGGATCGACTTGTTTACCGTTTTGTTTCAAAAATTATTTGCGTTTCAGACGCCATTAAATCATATATGGTTCAGGAAAAAAAGGTGCCGTCCGGGAAAACAATTGTGGTTAAGAACGGCGTTGATCTCAGGAAGTTTAATAATATTTCTTCGAAACAGGTTGATGGCAAATTGGTATTTGCTGTTATCGGACGATTAGAGAAACAGAAAGGGCACCAGTATTTTCTTGAAGCTGTTCGAATGCTGGGTGACTTGGGGAAAAATTGTGAATTTTTGATTATTGGTTCAGGCTCGCTTGAATGGAAATTAAAGATATTGGCTGAAGAAATGGGTGTGGCAGAAAAGGTGATATTTCTAGGATATTGTAAAGATGTTGTTTCCCGTTTATCCGAAATTGATGTCCTTGTCCTGCCGTCTTTATTTGAAGGATTGCCTTTGGTTGTTCTGGAGGCAGGCGCCATGGGGATACCGGTGATAGCCACGGCTGTTGATGGTACGCCGGAGGCGGTTGTTAATGAGAAAACGGGATTGCTTGTTGAGCCGGGGAATGCTGAAGAATTACGAACCGCAATGGAATTTTTTATAAAGAGCCCGTGGGAAATCGGTGAATTTGGAAAAGCCGCAAGATTTTTTATTGAGCAAAACTTTGATCTTTTGTTTCAAATACGAAAAACTGAAAATATTTACAAAGAACTAATTTTAAAGGAAGAATATGGCCCTGTTAATGTTCATATTAGCGCTTTGCGCGATTATTGCGCTCATTAATCCTTTTTTTGGATTATTAGTAGTCGTCGCGTTAATTCCGCAGTCCCTGATCCCTGCGCTGACCGGATCATTGGCCGGTATTTTTTCGATGTTTACACCGATCAAATTAATTGGGGGAATAACGTTCCTATCGACACTTATGCATAAGGGATTCGGGGAAAACCTCAAGTTTTGTTTCAGTCGGCCCGCAGCCAAGGCATTTTTGTTTTTTTTGATCTATCTTGTGATTAATGGCTTTGCTATGCCGAGTTTTGCCACGAGGGAAAATTTTACTGTTTTCATTTCAATATTCTTTTTGGGATTTGCTACCTGTTCATTGGTGGATTCTGAGAAACGTTTTCGTTCTGTGTTAATGGTTGTGATGCTGTCTTATCTTGTATCCGCGGTTCATGCCATTCATTTTTTTTTAATCAGCGGAGACGAGTTTCAAAGAATGTCGGGAAACGCGTTTGATCCTAATTATTTTGCCTTTGTTGCGATAAGCTTTTTTGCCGTTAAGTCTTATAAAAATAAAATAATGAGACTTCTTCTAATATTTTTATCAGCAGTGTTGACCGGAGCCTTGATAACGACACTTTCACGTGGAGGACTTATTGGAATGGCTTTTATTTTTGTTGTCGGGGTGTTGAGATCAAAGCGAAAATTTTTAGCTATTGTTATTTCTTCTGTTCTTCTTGTCGGAATATTGAACGTAATGCCGGATTCTGTTTGGCAGCGTTTTCGAGACACGAAGATCGAGTCGGATCATTATAGTTCGGATATTGCTTCAACGCAAAGACGCTTTCTACTGGCAAAGGCAGCTTGGGAGATATTTCTGGATCATCCGGTTTTTGGGATTGGTATTGGTAATTATTATTATGAATGCAGGAAATATCAGCCAATTCATGCTGGTAGAGCTCATAACATGTATTTGGAAATTTTAGCAGAAATGGGCATAGTAGGAGGCTTTTTGTTCTTATTGATATTTTTTCGAACGTTGAAGTCTTTAAAAACAATGGGTACGAACGAGGGGTCTCTTCAAAGTTATATGTTAGGAATTTATATTGGTTTGTTTGCCTTTTTGATTCCCGCAATTTTTTTACATGCCCAGCATGACAAAGTGTTGTGGCTGTTGGTATTTTTAACGCTTGCGCTTGAAAATATTTACCAGAAAACGAGATTGGATGGCACGATTCAACCGGTAAGGGAGGGGGAAATTGATACGAGGAATTCGAGGAAGTATCTTTATTCTACTGATTATACTGATCGTTAGTAATGGATTTTGTAACGGTTCATTAGATAAGTATGGTGGGTGGACAGGCCTGAAAGGCGAGAAAAGACCTGTGTTCAGCGCGCAGAATATTAACGGGCGCTGGTGGTTAGTGACACCTGAAGGGAATGTCTTTTGGGCGGTTGGGGTGTATTGTGTGAGATTTGGTGGACTGGCGGAAAATGGAACAGGAATCCGTGCCTATAAAGAGGCAAATATCGAAAAATATGGCGGAGTCCGGGAATGGGCCAGGGTGACGCGTCTGCGTTTACGGGACTGGGGTTTTAATACTATCGCTGATTGGTCTTCAGAGGAAATTTTCCGGGAGCCCGGATTTGCGTATACGATGGGTATTGATTTGCCAAAGGGCGCGCCTGATGTCATCCCTGAAGGATTTTGGGGTTATTTCCCTGATGTATTTTCTGATGAGTTTCAGGACTCAGTAACAAAACAGATCGAAAAGACCTTCAGAGAAAAACCATATTTGCTTGATGATAAATGGCTCCTTGGGTATTTTCTCGCAGATGATACACCCTGGTTCGGCAGTAAAGGTCGCCATGATGGTTTGGTACATGATTATATCAATCTTGATTCTGAGCAGGCTGGTAAAAAAGCCTGGGTTGAGTTTGTCAAAAGTCAATATTCTGATGTTAACGCAGTCAACCAGTCCTGGGGGACGAAATTCAGGAGCATGGATGATCTTCTGAACGCCAGAGATCTTGTTCCGAATAAGAATTTAAAGCGGGATAACTTGCTGTTTTTAAAGATTATTGCCGACCGGTTTTGTAAAGTATTGACAGAGACGTTAAGAAAATATGATCCGTATCATATGATACTGGGCATGAGACCGACGCGGTCATATCCGGAAGTGGTTGAGGCGATCGGGAAATATTCGGATGTCTTTACCATCAGCTATTATGGTCTCAATCAGGGCTACAAGATCAGCCCCAATTATGAGGAAGAGGTGAAAGTCCTTTATAATTACGGGAAGCGGCCGATCATTTTGGGAATGATGGTGGACGCCCAGGATGCAAAATTGCCATATGGCAATGTAAGAACTCAAAAAGACCGTGGCATCAGCTACTGGCGTTATTTGGCCAAACTTGCGTCCGATCCGCGCGTTGTCGGGGGGTTATGGTTTCAGTATTTTGATCCCCCGGTTAAATGTTATGATAGCCAGGCTAGTAACTGGGGATTTGTTAATGATCAGGACGTTCCATATGAGGATTTTGTTAATTTGGCGAAGCAGGCCAATGCTTTGGTCTATTCGTACGCTTTAGGTTTGACAAATTTTGTCCCTGAATTCGACAGTTTGATGGGCTTGGTTAAAGAAGAGATTCCTGATATTAAACAAGAATCGTCGCAAACGATATTTATTCCGATTCTTAATAGTGGTTTTGAAAATGATGGCGACCCCTGGAAATTTCAGGTTTGGAAGGGGAATAGTAAAGTTTCGATTGACAGCAAGGAGAAAAAATCCGGAAAGTCATCTATTCGAATTATAGGGGGTCCGGACAAGGGCTGGGATTCCGTTGGCGTCTCTGTTCAGAGCCGACCGAGATTTATGCTGATTCCCGGCCTTGAATACACATTTTCGGGCTGGATTAAAACCGACTCGGTTGAAGATACTGCCTTCTTGCGTATTAAATTGAAGAATAATGATGGGGCCGCAGAGGACTTCTTAGTTCAAGGAGCGTATGGCACTCAGGACTGGACAAGATTTGAGAATAAATATATTCCCAAGCAAAAAAGCGTTGTGGAGTATATTGGCGTCCAGCTCGTCGGTCGCGGCACGGCATGGTTTGATGATTTGGCGCTTGAAGTGTCTGCTCCTGAGTCATTATCACAGAATGATTTTGTTGGTTTTGGAGAGGATGAGGCGCTGGCAGAGGATGATGTTGTTTACAACACTAAAAAATTGATCCTGTCGAATCCTGGTTTTGAAAATGGAGAGACGGCTTGGAAATTACAGGCGTGGAAAGGCAAGCCCAAAGTGCGCATTGATAAAGAAGCGTACTCCGGCAGAAAGGGCGTTAAGATTCAGGGTGACAAAAAGGGATGGGATTCTGTTGGCGTGGCTGTACAACCGAGTTTAGGAATCGCGATGGAAGAAGGAAAGCGTTATTTGCTGACGGGATGGGCGAAGACTGAAAAGGTTGAAGGCAAGGCATTTTTAAGAATTAAAATCGACTATGACGGCGGCGGAAGCGATTATATTGAAACGGGCGTAATAGACGGAACCGGAGATTGGGTCAGGCTCAGTAAAAAGTTCAGCCCGAAAAATAATGGCCGCATTAATTATTTATCCTGCCAACTTGTTGGTAAAGGAACAGTTTGGTTTGATGATGTTTCGTTGGAAGAGGTTGAAGAATAATCATCAAAGACGGCGAAACCGGCTTTCTGGTTAAAGTCGGGGATGTTGAGGGATTGGCGGAGAGGATTGCTTGGTTAAGTTCCCAAGTGCCCAAGAGCCCAAGTTCCCAAGAGCCCAAGGCAAGTACCCAAGGGCCCAAGAGCCCAAGCTCCCAAGAGCCCAAGGCAAGTGCCCAAGTTCCCAAGAGCCCAAGGAAAGACATGGGAACCTGGGAACATGGGAGCTTGACAAAATAACTGCAACCGCCCGCGAACGCGTCCGCGAGAAATATTCCACCCAGGTCATGTCGGAGAAATATTTTAAAAGTTACAAGTGACAAGTAACAAGTAAAGTGGGGATACAGGCCCTGCTTTTGAAGCGAAGAGCGAGGGGCGGGTAATTTTGATACGAAGGGCGATGGGCGGGTAATTTTGATACGAAGGGCGATGGGCGATAAGCGAAGGGCGAGGATTCTTCGCTATTCGCCTTTCGTTACAAGAATAACTCTTCGCCTTTCCTTACAAGAATAACTCAAGCCTTTCCCTTGACATAACCACTCACTTAGTTTTATACTAATTTTGTAACCAGAGCATGTTTTTAGTTAAAAATAACTAAAATTAATCACTGATTTCATATGAACTACCTTGAATTTAGAAAAATTGCCGGAAATCAGCATGTTATTGATATGCGTAACGTGGTGAACTATTTTGGTTCTTTTGACCGAAGGCGGCTTTATGAATGGCAGCAAAAAGGCTATATCACGAAAATCACCAATGATTTTTATCTTTTTTCTGATGTTGATGTCAATGAAGACATTTTAAGAGACATCGCTTCTAAAATTTACCAGCCTTCATATATTGGATTGGAGTCGGCTATGGCTTATTATCGCTTTATTCCGGAGGCGGTTTTTCAAACCATCAGCGTGACCACTCAACGCAATAAATTTTTTAAAACATCAGTGGGCGATTTTCGTTACCGCGCCATCAAGGAAAATCTTTTTTTTGGATATCGCGCTGTCGAGGCGGGGAGCGATCATTTTTTTATCTCTGATCCTGAGAAAACAATCCTTGATATGTTTTATTTTTTGGCAAGTACTGACCGGCGCGTTGTTATTGAGAGCTTGAGGCTGAATTTTTTTGAAATCCGTTCCAATGTCAGCCTTGAAAAAATGGCCGGATATTTAAAGTTATTTTCATCAAGAAAAATGAATAAGGCCTTTCAACATTTTAAGGAGATGCTGAATGCTGAATCTTGAGGATGTTTTGCAAAAGTATCCTGAACGGTTGCGGGGATTTAAAGAAAATATTTTGACTGAATATCTTCAGTACAAGACTCTTGATATCATTTACAAATCAAAATACGCGGATAAGCTGATTTTCATCGGCGGAACCGCAATCAGGATTGTTTATCAGGGCGCCAGGTTTTCACAGGATCTGGATTTTGATAACCAGGGCTTGTCGCAGGAGGATTTCGGGAAAGTCGCTGAGATCATCCTTCGCGAGCTTGAGCTCGATGGTTATCAGGTGGAGATCAAAAACGTTTTTAAAGGGGCGTATCATTGCTATATCCGGTTTCCCGGCATTTTATATCAGCACGGGATGTCCGGCCATAAGCAGCAGAGGATCCTGATCCAGATAGACGCTGAACCGCAGCATTATGAAAAGGAAAAGACAAAGTTTCTTATTAATAAGTTTGGGTTGTTTCGCTATATCAATACTGTTTCACCGTCACTTCTTTTATCGCAGAAAATTGCTGCGTGCCTTGAGCGAAAGCGGGAACAGGGAAGAGATTTTTTTGATGTTGTGTTCCTGATGTCTGCCGCCCAGCCGGATTACGGATATTTGAAGATGAAGCTGGATATCAGCACAAAGGCGCAAATGATCGCGGCGTTAAGGAAAAGGGTGAGCGGGATTAATATGGAAGCGCTGGCCCGGGATGTGGAACCTTTTCTGTTTGATCCGGCACAGAAAGAAAGAGTGGTTTTATTTAATGATTGGCTGGATACGATTTAGCTCTATTTAAACTGAAGGGCGGGTAGTTTTGAAACGAAGGGCGATGGGCAGATAATTTTGATAGGAAGAGCGAGGGGCGATAAGCGAAGGGCGAGGATTCTTCGCTATTCGCTCTTCGCTATTCGCCTTTCGTTACAAAAATAACTGTAATGCTCCCCATTAAGCAAGCGATTTTTAAGTTAGAACGTGCTTTTGTATTCCTTTAATTAAGCATAATTTATGGATTATAATTCCTAAAATTTGCATAAAAATTTGGAATGTGATATATTTATACCATGAAAATCCCAAGATTTTATAATATTCATGACATTTTGGAACCCGGAAAAGCTTTAATCATCTATGGCCCGCGCCAAGTTGGAAAGACAACTTTGCTCATGGATTTTCTAAAAGGATGCGGCGAAAAGTACCGCTATGAATCCGGAGATAATCTGAAGGTCCAATCAATCTTTGGATCACGTGATCTTGACCTGCTGAAGGAGTATACCAGCGGTTATGATATTGTTGCCGTTGATGAGAGCCATAAAATTCCTCATATCGGCGAAAGCCTTAAAATTATTGTTGATCATATCCCCGGCTTGAAAGTCATTGTCACCGGCTCATCTTCGTTTGAATTGGCCGGGCAAGTCGGCGAGCCTTTGATCGGACGAAAAAAGACGTTGACCTTGTTTCCTGTCGCCCAGCTTGAGTTGAGAAAGATTTTTAATAAAGTGGAAGTCCGTGACAGGATCGGAGAAACGCTCGTTTTCGGAGGATATCCGGAAGTGATTACATCCGACAGCAAGAAGGAAAAAGCCGAGATCCTCGATGACCTTGTGCATTCATATTTGCTGAAAGATATTCTTGAATTCGAGCGGATCAAAGGGGCAAAAACGTTGCTTGATATTTTGCGTCTTCTCGCTTTTCAGATCGGTAAAGAAGTTTCACTGAACGAAATCGCCGTTCAGATTGGAATTGATAACAAGACCGTCGCCAAGTACATCGATTTGTTCGAAAAATCGTTTATTATTTTTAACCTTCGGGGATACAGCCGGAATCTTCGTAAAGAGGTGACGAAAAAGGGAAAATATTATTTTTATGATACCGGGATCCGTAATGCCGTGATCTCAAATTTCAACGATTTGGAGTTGCGTGATGACAAGGGCGGACTTTGGGAAAACTTTCTCTTTATCGAACGTTTAAAAAAACGCGTTTATCATGAAATATTCGCGAATATGTATTTTTGGCGGACATATAATCAAAAAGAGATAGATCTTTTGGAGGAGCGGGAAGGCAGGTTGTTCGGCTATGAATTCAAGTGGGGCGAGAAGACCCCGAAGATCCCCGAGGAGTTTTTGTCAGCGTATCCCGAAGGATCGGTTGATGTGATTGATCAGCAGAATTATCTTGATTTTGTCGCGTAACGAAGAGCGATGGGCGATAAGCGACTGGCGAGGATTCTTCGCTCTTCGCCTTTCGTTAAAAGAATAACTCAAGCCTTTCGCATGTGGTATTTTAAATTTCCCCCTTTAGTACTTATCAATCTTCCCTGATTACTATACGATTATCGAAAAAAGCAAATTAGTATGGCAATTTTTTCTTGCCGCGAGTTACCATACATAGTATACTTTTATTAAACTTTGTATGGTAACTTTCAAGGAGGGCATATGGCTATCAAGGGAATTTTGAAAGAAGAATATCAGAATGCCCTGCGCCTGCAAAGACGTTACAAGCAGGAACTGGCGCGTTTGCCCAAGGGTAGTTTGGTGTTGAAAAAGATCAAAGGGCATCAATATTACTATTCTGTCTACCGGAATGATCAGGGCAAGGTGAGTTTTGATTATCTGGGAAAGGAGATTTCAAAAGAGGAAATAGCCCGGATGGAAGCGGTGAAAGAAAAACGCGCTCAATACCGCAAACTCCTCAGCCAGATAGATAAAGAAATCAGATTCTTGAGGAAATCGATCGGTGGAAAAGGGTCAATATAAACTGTTGCTTGAGGTGCTGGATCGTTTGAACCGTCACAAGATCCTGAAGGACCTTGTTCTCGTAGGAGGATGGTGCGTTTATTTTTATCGTGAATATTATTTTAAGGGAAGTTATATTAGTCCGTTCCGCACGCCGGATCTTGATTTTCTGGTGCCGGCTCCCGGCAATATAATTTCCGAAGGCGATCTTCCTGAAATATTGGATGACCTTGGTTTTATTGAAGACTTTCGAGGAAGTCAGGGGTACGTTCAACTCAGCCATCCTGATTTGAAGATCGAATTTCTCGTTCATGGGAAAGGCCGGGGGACAGATAGACCAGTTTTATTAAAGAAGTGGAATATGAACGCCCAGCCGCTGAGATTTATGGATATTCTCCTGATCAAAACTCTTGATCTTAATATTAAAGGGATCAAGCTGAGAGTGCCTCATCCGGCATGTTTTTCTTTTCAAAAATTAATTATTTCATCCAGAAGAACAGGGCGAACCGCTCATAAAGCAGATCGGGACAGGCAAACCGCCATTGAAGTTATTGATGAATTAATGGCTGACGCAGATGAACAATGGCTGCTGAAAGATATTTTTACCAAAATAGAGGTTAAGCAGCAAAAGCAGATTATTAAAATATTAAGCGGTGACAGAAACGATATCATCCGGTTTCTAAAATAGGCAGACACTGTTTAATTCTTATGAATAGCGAAGGGCGGGTAATTTTGATACGAAAAGCGAGGGGCGGTAATTTTGAAAGGAAGAGCGAGGGGCGATAAGCGAAGGGCGAGGATTATTCGCTATTCCCCCTTCGCTCTTCGCCTTTCCTTACAAGAATAACTCTTCGCCTTTCGTTACAAGAATTTACAAAAATAACTCCTTCGCTGTTCCCTTTTTTGGTAAAGAGCTTGTAATTTGGCTTGAAATTTGCTATCTTCTTAAAGTTGAAACGGCGCGTTTTAATCTGCAGGTTGCGATAACGAGGTTAAGGAAATGTTTGCTGAAATCAGTTTTAGTTTTTTCCGCATTTCGGGGTTCAATGTAAAGTCTGCCCGGGAAGTTTATCAAGTCTGTTGTTCCTGTCTTTTTGTATATCTCAACAATTCAAAAAATTTTCACAAGACGCGCTTTTTTCATTCGATGGCTGATTTTGCACGAATCCGGAGTCGTGAATTATTATTTTTTGTCGAGACGCCATGTCCGTGCGTCTCTGCCGGGGATATAATGAACGGCGGGAAGTCAGATAATTGTGTTTGTCACGAAATATTGAAGATTATGGCTGCCATGGAGGATAACAATGAGCGGGAAACGCTTGCTGGTTTTAAACGTCGAGGTTTCAGGTATCAATAAGTATCTGATGGGTCAGCTTGAAAAAAGAGGATGGCGGCTGCTTGTCGTCAATGTTCCTTTTCCCCGGATCATCAGATATCTGGCATTATTCCTTACATTCCGCCTTCCCTTAATAGAATGGAAAAAGGCGTTTCAAATCAAACAGGACCGGCTTTATAAAACGCCCTGGTGTTTCCGCTGGCGAAGCCGGCAATGTGAAAAGATCCTTAAAGAATATCAGGGCAGGTTTGATCTCATCCTGAATATTTCCGGCATGTTCGCCCCGTCGCTAAAACCCATTCAGGAACCGTATGTCACCTTCAATGATTACACGATGAAGCTTGCCCTGAAATATCCGCCCTGGTCTCCTCCTGAAAAAGACATCGCTGGTTGGCTTGAGCTGGAAAAGAGGCTTTATAAAGGAGCCAGAAAAATTTTTGTCTGCAGCGCGAATACGCGAAGATCAATGGTCCGGGACTATGGCATCGATCCGGAGAATATTGTCATGGGAGGTTACGGCTGGAGTTTTGAGCATGATGAGGATTTCAGCAAAGATTACGACGGGAAGACTATTCTTTTTGTAGGGTATGATTTTGAGCGTAAAGGGGGATTCGCATTGCTTGAGGCCTTTAAAAAGGTCCGTCGCCTGATCCCCTGCGCCAGGCTGGTTATTATCGGCGCGGTAAAAGAGATATATCGCATTAGGCAGGATGGGGTGGAGTTGCTGGGGCCGGTGGCGGATCGCGATTACATCCGGGAAGCTTTCAGGGACGCTTCGATTTTTGTCATGCCTTCTGTTTGCGAACCGTTCGGCCTTGTTTTTCTTGAGGCGATGGGATACAAGCTGCCATGCATCGGCGCTAATGTCGACGCGATGCCTGAAATAATTAAAGACGGGGAGACCGGTTTTCTGGTAGAGCCGGATGATATTGGAGGATTGGCAGATAAAATTTGTCTTTTGCTGTCCGACCGGAAAAAGATGACGGAAATGGGAGCAAAGGCTTTTGAAAATGTTAAGAATTATACATGGGATAAAGTGGGAACAGTTATCGATATGCATTTGGAAGAGATAGTTCGTGACAGGCAGGGATCCTTAATAGCTTTTGGCATCGAAAGAGCCCAAGTGCCCAAGAGCATAAGGCAAGTTCCCAAGATCCCAAGTTCCCAAGAGCATAAGGCAAGTTCCCAAGATCCCAAGTTCCCAAGAGCAAAAGAAAAGACTTGGGAACCTGGGAACCTGGGAACATGGGAACCTGGGAACATGGGTACACGGGAACATGGGAACCTGGGAACATGGGCACGTGGGTACCTTGACGAAGCTATAAAGACCGACGGAGAAACTAATGACTGAGAGTAAATCAAAACGTTTAGTCACAGGATCAATGCTGGGAGCCTTGAGTTTCTTGACCAACGCCCTGATCGCTTTGTTCATGACCCCGTTCCTTATCGGCCGGTTGGGTGACAGGATGTACGGGTTATGGATGGTGCTGGCCTCCTTTACCGGTTTTTATGGTCTGCTTGATCTTGGGCTTGGGCAGGCTGTCCAGCGGTTTCTGGCCAGAGCTCTTGGCCTGAATGATAAAGACGAAGCCAGGTATGTGATCAACAGCTCACTGGTTGTATTCTCGATCATCGGCGGTATCGCGTTTATTATTTCCGTTATTCTGGCATTAACCGGAGGGCTTTTTGTTAAAGATCCGGTTGATCTTGTTCTCTTCAGAAAACTGGTTATTATGGTCGGATTTGGTTTGTCGGCGGGCTTTCCTATGCGGACATTCTGGGGGATCTTTACCAGTCATTTGAGATATGACATTGCCGCCTATATCGAATCAGGGAAAGTGATTGTCAGGACCATAGTTGCCGTTATCGTTTTGAAAATGGGGTATAAGCTTTTCGCCTTTGCCCTGATCATTTTTATTTCGGATATGGCCGCTTATGTTATCGCGGTAACTGCCGCCCTCAGGGTCGCTGATTATCTGGATTTCAGTCTTAAATATTTTAAATGGACTGAAGTTAAAAAGCTTTTCAGCTTCAGCGTGTTTTCATTCATTTCCCAAATCGCGAACACGATCAAATTCAGTATCAACAATCTTGTTATCGCGGCGGCGCTTCAATTGACGGCAGTTACTCTTTATTCCATCGGCTCCCGGCTGATGTTTTATTTTATGCAGTTTATGTCGTCCTCGATCGCCTTGATGATGCCGGTATTCACCCAATATGAAGCCCAGGGGAATTTCGCGGAAATGCGCCGGCAGCTGATGTTTGTCACGAAGATCAGTTCTTATCTGGGATGTTTTATAGGTTTTATCCTTATTTTTCTCGGGAAACCATTTATCGAGCGCTGGGTCGGCCTTGAATATATTCAATCATACCGGGTCATCATGATCCTGGTTATTCCGCTCATGCTGGGCCTGATCCAGACTCCGGGCAGCCAGGTCCTTGTCGGGATCTTCAAACACCGGTTTCTGGCTTTTTTGAATCTGGGGGATGCAGCGGTGAATTTAATCCTGAGCCTGATCCTGGTACGGTACTGGGGGATTTTTGGTGTAGCGGCGGGAACGGCCATACCGATGTTTATTGCCGCATGTTTGATCAAGCCGCCGTATTTGTGCAAACAGATCGGCCTTCCGACAGGTCTGTATTATCGGGAAATTATTATGGCCGTCACGCGTTCTTTTCTGATCATGTCTGCGGTGTTTTTTATGATCAGGCCGATGATCCGGCCGGATTACACGCAATTATTTTTTTGCGGGCTTGTCTTCGGCGGGCTTTATTTTCCGGCAGTCTTTTTTACCGGGTTCAGGAAAAATGAGAGGGAGTATTTGTTCGGGGTGTTCAGGCGGATGGCCGTGAGAGCTTGACTATTAACGAAAAGAAGAGGGAGAAGGGAAAAGCCCTTCGCCTTTTGATGCGATCTTTGAGGTTATTGTTGCTTATGAAACTTTTTTACTGGAAAAATCCTTTTGGCGTTCGTAATTTCGGCGATGACCTGAATCCCTGGCTCTGGTCAAGATTGTTGCCGGGGTTCTTTGACGAGGACCCGGATTCATTATTTGTCGGAATCGGAACCATTCTGAATGACAAAATTCCTGAAACCCGCCGCATAACTGTTTTCAGTTCAGGCGCCGGTTACTCTGCCGTACCCGCCGTCGGCGCTTCCTGGAAATTTTACTGCGTCCGCGGGCCTTTGACCGCCAGGCTTCTGGGGCTGCCGAAAGACAAGGCGGTGCTGGACGGCGCGGTGCTTGTTAAAAACACCGGTTTCGGCAGGTTGCAAAAGCCTGAATATCAAACAAGTTTTATGCCGCATGTTTTTATGGCCAATGAGTCAGGCCCGGTCCTCAAAAAGATATGTGATGCCGAAGAAATCCATTTCATCGACCCCCGTCGGGATGTCCCGGATGTCCTGCTCGACATCGGTAATTCAGGGAAACTGATAACCGAGGCATTGCATGGAGCCATCCTGGCCGACGCCTTAAGGATTCCCTGGGTCCGGGTCCGCTCAAATGATGTCATTAATGATTTTAAATGGGATGACTGGGCGGGTTCTCTGGATTTGGAACTGAAGACAAAACGATTGCTGCCGGTCTGGGGGCTTGCAGACAGGTCGGGTATTTTAAAGAAGGCCCGGAGGCAGATTAAGATAAAGCTTCTCGCCGCGCAAATCAGGGCGTTTAAACGGGGGGATTTTTATCTGAGCAACGGCCGCGTTCTGGCGGAGAAAGAGAAAATTTTAAACGAATGTTTGTCGGCCTTTATCAGGGATTGCGCCCATGAAAAGAGGATGTCATGAATATTTCCGTGATCATGCCGACATGGAATAACTCCGAAAGGCTCAAAAAAACATTGCGCGGTTTCTGCCGGCTTGATACCGGCGATATCGGCGGGTGGGAAATGATTGTCGTTGACAACAATTCAGTCGATAACACCCGGAATGTCGTTAAAAGTTTTACTTCCCTGATCCCGGTCACCTATAAATACGAGCCGAGGCAGGGAAACAGCATTGCCCGTAACACGGGAATCAGACTGGCTTCGGGCCAGCTGCTGATTTTCGTTGATGATGATGTCACCGTCGGTGAAAATTTTCTTGATGCTTACCGGAGCGGTTATATGGAACACGGCGACCGGTATTTTTATGGAGGCCCGGTTCTTAGCGATTTTGAGGGGTCCGGGCCTCCCGAATGTGTCAGACCTTATTTGCCGAAATCGATCGGCGGATTTGATTTGGGCGATCGGGAGCAGGTGTTTAATAGTAAAAATTATCTGATCGGCGCGAATTGGGGAGCTCCCAGAATGAAGATTATTGAGGCAGGCTTGTTTAATGAAGGACTCGGCCTGGGAGAAGATGGAAAGGTAAGCGGGATCGGCGAGGAAACAGACCTGATGGGCAGACTGATTTCACTGGGATTAAAAGGGTGTTATCTTCCCCGGGCGAAGGTTTTTCATTTTGTGCCGGCGGCTAAATATTCTTTTAAGCATATCCTTAAGCGTAAAGAACGTATCGGTTTTTACGCCGGAATGGATGAAAAAAAGAGCCTGGGATATCCGTTGCTGTTCGGCGCTCCCAGATGGGTGTTTGGCGAGTTATTGCGGAAGGGTTTGACGCTGGTCGCTTTCTGGCGGGCAGACGCAATGAAAAATTTAATTGAGATGGCGTTTCTGGCAGGTTTCCTGAAGGGTTGGCTGCGAGACGGGAAGGCAGGGGACAATGAAGGTATCGATTTTAATAGCGACGTACAAACGCGCTGAAAGTTTATATGAGACGTTATTGAGTTTCAGCCGGTTAGCGGCACGCGGCAGATGGGAAGTCCTGGTCGTTGATAATGCCGGTGATGAGAAGACAAAGAAAACAGTCAGGAATTTTGCCGCGAAACTGCATGTTCATTATCACGTGGAAAAACGGCGGGGAAAGAATATCGCGCTTAATGCCGCAATCAGTAAGGCCAAAGGCGATATTTTTATTTTTACTGATGACGACATCATCGTTAAAGAGGATTGGCTGAAGGAAATACGGGAAGGCGTAAACCGGTGGCCGCAGTATTCAGTTTTCGGCGGCCGGGTTCGCCCGTATAACCCCGAACTTATTCCCGGAGAATATAAAAGTCTTGAAAGTTATCCGTATCTTTTCGGCGTGGCTGACTGGGATATACCTGAAGGTGAGTATGGTTATGACAAGGTGTTCGGGCCGAATATGGTCATCCGCTCTGCTATTTTTCAAAAAGGGTATCGTTTCGATGAGCGCGTCGGCCCCGGCTCCGGGAATTATATCGCGGGCGGGGAGACTGATTTTCTGCAAAGACTTTATAAAGATGGCTACAAGCCGGTTTATTTGCCCAAAGCGGTTGTTTATCACCGGATCAGGCCTGAACAATGCGACTGGAAATGGATCCTCAATCGCGCGTTCCGGGGAGGCCGCTCATTGGCGTGGCGCGGGCGGAATGAATCCAGTGTCTTTATTTTTGGAGTTCCCCGGTATGTGTACAGGGCTTATGCCGGGACTCTGGGTAGCTGGTTTTGGTCGCTTTTCTTTAATACGGGCAGGCTGAAAGAGCTCCGGTATAACATCAACAAGTTCCACGGGATCTTTTACCAGTGCCTGATGATGAAAAAAGAAATGAGGAGGTTCAGGGAAGTAAATCGTTTACGACAAGCTGATCGTTAGTTTGGAACGCGTGAAAACATATTGAGAGGAAGACGATGATGGAAAGGGCGCCGGCGCCGAAAGTGAGTGTTATTGTTCCCGTGTACAACCGGGAAAATTATCTGGGGAAATGCATTGATTCCATTCTGGCCCAGGAGTACCGGGATTATGAAATTTTGCTGGTTGATAACAATTCCGCGAACGGGAGCGTCAGGGTTATCCGTGAATATGAGAAGTTTTATCCGCACAAAATCCGGTGTTTGTCGCAACCAAAACAGGGGGCTGCCGCAGCCCGCAATCTGGGGGCGTGCGCGGCGCGCGGAGCGTATCTCGCGTTCCTGGACAGCGACGATTTGTGGTTTCCGGAGAAGCTGAAGATCCAGATGTTTTTCTTTGAAAAAAAGAAAGACGTCGATTTGATGTACACATCATACGCACGGTTTGGCAAGAACGGGCTGATGCGGGGCGATGAGTTAAGAAAATTATACCCCCGGCTGCTGGATGGGCATATCCTTCCTGATTTGTTGCTTGAATGCTTCATATGGACATCGACCGTTGTGATCAGGAAAAGCGTTTTCCGGGAGCTGGGCGGTTTCGATGAATCGCTGGCGACGGGTGAGGATTATGATCTCTGGTTGAGGGCCGCGGTCAAATACAAAATTTTCGGCATTCCTTTGGCATTGGCCCAGTACCGGCAGCACGATGAAAACCTGATGAAGTCGGATCTGCTGTCCGCCACCAATCCTTCAGAGGTAGAAGTGGTGAAGAAGTTTGTCCGGGAGTATTCGGATATCAGGAAAACAGTTCCTCTGAGGGCCTGGAGGAGAAGGATTTCCATTCCGTTTTTTAATAATGCCTATACCGCTTTTCACCGGGGGGATATGACGCTGGCCAGGCGTTTTGTCCTTAAAGCCCTGGCAGAGTATCCCTTCTCGCTGACCTACTTTCGGTATTTTTTTCTTTCACTGATGCCCGGGCCTTTATTGAAAACATTAATGAGAATGTTGCGGAAGGGGATGATCGATGAATAGTCTTTATTTTCTTTTCGGAATGATGGTTGCCGCTGTACTGATCGGTATTATTTTGTTTAATCCATTCTTCGGGCTTTATGTTTTTACGATCCTTCTCTATTTGAAGCCCAACTTGTTTGGGTCGGTTTTCGTTATACTGCACCTGACCCGGGTTGTCGGGTTCGTGACATTCATGGTGTTTCTTTTTAAAACCCGGCGAAAGGGCGTGGTCAGATTCTCTCAAAACATTCAGTCACTGCTGCTTTTGATGTTTTTCGGCGCCCTTGGATTGTCCCTGATCACATCTGTCTGGAGGTCAAACAGTCTTGAGACCGCGTTAAACTTTATAAAAGTCCTGGTGGCATATTTTCTGATTGTCAATCTGGTTGACACTTTGAAACGCTGCCGGATGATCATCTGGGCCATGGTCGTTTCCATGCTCTTCGTCGCTTCCTTTTCCCTCTATAGTTATTACGTTTCAGGAGATGTCTACCAGGGCCGGCGTTTATTCGGGGCTTTCCACGGCACCTTATTCGGCGAGCCGAACGAACTGGCCATGGCCTTTGTCATGCTGCTCCCGTTTCTTTATTACGATCTTTTCAGGCAGGGGGCTGCGATCCGGAAGGCCGCGCAATCCGGGATTATGGGGATTTTTTTATGGTCGTTTATTTTGACCCAGTCCAGGGGCGGTTTGCTGGGAATGTCCGTCATGTTATTTACGCTGTTGTTAAGAAGCAGAAGAAAAATTTTATTCGCGGTGATCGGGTTTTTTCTGATCGCGGGAGCCTGGCAGATCGCGCCTGATGCATTTAAAGAGCGGATGATGACGATCCGGACGGCGGCGGACGAGGATGCGGCCGCGATGAGCCGTATTGACGCGTGGAAGGCCGGAGTCAACATGATGAAGTCGAGGTTGTTCGGCGTCGGAGTCGGGAATTTCGGCGAAGGCTTTGTGCGTTACCGTTCGGAAGGGGCGGTCGATGTGCCCGGAATGAGGAGGGCGGCTCATAACATGTTTGTTCAGGTCGGCGGCGAAACCGGCGTCCCGGGGCTGACTGTTTTTATCATCATGCTCGTGACCGCGTTCAGATCGTTGAACAACGTTAAGCGGAAAATTCTGCTCGAAGGCAGGGAGGGCGCGGGAGACAGGCGTGAAATTTATTTGCTGGCTGACGCTACATTCGTGAGCTTTGTGGGCTACTGTGCGAGCGGGATATTTTTGTCCCAGGGGTACAACTTTATCCTTTATTACCTGATCGCGTTTTCTGTGATTCTTGAAAATTTTATAAAAAGCCCCGGCGCCCCGGTTCCCGGTCGCCCCGGTAAATCTGCGCAGGGGATCCGGGGTTTAGGGGAGCCGGCTATTTCAGGAAAATGGAAAAGCCGGGCCATGTCGGTGCAACTGGAGAGAAAGCGTTAAATGAGATACCTGCCTCCGGCAGGCAGGAGGGTTTCGTTTCCCTGACTGGAGGGGAAAGCAGAAAATGGGTAAAAAGAAAATAAAGATCGCGCATGTCGTTTTAAACCTTGAGATCGGCGGGCTTGAGACAATGGTCGTTGATCTGGTAAAAGGCCTGGATAAGCAGGTTTTTACTCCGATCGTTATCTGCCTTCGAAAATCCGGAGCGATGGCGGACAAGCTCGGCGCGGCCGGCATTGAGGTTGTTGTCATGGGCAACAGGGATCGGCTGGAATTGAAATCGTTTTTTTCGCTGGCGTCGTTATTAAGGCGCAAGAAAGTTGACATTGTCCATTGTCATAATACCGCGGGATATCTTTACGGCGGGATCGCCGCAGTTTTGGCCGGGTTTAAAAAAATTATTTATACCGAGCATGGACGCGTTTTCCCGGATTCCCGACGGCGAATGCTGGCCGAAAAAGCGTTGTCGTTTTTTACTGAAAGGATTGTCGCTGTTTCAGAAGACATGAAAAGGCGCCTTGTCAGATACGAGGCGATTGATCCTTTGAAAATCAGAGTTATTCATAATGGAGTAGACACTGAAAAATTCAGAAAAATCGAAGACAGATCATGGAGGATCGAAAAGCGAAAGACGCTGGGAATCGGGGAGAGCGATATTGTCATCGGCAGTGTGGCCCGGCTGGATCCGGTAAAAGATCTAGCGACATTGATCAGGGCTTTTGACAGGGTTTTCAGGGCGTATGGGGAAAATATAAAATTGCTGATTGCAGGCGATGGTCCGGAACGCGGGCAGATTGAATCTCTGATTCGGGATTTAAAGCTGGATGCAGGCTGCAAGCTGCTGGGCGCCAGGGGCGATGTTCCCGATCTCATGAACATCATGGATATATTTGCGCTAAGTTCAAAAAATGAGGGGATATCTCTGACCCTGCTGGAAGCGATGGCCTGCGGGGTTCCGGTTGTCGCCACAAGGGTTGGCGGCAATCCCGAGATTGTAAAGGATGGAATGCACGGGTTTCTCGTAAATGCCGGGGATTACCATGATATGGCTGAGAAGATAATGATGCTGCTTGAGGATTCCCCGCGGGTCGAAGCTTCAATGAGCAGGGATTCGCTTCAGACCATGATTAAACAGTATCAGGATTTGTATATGGAGTCATGGCTGCGGTCTGCCGCAGCAGTTGAAAGGCGCGTATGAGTTCAAAAAAGAAAGTTTTGTTTTTATTTCCCGGACCGATTTACCGTCCTGACCTCCCGGACTTCAGGGAACGCTTTCGTATGTTATCCGGTAATTTTGAGGGCGAAATTTATAGCTGGAGCTGCGATCCGGGTTTCAGGGGATATCAGATCGGCTCTTTTGTTTATCGCGGACTGGTTGATCGATCGAAGGGGTTAATCAAGAAGTGGAATCTGCTCAAACACATCATTTCAAACGCGCGGCGGTATCAGGAATATGGAAAAGTCGATGCGGTTGTTTGTTATGAGCCGATGTTTACCGGAGTTATCGGTGTTATATTGAAGCTCGTCTTTCACTGCACTTTAGTCGTTGAAATAAACAGTGAGTATTATGCCGGCGCGACCGCTGCTTTTTATGGAAAGGGGATGATTCCGGACATCAGGGAGATTGTTTTAAAGGCATTAAGCAATATTTCTCTTTTTTATGCCGACGCGATCAAAGCGCTCACCCCGAATATTGAAAAGAAACTTCCGCAAAGGTTCAGGAACAAAAAAGTATTCATTTTTCATGATTTCGTCCCCACGCATCTCTTCTCCGCTTCTCCCGCGGGAGATTCCGGGAAGTTCATTCTTTTTGCCGGTTATCCTTTTAAATTAAAAGGGGTAGACTGTCTGATCAGGGCCTTCCGGCGAATTTCCGGCGATCACCCTGACTTTCGTCTGCTTCTGATTGGCCATAAATTGGAAGAAGAGGCGCGAAAGGCGTTTGATCCGATGCCCGGGAGAATAAATTTTATGCGGGGAGTCGGTTATGATGTCATTTTTGATTATTTTCGGAAATGTTACTGTTTCGTTCTTCCTTCGTTAACGGAAGGGCTTGGACGCGTTCTGATTGAAGCGATGGCGTGCGGTAAACCTGTTATAGGAACCCGGGCAGGAGGGATTCCTGATCTGATTGACGACGGAGTGAATGGATTTCTGGTAGACGTCGGGGATGATGATGGCTTGGCAGAAAAACTCCATCTTTTGCTTTCAAATGAAAGACTGGCAGCAGATATGGGGAATAACGGGAGAAGAATGGTCGAAGAAAGGTTTTCATCCGGGTTGTATATCGAATTTTTTTGCAAGATGATTCAGAAAGCGATGGCGGGGAATGATGCGGGGAAAGAGAATTCTGGCTGTTGTCACCGAGCTTTTCGGTAATCGTGCTTTATCCCACGTTTTAGTAAACAAGATTAAAGAACTTGTTGATTATGATGTGCGCTGTTTGTTTATTAAAGGGGAAGATTACGGAACCTATTTGAAGAAATGCACATTCAGCAATGCACTGGACATGGCGATTGTTGCCCGGAAAAAGTTTAAAGAGCGCATTGAATTTGACTATGACTATTTGCTGATCAACGGATATGAAATCGGGTATGGCTTGTATGAGGAGGTGAGAAGCCATCCTGTAATTTTGGGTCTTGATTCAGTCCCGAGCGCCGTTCATGAATCCCTTAATCGGGTAAGAGTCAATCCGGCCGCAAAATTGAAATCCATGGCGGCTTTGCCGGTTACCCGCTGGTTATTCGGCAGGGTTTTTAAGGATATAAGGGCTTTTATGCCGATGTCTGAATGGTGCGGTCAGGCCCTCCGGAGGGATTACGGGATACCGGAAGAAAAGATCTTTGTCACCCATTGTCCGGTTGATTTAAATGTTTGGACGCCTTTGAGGGATAAAAAATCCGGCGATAAGATAAAACTGTTATTTGTCGGCAATGATTTTTACCGCAAGGGCGGGGACATGCTGGTGAGGATTTTTGAACAGCGTTTCATCTCTCAGCCGGTGGCTTTGACGATCGTTTCCAATGATCCGTCGCTGTCGCGGGAAGACATGCCAAAGGGCGTGACGCTGCTCAATGATGTTCCCCATGGAGAGATTGCCGGGGTTTTTCAGGATTCTGATATTTTTCTTTTTCCAACAAAGAAAGAATATCTTGGTGTTGCGGCGATTGAAGCTGCGGCTGTGGGATTGCCGATTATTGCCCGTGATGTCGGAGGATTAAGAGAATTTATTTTTGACGGAGACAACGGCTTCCTTATGCCATATAAGAGCGGCGAGGAGGAGTGGGTGGAAAAAATTCAGTACCTGATCGATCGTCCTGAAGAGCGCAAGCGCATGGGGCGAAGGTCCCGCTGGATTGCGGAAAAGATGTTCGGGATGGAGAGGTTTGAAACGCTGGTAAGAAATGTATTGTCGAAACTTGAAGCCTAGCTGACCGGAATTGCCGGTAAGGCGAGAGTGCAAGTTTGCAGGGTTGTTTTCAGGGTGCGTTTGTCTTTACATATTGCGTGATGCGAGGTTCAGGAAATGCCGGCTGAAAGAAACGTCAAGGTGCTTCATGTGCGAAGCAGCGGCGGCCGTTATGGCGCCGAGAATGTGATTTTGAATCTGTCGCGGGAACTCGAACAGGCGGCATTTTATAATCACATCGTCTGTTTGAATAACGCGAAAAATCCCCATGTGGAATTGGTCAACGAGGCCAGGGACGCCGGAGTTCTGGCTACGGCCGTCAACTGCCGGGGCATGTTCGACCTGAAGGCCATTTCGCGGATCCGGCGCATACTACGCGACGAGCGAATCGATGTGATCCACACTCACGATTATAAAGCTGCGGTTTTTGGATTGATAGCGGCGTTTGGGCTTAAGGTCAGGCGGGTGGCAACCAATCACGGGTGGACGAGCGTCAGCTGGAAACTCCACGCGTATCAGTTTATTGAAGGGATTTTTTATAACATGTTTGACCAGGTTGTTGCGGTATCCGATACAGTGGCAAAAAGGATTTCACCGTTTGTCTTTAACAGGAAAAAAATAGTGGTGATTATGAACGGGATTCCGCCTGATCCCGGGAAGAACCGCGGGGCAGGGGATAACGGTGGATCCGGGGCGCAGCGGAACATTTTTACCATCGGCATTGTCGGCCGGTTGAGCAGGGAAAAGGGGCACGTTTATCTCCTGAAAGCTTTGGCGAAGTTGATGGAAAAGGGAAAAGAGAAGAGCGGAAAGGGAAACGTCAAATTATTAATCGTCGGAGGAGGGCCGCTGGAAGAAGAGCTCAAGCGGTTCTGCGGTGAGATGAAACTGGCTTTTTCCGATTGCAGGGATCTTAACCGTCTTTCCCTTCCCGATGATTGCTGTTCGGCCATTTTCACGGGCGCCCAGCAGGACATGTCCGCTGTTTACGGCGCCCTGGATGTTTTGGTCATGCCTTCTTTGGAGGAGGGCCTGCCCATGACTCTGCTTGAAGCCATGGAAGCCGGCGTTCCGGTTGTCGCCACGCCGGTCGGGGAAATCCCGAAGATCATCAGGGACGGAGAGACAGGATTTCTGGTGAAAGTGGGAGATGTGGATGGTTTGGCGCGTATTCTTCAAAGGATAAGTGAAGAGCGATGGGCGAGTGGCGAAGAGGCAGAAAATTTTGAAACGAAAAGCGATGCGCGAGAGGCGAATAGCGGGTACTTTTCTCTTCTCGCTTCTCGTTATTCACCGTTCGCTTTTCGCTACTCACCTTTCGTTACAAGAATAACTGAAAACGCCCGGAAATTAGTTGAAGAAAAATATTCCGCCCGCATGATGGCGGAGAAGTATTTGGAGATATACAAGCAGAGAAAAGCGAAAGGCGGGGAGCGGGAGGCGGAGGTTTTTATCTGACCCGGAATTATCCAGTTGACTCATAATTAGATGTTACTCGTGAAGAGGGAATTTAGGATTCGTTGCCTCAGAATTGATGTTACCGGAGAGATAGGCAAAACGCATGGCGTTGGCGATTTTTGTTTCCATGTTTT
>JBFMEN010000001.1:0-16932 GCA_040753435.1 Candidatus Omnitrophota bacterium | reverse complement strand
TAATAACCATACTTTAATCTATTTTTTTCAAAAAAATATATGAAAATCTACCACTTATCCGTCCTGATTCTAAATTTCTTTTTAGCTGCTTCTTTCCAAACCTCAATCCTTGGAAATTCAGCTTTCGCGTCTGAAGATCCCCAGGCCCAGGAGCTTTTCCTTGTTTCTGAAAAAGCATTCGATGACGGCTTTTATGACGTCGCTGTCCGTTATATCGAGCAGTTTCTTCAGAAATTTCCTTCATCTGAGTATGGCGTCAAGGCAAGGCTTTTATTAGGTCAATGTTATTTTTTTAAAAATCAGTATCTTGAATCTTTGGAAATATTCCAATCCCTGGAAAAAAATCCCGATCTTAAAGATGCGATATTGTTCTGGATGGGAGAGACCTATTTTAAAGGTTCAGACCATAAGAGAGCCCAATCATATTATCAGCAGGTTATTTCGCAATACCCTCAATCCACGTATGTTCCCCAAGCCTATTATTCCCTGGGCTGGTCTTTTTTTGAGCAAGGCAACTACGAACAAGCCATCATTCATTTTGAAAAATTGATAACCGATTTCCCCGATCATGTACTGACTGAAGACGCCCTTTTCAAATCTGGAGAATCAAACCTGAATTTGTCAAATTTCCAGAAATCCATCGAAAATTTCGAGCAGTATGTCGCTCTCTATCCAAAAAGCACACGCTTGGCAAATGCTTTTTTTTATTTAGCCGAGAGCTACTATTACTTTGAAGACTACCTCAAATCCAACACCTTTTATGCAAAGGCCTCGGAACTTAGCGATGACCCCAATATTTCACTTGTCTCCACTTTAAGTATGGGATGGATTTATATCAAATTAAAAAAACTTGATCTTGCCGGACGCTATTTTGAAGAGGCTGCATCAATCGCCCAGGAACATGAAATCTCGCAGGAAGAAGTTTTTTTAGGAAAAGGGGCTTTCTATGCCGAGATGCATGACTACAACAAGGCCCTTGAGCAGTATGAACAATTTTTGAAGATTTATCCCGGAAGTTCCAGAATCCAGGATGCGATCATCGGAAAAGCAAACGCTTATTATTTGCTTCAACGTTACGATGATGCAATCGCCATATATCAGATGCTCCTGGCCGACAAAAAAATATCCCTGGGCGATGACCTTTTGGAAAAAGCGTATTACGGGATCGCCTGGTCTTACTTGAAAAAAGGCAACCTGCCAGCGGCAATTGAAACGTTTGAAGCGATCCTTGGAAAGTCAACAAACAATACCGTCAAATCGAGCGCTCTCAGTCAAATCGGTGATGCGTATCAGGATGCGAAAGAACTGACCAGGGCGCTTTCAGCCTATGACCGGATTCTCAAAGAATATCCCCAAAGTTTATACGCCGATTATGCCCAGTTTCAACAGGGAATTACATTACTCAAGCTTGGGAAATTTGAACCGGCGAAATTGTCATTCCAGAGCCTTAGGACAAATTTCCCGACGAGCAAATACATCGCGGAATCTCATTACTACCTCGGCTTCGCCTATTTTCAAAATGAAGAATGGGGTGAAGCCGTCAAATATATCCAAATGTTCCTCAACGATGCCAGGGCCAATAATTATCTCAGTTCCCAGGCGAACTATATCCTGGCCTTGTCATACTTTCATCAAAATAATTTTGAGGAAGCCTTGCAGCTTTTCCGGAAAATTGTGAAAGAACTCAAGGACCAACCGTCGATCCAGCAGACAGCAGAAGTATTCATCGGCAAGACCCTTTATGGAATGGGAAAACCCGGCGAGGCAGTCAAACACTTTACTCAAATCTGCCAGCTTTATTCTCTTTCAGAGGCGCATCAAGACTCGCTGATTTGGCTGGGTGAATATTATCTTCAGCAGATGGATTTTAATAATGCTGTTCATTATTTGAGGAAATTTACGGAAATATTTCCAACCAGCAACAAAATCAATCTAGCATTTTTTGAACTGGGGCAATGTTACCAGGGATTAAAAAAACTTGACCAGGCATTGGGCGCCTTCAATTCTGTCAAACCCGAAATCGACCAGGAAATATATGCGAAAGCGCAATTGGCGATTGCCGAAATTTTTTCAGAAAAGAGCGGTTCGGCGAAAGCCCTGCAAGCTTATCAAACGATTGCCGAAAAGATCCCGGAATATCAGCGGGATGCTCTCCTGCAAATAGGAAGGATCCATGAACAGGAGGACCGTCCCCAGAATGCGATCGACGCTTATCTTCAGGCCTTGAAATCCACTCAAGGCAAAAGCCTGATTACGGATGCCGAACTCTTTTTCCTCATCGCAGATAATTATGAACTCCTTAATGATTTTGACAAAGCAGTGGAAGAGTATTTTAAAATCCCTTATTTGTTTCAAGACGAGATCAAGTGGGGAGTGAAAGCGTACCTGCGCGTAGCGCGCATCATGGAGAACCAGGAAAATTGGGAGCAGGCAAAAATAATCTATCAAAAAATCGTTGATCTTGACGTTGAGGAAACAAAATACGCCCGCGAGCGTCTCAACTGGATCAATGCGAACTTTAATTAGCAAAAGGAGGATTTTTATGAGCATCTGGGAATTCAGCTTAAAAGATATTATTGTCCAGGGTGGACCTATTATGATTCCGCTGCTGATCTGTTCCGTGTTTGCCCTGGCGATCGTTATCAGCAAGCTCATATTTTTTTCCAGGATATCGACGGATACTCACAAATTACGGAAAGATATTTTTGCCCTCATTAAAAAAAATAAAATCAAGGACGCCATTCGCCTGTGTGACAGCAATCCGTCTCCGGTGGCAAAAATCCTTAAAGGGGGTCTCCTGAAATTTGGGTGTTCCCGAGATGAAATCAAGGAAGCGATGGAAGACGTAAGCCTTTTTGAAATTCCCATTCTTGAAAAACGTTTCACAGCGCTGGCCACGATCGCCCATATCTCACCTTTACTGGGTCTTCTGGGAACTGTGACCGGGATGACCTCAAGCTTTTATACAATCCAGCAACGCGCCGCCAGCCTCAATCCAGTCACTCCCGGTGATTTAGCCGGAGGGATCGGCGAGGCTTTATTGACGACGGTTGCGGGCCTGGTGATCGCCATCCCGACGTACTTCGCGTATAACTATCTTGTCAGTCGGGTTAATGCCACCGTTAACGAAATGGAGCATGCGGCCACTGAATTAGTCAATTTCATGTCGCACCTGGCCGAGGTTCCCGATAACTCCATTCTAAACCCGGATTAAAGGAGACTCCAATGAAGTTCAAGCGGCAAATAAAATTGGAAAGCGGACTTGCCCAGATTGATATGGCGCCTTTAATCGACGTAGTCTTTTTGCTGTTGATCTTCTTTATGCTTTCGTCGTCGTTTACTTTTCAGTCGGGCATCCATGTCAAACTGCCGAAAGCAGTAACCAGCGATATCATTAAAGACGATAGCTTCACGATCACCATAACCAGTGAAAATGTCATCTATCTTAACGGCAACGTAGTCTCCCTTGAAGAGCTTCAATCAACATTGATTAAATCCGCGAAGAAGGATACCCCTGTTATGATCAAGGCAGACCGTCGTTCATCAATGGGACGCATTGTTGACGTTTGGGATCTATGCCGTGAACGTGGAATTGAAAAAATCAATATCGCCACTAACCGCGATTTATGAAAAACAATTTTTATCTGATAACCGAACGACACGGCCTTCTTCTGGCCGTTCTCATTCATTTGACAGCGGCCGAAATTTTTATTTTTTCTTTTCCGATTAAGGGAGTGGCTCACAAGCCATCGTTTGTTTTTTTAGGCGCTTTTCTGGATCCGATTGATGAAAATCTATCACATGCGAATTACGATTTTCGTTTCGACCAGCATCTCCAGGTTAATGTAACGCCAAACATCAACCCCGTTCCAAGATCACTTAAACCCCGTGCAGAATTTAAAAAACCGGACGGAAAGCAATCTGTAAAAACGACTTTTCTCGCAACTGATACAAAAGAGGGCCCAACGAGGAGGAGAGATACCGACCCAGCGCTGGAATCCACGAAGATCCGAATCCAGATGTTAAAAATATCCGCAGATACCTATGATAACGATTGATATTTCAATGGCCATAGCCATATTTCTTTCTTTTTGTTTCCTCCTTGTTTTCATTTTATGGATATTTTATAATCAGGATGAAGCTATGGGGTCTTTTGATTCCATGCCAATGATCCAATGTCCGTATTGCACTTTTTTAATTAATATAACCGATGACGAAATTATAAGTTGCCCTGCTTGCAAAAGCCTTATTGACACAAAAGAATATAATGACGAGGTTAAACTTGATTCATAAGAATCTTCATCAACAATCCGCAGCGGTTTTACTCACCGTGATTATACTCACCTTGATGCTTTCAATAATTGTTGTCAGCATCATGAGTATGAGTGTCAGCCAGGTAAAATCCAGTCAAACGATTATTGATGACATTCAAGCGGAATACCTTGGCCAATCGTATTTTTTGAAATATCAAGCCGAAAAAAGCTTACTGGGAACCGCTGAACTCCCGATAGCCAACAGTCTCCTTCTGGATGAACAAAGCTTTGAAGCGTCAGGGACCGAATCCCCGACCTTTAATCCCCAGGTCAACGCCATCAGAATTAATATCTCTTACTAATTCAACATCTTACATTATTTTAAGTCCTTGATTGACAAAGTATAAGTATTAGTGTTTAATAAAAATATAAATATCAAATTGAAAAGTTCCGGATAATCTATGTCTGCAGAAGGCCAACTTGGAATATACTGGGGTTCCAATAGTTTCAGTATCGTCGAAAACATTTCTGGACGTTTCTCGAATGTCTTTCTAGTCCCTTTTGATACGGAAATTACCGAAGGCGAAGGTTCTATTCCCGACGAGTTAAGGTTTCCGACCATCCTTAAAAAAACTTTTGAATTCAGATCCGTCAAATCAAGAAATACGAGTTTGTCGCTGCCGACCAACGATCTCATTTTTCGTTCGTTTGAAATTCCTTTTATGAACAAAAGTGAGATCGCCAGTGTGGTTGAATTTGAAATCACTAAATATATTCCGCTGAAGCTCGAGGATCTCATCTTCACGTATCATACAATCCCTTCTGCCAACAGTAAGCAAAAAAACCTTACCGTCCTGTTTATTGCCATCCGCCGTTCACGACTTGATTCGATGGTGGCAGCAATCCAGCAATCCGAGCTCCAGCTCCGCTATATCGAACCAGCTCCCGTAAGCCTGATCCATCTCTTGAAACATCATCGCATTATTGGCAAAAAGGAGGCTGTGGCGATTATTGAGATCGGTTCCGACAACAGTGAGATCATCATACTGGATGACGAGACCATTAACTTCATGCGCCAATTGAATGTCACGCTCGGTCAGGCAGATCTCTCCACTCTCCAGGGGACTTTGCAAAATGAGATACGGGTCTCATTTAATTTCTATTCCCGTCAACGTTCCTCGTCGCAAATTTCTAAGATTATTATCATTTCAGAGCAAAACATTCCTAATGTTGACAACCTGCTCTCGAAGGATTTGAATATACCCGTGTCTTTTCTTCCCATTGATCGTTTTATCCAACAAGAAGAGTACAGAACCATTCCGCATTTAACCGCACTGGGATCAACTCTTCGCAAGGAAAAATTTTCGCCAAAATATTTTGACCTTTCCTCTGAAGCAATCGAATTGATGCGTTCAGGCAAGGACCCATTTGAATCCACCAAACGCTATTTCTCTGTGGCGGGAATATTTTTAACAAGCGCCATTGTGCTTTTTCTTACAATCCTTATCAGCAACAATATGCTCTCTTCTTATACGACAAAAGCAAATGACCTTAAATCCAGACTCGGCTCTTTCGTGGCCTTGACGGAACAAGACCTGATCTCCAAAAAGGATTCCATTGCGAAGGAAATCACAACATTCACGTCTGTTCGTTTTGAAAGTGATGTCGCGTTAATTATGTCTGAGGTCTCAAAAGCTCTTCCGGAAGGAACGTGGTTAACCGGCATCCAGGTGTCTTATTCGGACAAGAAAAACGATGCCGGCCAAAGCAAAATAACACTTTCCCTGAACGGAAAAATTTATTCACCTGACGCCAATGAACAGTTCCGGATATTAAATACATTTATCGAAAATCTGAAGACCAATCCATTTCTCAGCGTCCTTTACGACAGCGTCAACCGGGATTCAGCGAGCAGATCCAGCGAGGGAGAGAACCATTTAACCACTTTTCAAATTACGTGCAAATAAGCTTATGAACCTGAAAGAACTTTCACAAATTGATATCAAGGACCTGAAAAACATTGATTACCGTGAGCTTTTGAAAAATCTCAAAGGCCGTCCGGATATTATTGCCAATACTGCTATCATTTTTCTGGCCATGGTTCTTTCAATCGTTTGTTTCAACTCAAAAAAACAGGAACTTAAGAAATTAACATACAATGTTTCAATCCTGGAAACCAAATGGAAAATTTTTGAAGAATTTCAGAAGTCGCAGGACATTTTAAAACGATTAAAATCGGCCTTTCCCGCTGAAACAACCGAGGCGAACCTGATTGAATTGACAGCCCAGCAAGCTGAGGTTAACAATATCACCATCGAATCGTTTTCACCTGCGGTTAAGAATGACCAGAAGACTTATCAGACAATCACGCTATCAATCAGTGTTTCTGCCGTCTCTTATGAAGATTTATGGAGATTCATTGCGGCCATAGAAAAAAACAAAACAATCAGAATAGACACCTGGCGTGCCGCTCCTGGCGGAGCCCGTATGATTCGGTCTGCCGCACCCAGATCAGAGACAATCTCAGCAAATATATCATTGACTGTTGTTAATTTTAAAAATGCCTAAACGATCTATCCTTACGCTTATATTGCTAGTGTTAATTTCCGGGAACTCCTGGTCCCAGAGTCCTTTTAGTTTCTTTATCGACAACAATGAACCTGTAAATGACGCTGTTGTTGAATTAGCCGAAAAGATGTATCAAAAATTTTCATCTGTTCCAGCTGACACCGTAGCGAAAGAATCGATCAAAAATCCCTTTTTAAGCCAATTGCCGCATAAAGAACCTGAAGAACCTTTAATCACGGTGGTCACCACTTCCGGCGGTCCTGTCATTCTGTCAACCGGAGAAGTCATAGAACCGCCTCCTAAAATTGAAATTTCCGGCTTAATCTGGAATAGTGACCTGCCACAAGCGATTCTAAACAATAATATTGTCGGAATTGGGGACGACGTTGGCGGGTGGAAGGTCATTGATATTTCCCAGGAAGGCGTATTAATGGAGTCGTCCAGCCAAACAAGATATTGGATAAAACCCTAAAGGAGCCATTATGAAGCCAATTTATTATATTTTTTTCCTGCTCATTTTCAATTTCATCCCTGTATCAACTTCCACGGCCGTTGATATCGACTCATCAAGCCCTTTTATTTATCCGGAATTTTCAAAAAGAATTTCCATGGATTTCCAAAATGCTTCTTTGGTGGATGTGCTAAAAATCTTTTCGCAGCAGTCAAACCTGAATCTGATTACAGCCGAATCAGTTGAAAATCTAAAAGTAACGGTTTACCTGGATAATGTTCCTGTCGAGGAAGCCCTGGAGCAAATTCTCCGGGCGAATAATCTGACCTATGAGATAAACCCCGGGAGCGGCATTTATATCGTTAAACCAATGCAACGTCCAAATTCCGAACTCTCTACACGGGTCTATCATTTAAAACATGCGAGCGTTGATTCATCGAAGATTAGAACGCTTATTTCTGTTACTGCCGAAGGCGGAGGAGGAGGGGGAGGGTCTGAGGGAATTATTGAAGCCGTCAAATCCGTTTTAACAAGCCAGGGAAAATTGACTGAAGACGCCCGGACCAACAGTCTGATCATTACTGATATCGCAACAAATTTTCCCAACATTGAACAAGCCATCTCGCGCCTCGATATTCCGGTCCCGCAAGTTCTCATCGAGGTTGAGATGCTCGAGGTCGCCCAATCAATCACTGATAAAGTCGGCATAGAGTGGAGCGGCGTCTTCATGACATTTGAAGGCGGAGCGAAGGAAAACGTCTTCCCGTTTGACGGAAGCGTCCCTTTGATTGAAGATCCTGGCCCAATCAATTACGGGGCAGACCGCATCACGGCAAGCACACTGGATGCATCCGGCTTAACAGCAACCTTGCGTTTTCTCAAATCGCAAACCGATACCAAGAACCTCGCCCGACCCCGTATTCTAACGCTGAATAACCAGGCTGCCGAGATCAAAATCACGACTAATGAAGCCATCAGCATTCAACAATCGACTCAATCCTCGGAAAATATCGCCTATCAGACTTTCGACGCGGAACGCGTCGAGACAGGCGTTTCCCTGGTTGTCACTCCGCAAGCCAATATTGAATCAAACGTCATCACCATGGCCGTACAACCGAAAGTCATCATTGCAAAAACAGGATCTGATTTCGGTGTAGGCCAGCCCTTAAAGGATCCGGAGGAAAGAAGCGCGAAAGCAATCTTAAAAGTAAAAAACGGTGATACTGTTGTCATCGGAGGCCTGGTGAGAGAAGATACGACCAATGTCCATACGAAGATTCCCATTCTCGGCGATATCCCCTTACTGGGTCGTCTCTTTAAATATGATAACCTCTCGACCTCCGAACGTGAATTATTAATCTTTCTGACACCACACATCGTTGTTGATAATGAAAAAAGATCTTTGGCAGCTCAAGAATCAAAAAAACTGATTAGAGAACAATATGCTCCTTAAACACAACTTTTTCATTCATACGAGGTCAATGCTGTGGCGCATTTAAGACTTGGAGAAATTCTCCTCCAACAAGATCTTATTACCGAAGACCAGCTTAATGAGGCCATCAATATCCAGAAAAAAGAACGGGGCCGTCTGGGTGAAATTTTGATTAAAATGGGTGTCTTAACGGAAGAAGATATTATCGGCGCATTGGGGACTCAGTTGAAAATTCCTTATTCAACGCGTGAAAACAATCTTCTGAAACCTTCATTAGATCAAAATCTTGACAAATTGCTTGCGCATGACTTTGCCAAAACAAACCTCGTTCTTCCGTTATCAAAAAAGAATACCGTCCTGACATGTGCTGTGTCAGATCCACTTGATCTGCTCATGATCGATAATTTGAAAATGGTGACTGGCTGCGAAATCAATCTCATTATCGCGACCAGAAAAGATTTAATTACGGCCATTCAAAATTTCTACACCATCGCCAGATCCCATATTCATCATAATCCTGAATCTGGAGGCGAGAAGACCGCTGCGTCTGCCGCCGACCCAAAGCGGGGGGATAAATCTCAGGATAAAACCGATTTGAAATCAAAACAACAGCCTCTGATTGAAAAGGCTGAGGAGGCACCGGTCATTAAATTGGTGGACTTGATTATCAAGCAAGCCATCGAACAACGTGTCAGCGATATTCACATCGAGCCTTTTAAAGACAAAATCTGTCTAAGATACCGTATCGATGGCGCGCTTTACCAAATCCCTCCTCCGTCAAAATCCCTGCATCTGGCCATTGTTTCAAGGCTGAAGATCATTTCGAAACTTGATATTGCGGAAAAAAGACTTCCGCAAGACGGCGCCATCAGCTTTAAAATGGATAACCGACAGGTCGACCTCCGCATCTCGACCATCCCGACAGTATGGGGGGAAAAAGTGGTTATGCGTATCCTCGACAGGGATGCCGTCAAGCTTGAGCTTTCGACTTTGGGATTCTCTTCAAAACAATTGGAGAAAATCAAAAAATGCCTTAAAAAACCGTACGGTCTTTTCTTTGTCACCGGTCCGACCGGCAGCGGAAAGTCAACCACGCTCTATTCGGCATTAAATGAGACCATCGATCCCAAAAAAAATGTTATGACTGCCGAAGACCCGGTTGAATTTAAACTGGATGGGATCAATCAGGTGCATGTCCGTCCCGACATAGGGCTTACATTCGCCTCGGCGCTAAGGTCTTTTTTGCGTCAGGACCCCGATGTTATTATGGTCGGTGAGGTTCGCGACCTGGAGACAGCCCAGATTTGCGTGCGCGCCGCTTTAACAGGGCATTTTGTTCTGAGCACCCTCCATACCAATGATGCCGCTTCAGCAATCTCAAGGCTTATGGATATCGGCGTTGAATCCTATCTTATCACCCCATCACTGGTTTGTATTGTCGCCCAGCGCCTCGCGAGACGGCTTTGTTCAAAATGCAAGGAAGCGCTTGAACCCAAGCCCGATCTTTACGGAGGAATCACGTTCAAAAGCGACTTAATCTACAAACCTGTTGGTTGTGAAGAGTGCAATCATATCGGTTACAAAGGCCGAATCGTTGTTACCGAAACCATGGTGATTACGGACGAAATCAGGGAACTGGTTTCGAAACATGCAAGTTACATAGAGATCATGGATGTCGCCCGTAAAAACGGCATGGACACTCTTTTCGAAGACGGAATAAAAAAAGTCGAGGACGGGATCACCAGCTTTGACGAAATCGTCAGCATTACTTCTTCATAAGGTCTACGAATGCCGAAATTCCGATATACATTTAAAAATCTCCGAGGCGAAACAATTACTGAAGAGGTCGAAGCTTTTTCAAAAGAATCGCTTATTCAGGATGTCCAGAAAAAAGGTCTTTTCCTACTCAAAGTCGTTCCTGTTGAAATGAAAACCGAGCAGAAACCAAAGTCGGCATCCAAGTCAGGAGAGAGAAAATTTCATCATAACAAAATTAAGCTGTCCGACTTGATTGTCTTTAGCCGACAGCTTGTCACGATGCTGGAATCAGGAGTCACTCTGCTCAGGAGTCTGCAGGTTATTCTTGACCAGATGGAAAGTAAGAAACTTTACGCGATTCTTCATGATGTGACTGCAAGCGTCGAAGAAGGTTCTTCGCTCTCGGAGTCCATGGCCAGGCACCCAAAAACATTCAATCAGTTCTGGATCAGCCTGGTTGAAGTAGGGGAGACGGCAGGTACTTTGCCCAAAGTTCTTAACAAACTTTCATTTTATCTCGAACAGCAGGCGGCTTTCCGATCCACAATCATGTCGGCAATTATTTATCCCGCTGTTCTTTTCTGCGTTTGCATGGGCGCTATTTCATTTTTTGCCCTCTTTGTAGGTCCCCGGTTCGAAAACATTTTTAGCAGCATGAACGTTCAGCTGCCGCTCATCACTAAAGTCCTGCTCACGACGTTCCGGATCATCAAAAAAAATTTTCTTTTCATTTTGATGGGAATCGGAGGCGGAGTTTTTATGTTAAACAAATATATCAAAACCAAATCAGGAAAGAAAAGCTTCGAAAACTTTTTGTTCAGTCTCCCATCAATCGGAAATATATATCGCCTCATTATCGTCGAACGCTTTACATCCCAAATGGCAATTCTCGTAGACAGCGGCGTCCCGATCCTGCAGGCCCTTGATATTTCAAGCCGCCTGGTTGATAATTCCACCTGCGCCAAGATCATTCTTGACATCAAAGACAAGGTCCGTCAGGGAGAACTTCTCGCTGCGCCAATGCAGGAAACCGGTTTTTTCCCTGGAATGGCCATCCAAATGATTACAGTAGGAGAGGAAACCGGTGAACTCAGCAAGATGTTGAAACATGTCGCGGAATTTTATCAGCAAACGGTGGAAACTTTCATGAAACGGATTGGAACCCTTATTGAGCCAGTCATGCTTATTTTTATGGGAGGCATAATCGGGGTGATCGTCGCTGCCATGTTTATGCCGATGTTCAATATCTCTCAATTAGGCGGAGGGGGAGGCTAAGCAAAAAAAACAAGGAAATTGTTTCTTTTTTATTAAAATTTCCTTACAATAATACCATCAATTTGAAATCCAGTATTTAAGTGTGTTATATTTAGAATGACATCGAAACTATATATTGATAAAGGTAAACTATCCGTAAGGATAGGACCCGTGAATTCAACAAAGTTCACGGCGGCGAATCATTAAGGCATCACATCTTTAAAAGGTGAACCTTAATGGTTCACTGACAAAGCCACAGTGCCCGGAAGCTTAATAATCCGGGAAGACAGCTGCCAATATAGTTTAAAGGACCACTCTATTGGCAGAGTGGTTTTTTTATTAAATATAAAATACAAGGCGATCATTTTTTTCTTTTAACCTATAACCCAATAACCTTATTAAGGAGGGATGCGCGGGGAGCAAAACATAGATCGACATTAAACATTTTGGAATTTTTTGAGCTGAAAATTATGCTTGCAAAAGGCAAGCCAAAGGAGAAAACATGAAAAAACGTAATCAAAGTGGTTTTACACTACTTGAAATTATCATAGTCATCATCATCATCGGTGTGTTGGCCAGCTTGGCTTTACCAAGACTGTTCTCCACCGTTGAGTTTTCACGCAGTACTGAGGCATTGGCAGCTATCGCAACAATCCGCAGTTCCCTGGAACGCTGCTATCTTCAGAACAACGGAAGTTATTCAACCTGTGTTTTACCCGTTCTTGATATCGAAGACCCGGCCACATCACCGAACTCTCACTTTGCTTATTCGATTCAGAGCTTAACAAGACCGGGCTATACGATCGTCGCGACACGAACCACCGCTGACGGCGGGAGTGCCACAAGTACAATTACGGTTGTTCAAACATCAGTTGGGGTGACTAAATCAGGAACCGATGCATTTAAAACCATTAAGTAATTGATGTAAGTCATCAGAAAAGCCGGCCGGAAAATCCGGCCGGCTTTTTTAATTTATTCAAATGAAAAACAGGAACGCATTCTCACTCTTTGAAGTTGTGACAGCGATAGTCATCATCACCCTTTTGACGGCTATGGCAGTTCCGAAGTTTACCATGGCGATAGAAAAATCTTATGCCGGTAACGCCAGTGAAATTCTTATCGAAATTTCCGGTTCTCAAAAACGCTACCACATTGATCACGATGCGTATACAGATAACATTTCCGACTTAGATATTATTTTACGTCCGGTCAACCATTTTGAAAGCCCCGTAGCCCTTAACGAGATTTCGGTAGGCGATGTGTATTTAATCGCATCAATCAGCCGATCCGATCCGGGAACCCCCCCGGATTATGTCTTAAGAATATGGGATAACGGAACTATCGAATGTGCGGGCACCGCTTTAATGCCTTTGGATCCGGTGAATATCTGCACAAGATTGGGGTTTTAAATGATCACATCCCTTAATAAAGGCTTTACGCTCATTGAAATTATCATCTCGTCACTGATCCTGGCCATTTCCATTACGGGTCTCTTGTCGGCCATACAAAGTCTGAACCGTCCGGCTGCCGAATCATTTGAGGAAATACAGGCTGCCTATCTGGGACAGCGGCTCATCGAAAATCTCAAGCTCTCAATTGATGCGAAACTGTGGGATGAACAGAATTCCCTTTTAAAAGCAGGAGGCAGCTTCCAGGGCCCTGTTACGACGAGGGATGGGATAACTTACAACACATTTTATACTGTCACTGATGATCCCGGGCAGGGCGGCCGTTGGGTCAACGTGACTATCGAATGGGAATGATTTAATCAAATAATTATTCATTATGTATCTCTTAAATAAGAAATCCGGCATGACTTTAACCGAGCTCCTGGTATCCTCGATGCTCGTTGGAATAATTATTACCGGAGCCCTTTCCTCAGATTATGCGATCCGTACATGGCAAAAACGCATAGAAGAAAGAATTCTTACCCAAATGGATTTAACAATTGCTTTGGAGGTTATTGTTAAATATGGCTGGTCTGCTGTCGGCACTGGCGTTAACGAAGGAACAACTCTCGATTTCGGAGCCGCGATCAATTACTATAAAGATTCTTTATGGGAATACATCGGGTTTACACAAAGTGATGGCACCATTGTCGTTTTTTTTCATGATATTGACGATTCTGTTTATCTAACCCGATATGATACCGTTCCATCGGGAGAACACATTTTCGACGATCCCACCTTCCTCAAAATTTCCGACCCCGATTTTTTCGATTTAAACTTTGATGCTGATGGAAAACTTCAATCCGTTAAGATCACGTTAACCACTCGCTTCGCCCCGTCATTAACAGAAGGCAGCCTCGATAATCAGGATTTTACTCTTGAAACATCTTTTTTACCTCCCGGGCTCTCCCAATAATAATTTCCGGCGTCCTTGTCAAACTAAAATCCTTTTGATATGATATCCGAAAATAAAATTCTGCTGGTTGTTTTCTTGACATATATATTTTGTGCCCGTGTATTCAGGTGCGGCACATATAACTTTATGGGCCGGTAGCTCAGTTGGTAGAGCGCGTGGTTCGCAATCATGAGGTCGGGGGTTCGATCCCCCCTCGGTCCACTTTATTTATTCCTTCAAAGAAAAGCGAATGGAGGAAGAGCGAAAAGGAAACACCTTAAATTCGCCCATTAGCTTTTCGTTAACCCTTATCAATATGCATCGCATCTACATCAAAGATACTGACCTTACATCCGATCGTATTTCCATTATTGATTTCGATGAAATTCACCACTTCTGCCACGTTCTTCACGGTAAAACAAACGATAAAATTATGGTTTTTAACAATAACGGGGAGGAGGCGCAGGGACGTATCCTTGAAATCAAAAAAGACAACATCCTCGTCGAAATTCTTTCCCGCCAACCTTCGCATGACGAGGCGGATAAAACATATCTGATTCTTGGCTGCGCCATCCCGAAGAAAACAAAATTTGAATGGATCATCGAAAAGTCAACGGAACTTGGCGTAGATGAAATCATCCCGCTCAATACCGAGCGGACCGAGTTTCGCTACAGTCAGGAGCGTGCTGATAAAAAATCCCAACGTTATCGAACCGTCGCCATTAATGCCGGCAAGCAGAGCCGTCGTCGAAAGCTTCCCTGTATCCGTGAGATTACTCCTTTTAAACAAGCGCTTTCCCTGATCGACGAAAATACTCTTGCGCTTATTCCGTGTCTTTCAGGAAAACGGCAGCCTCTTTTTGGCTCCATCAAAAATAACTCAAAGAAAAAAATATTCATTCTGATCGGTCCCGAGGGAGATTTCTCAGATGAGGAGATACGAATGGCCATTGAAAAAAAAGCAGTTCCGATCTCTCTCGGCGAGACAGTTCTGAAAGTCGAAACCGCGGCGATTGCGGTCTTATCTTTCCTTCACCTTTACTGTGAAGCTGAAAAATCATGAACAATTTCTTAACAAAAAAAGAAAACTTATTTTTAATAGGAATTTTCATAGCCGCTTTTTCGATTCGACTGGCTTTCATGCTGGCCGCAAAACAAAACTACTTTTTCTATCATAATCCCGGCTCTGATGTCACCTATTACGCTGAATGGGCTAAAGAAATCGCTACGGAAAGCTTTATTGGTAAAAAAGCCTTCTCAGGATTGCCGCTTTACCCATACGCCTTATCCGTACTTTATCGCCTTTCCCTCGGGCACATGGAGCTCATACGGCTGTTTCATCTTCTGCTTGGATCGCTCAACTGTGTCCTGCTGTTTCTGCTGTCTAAAAAAATATTTTCCTTAAATACCGCCGTCCTTGCGTCGATATTCACCGGTTTCAATTTTATGATGATTTATTATGACTGGCTGATGATGCCAGTGACCCTGATTATTTTCCTGAGTCTTGTTATCATCATAGCCCTTATTGACCGAGATCAGCTAAAGTCAGCGCAATGGTCGATGCTGGGCGTTCTCATCGGATTGACAACCCTGGGAGATGGAAAATTCCTTTTCTTTGCCATTGCGACGTTCATCTGGCTGTGGATCGCCGAACCGTTTCGGCGCAAACAAGCCGTTATCATGATTCTCTCAGCTTTCTGTGTTCTCGGATTAACCTGCCTTCGAAATAAAATCATAGGCGGCGACTGGATCCTGATCAGTTCCCAAAGCGGGCTCAGCCTTTACGCAGGCAATCACCCCGATGCCAACGGAACTTACACTAATCCACAATTTATCCGTCCCTCTCATCAGGGACAAGATGAAGACCAAAAAATCGTTGCTGAAGCGATTCTTAACCGGACCATGACGGAGGGAGAGGTCTCCGCATTTTGGAAAAGCAAGGCATTGCAGTTTATACGGCATCATCCAGATCAATTTCTCCGACTGGTCCTGAAAAAATTCAGACTGTTTTTCACCGAGACTGAATACGCGCATGATATGGATTTGCTGTTTATGCGCGAATGGAAATACCGACTTGAATGGAATGCTTTATTTATCCTCTTTCCACTGGCCCTGATCGGCATGCTGGTCACATTCAAAAAATGGAAAAATCAGCCATTTGTTATTTTTTTGATCGTTTGCCAGATGGCCGTCACGCTGATTTTCTTTCTGGCCACACGCCACCGTGCCACGATCCTGCCTTTTTTGATCGCGTTTGAAAGCGTGGCGATCTTCTGGCTCATTGACCGGTTTAAAAATCGGGACGGACTTCAGATCGCAGCCGCCATTTCTTTTATCGTTCTTTTTGCCGCTGTCTTCCAGCCCGTTTTTATGGATAATAAAGTACTCACCTACAATCGTTATGCCAAAGCCGGCGCTGTATATGACAAACGCGGGGACCTGAAAAATGCCGAAAAAAGCTACCTGAAAGCCCTGGAATTAACACCTGGCGACAGCAACCTTCTGTATAATCTGGGAAACGTGTACATGAAGGATGGCCGCCTTGAGCAAGCTGAACAAACCTACAAACAGGCCTTGAGCATTTGCGGATATAATGTGGACGCCCTGTTCAACCTGGCTTTTCTTTATGAGCAAACCGGAAGAGAATCCGAAGCCCTTCAAATCTATGACAAAATTTCGCAATACCAGCCGGACTCACCCGATATTTTTTTCCGCATCGCAAACATTTATGATAAAGCCGGAGACTGTGAAAAAGCCTTTACTTTTTATCAAAAAGTTGTCGATTTGTCCCCAATACTTAAAAAAGAGATTCAAAAATACATTGCTCATTGTTCAGAAAAACCCCTCTAAACAATCTTTTTAATCCCGATTTC